>CAZEFK010000059.1:0-34805 GCA_964511405.1 uncultured Comamonadaceae bacterium | reverse complement strand
GGGTGACGGCCGAGACGTTCGCGGTGTTGTCGTCATAGAGCGGGCGCACGCCGGAATAGGTCCAGACGACGTCCGGCTCGGCGATCGGCCGGCGGAAATAGCTGGAGGCGACCCGGCACAGATAGCCGACCTCGTCGTCCGAGATTTTGACCGTGCCCGGGTCGCCCTCGAACGGCACGTCAGTGGTACCGATCAGGGTGAAATCGTCCTCGTAGGGAATGGCGAAGACGATGCGGCGGTCGCTGTTTTGCAGAATGTAAGCCTGGCTGCCCTCGAACAGGCGCGGCACGACGATGTGGCTGCCTTTGACCAGCCGCGTCTTGCGCGGGGCGTTGCGCCCCAGGACTTGGCGCTGCATGGCGTCGACCCAGGGGCCGGCGGCGTTGACCAGGGCGCGCGCGGCCATGGTGCGGCGGGCACCGGTGCGGACGTCCTCCAGCTCGGCCTGCCACAGGCCGCCCACGCGCCGGGCCGACAGGCAGCGGGTGCGCGGCAGCATGGCGGCGCCGCGCTCGGCGGCATCGATCGCGTTGAGCACCACCAACCGGCTGTCCTGGACCCAGCAGTCGCTGTAGACGAAGCCGCGGCGAAACTTGTCCTGCAGCGGCTGGCCGGCGGGATCGCGCGTGAGGTCGATCCCCCGCGAGCCGGGCAGGCGCTTGCGGCCGCCCAGATGGTCGTACAGGAACAGGCCCAGGCGGATCAGCCAGGCCGGCCGGAGATGCGGCTCGTGCGGCAGCACGAAGGACAACGGCCAGATGATGTGCGGCGCGCTGGCCAGCAGCACCTCGCGCTCGAGCAGCGACTCGCGCACCAGCCGGAACTCGTAATGCTCCAGGTAGCGCAGGCCGCCATGGATCAGCTTGGTGCTGGCCGACGAGGTGGCCGAGGCCAGGTCGCCCTGCTCGCAGACCACGGCCGACAGACCCCGCCCCGCCGCGTCGCGGGCGATGCCCACGCCATTGATGCCGCCGCCCACGATCAGCAGGTCCGCGGGTGTCTCAGGCACCGGCCGCCTCCTCGAAGTCCATCGGCGGGCACCATAATCCGCGGCGATCACGTTCGCAACCGAAACCAAAACATTCGAAACCGAACATCTAGGCGGCGCGGTCGTCGGGCGCGACATGGATCGCCGCGCCGGCCGCGAGCAGCGAACCGCGATAGGGCTCCGGCGGATCGCGGTCGGTGAACACGGCCGAGATCGCGCCTGCTGCGGCGAGCCGGACCATGGCGTTGCGGCCGAACTTGGTGTGGTCGGCGACCAGGAAGACCTGGCGCGCATGGGCGATGATGGCCTGGGCGACGCGGACCTCGCGATAGTCGAAGTCCATGAGCGTGCCGTCGGGTTCAATGCCGCTGGTCCCGATGATCGCGAAATCGCTGCGGAACTGCTGGATGAACTCGATCGCGGCCTCGCCGATGATGCCGCCGTCGCGGTTGCGCACCACGCCGCCCGCGACCAGCACTTCGAAGTCCGGCTTCTCGTGCAGGATCATGGCGACGTTGAGATTGTTGGTGATCACTCGCAGTCGCTCGCGCGCCTTGAGCGCCCGCGCCACTTCCTCGGTGGTGGTGCCGATGTTGATGAACAGCGACGCGCCGTCGGGGATGTGCTCGGCAACCAGGCGGGCGATGCGCCGCTTGGCCTCGGCCGCCTCGTGACGGCGCACGTCGTAGCTGATGTTCTCGGTGCTGCTGAGCCGGGCGACGCCGCCGTGGTGGCGACGGACCAAGCCCTGCTCCCCCAACTCGTTGACGTCGCGGCGGATGGTCTGCAGGGTCACGCCGAACTGCCCGGCCAGCGCGTCGATGGTGACGAAGCCGCTGCGCTGGACGACGCCCAGGATGTCCCGCCGCCTCTGGTCCGGGTCGCTCATCCGGCTGAGCATGCCGACCTGAGCGAAACCGCGCAAGATCGCGGGCGGGCGCTCGCAATCGCGCCTCTGTGCCGCTTGCTACGCCGCCCGCGCCCGCGCCTCGGCCGCCGTCAGCGCCGTCTCGGGCGTGCCCGAGACGATCAGCTCGAGCACCTCCTTCTCGGTGGTGTCGCGGATGTAGCGGTCGCCGACCGGCCGGCCGCGCTTCAGCACCATGATCCGGTCGCCGACCTCGAAGATGTCGGTCAGGCGGTGGCTGATGATGATCTGGGCCACGCCCTGGCGCTTGAGCTCGGCCATGGTCTCCAGCAGGCGGTTGGTCGCCATGACCGACAGGTTGGCGGTCGGTTCGTCGAAGATCACGACCTTGGGGTTGAACGAGATCGCGCGCGCGATCGCCACCGACTGCTGGCGCCCGCCCGACAGGCTCTCGACCTTCTGGTGCACCGAATTGACGTCGACCTTCAGCCGCTGCAGCACGGCGTTGGCGGCCTTGTACATGGCCGGCCGATCGACGAACAGGCCGAAGCGCCGGGGCCAGCGACCGAGGAAGATGTTCTGGCCGACATCCATGTTCCCGCAGAGCGCGAAGTCCTGGTAGATCATCTCCAGCCCCAGGGCGCGGCTCTCGTGCGGGCTCTTGAAATGGGTGGGCCGGCCGTCGATCAGCACCTCGCCCTCGTCGCGGACATAGGCGCCGGTCATGACCTTCATCAGGGTCGACTTGCCGGCCGAATTGTCGCCGACCAGGCCCAGGATCTCGCCGGGCATCAGCCGCAGATTCACGTCCCACAGCGCCTGGACGGCGCCGAAGCTCTTGCGGATGCCGCGCATCTCGACGATCGGGGTCATGCCTGCTCCTTGGGCGTGCGGAACCGGGCCAGCCAGCGGCCGACGATGTCGTTCTGGCGGATCCAGATGTCGCCGATCACCGCGGCGATCAGGATCAGGCCGATGAACACGTTCATCCAATGTTGGGGCAGCACGAACGACGTGCCGTCGGCCAGGATGATCTGCAGCGACAGCAGCGAGCGGATCAGCGTGATCACCGCCGCCCCGGCCAGCGAGCCGGCGATCGTGCCGTAGCCGCCGAAGATCGAGCCGCCGCCAATGACGACCGCCGCGATGCCGTCCAGCTCGCGCAGCTCGCCCGCCGACGGGTTGAAGCTGCGATAGTAGGCGACATAGATGACGCCCGCCGCCGCGGCGCACAGCGATGAGAACAGCAGCGCGCTGAACCGCACCTGCCGGGTGTTGATGCCGGCATAGGCCGCCGCCCGCTCGTTGCCGCCGACCGCATAGATCTTCTGGCCGTAGGGCGTCTGGGCCAACACCACCGACGCGATCACGGCCACCAGCAGCACGAAGATGGTCTGGATGCTGACCGCCTTGGCCACCGCTTCGGCCACGCCGGCCCCCGGCTCCAGCCCGAACGCCTGCAGCACCTCGTAGAGATTGCGGCCGATCAGGTTGAAGCCGGCCGGAAAGCCCGACAGCTGCCGGCCCGCGACCATCCAGGCGCCAAGGCCGCGGGCGATGTAGAACATGGCCAGCGTCGCCACGAACGCCGGCAGCCGGGCGCGCGTGGTCAGCCAGCCATTGATCACGCCGGCCAGGCCGCCGACCGCAACCGCGGCGACCACCGCGGTCAGCGGGGCGAAGTCCAGCTCCTTCATGGCAAAGGCGGCGGTGGCGCCGGACAGCGCCAGCACCGACCCGACCGACAGGTCGATGTCGCCGTTGGCCATGACGAAGGTCAGGCCCACCGACAGGAGGGCGATCTCGGAGAACGCCAGCAGCAGGGTGAAGCTGTTGTCGAGCCCGCCCCAGAAGTCGGGCCGCAACCACAGCCCCGCCGCCCACAGCACCACCATCAGCAGGATCGCAGCGGCATCGCGGCGATGGAAAAAGGCGGCCAGGCCGCGCGCCGCGACGCCGCGCGCGGCGGCGGTCGAGCCGCGGGTCTGCGCGCCGGCGATGGCGACGCCGCCGACGTCGAGCGCCAGCGGCCGCGCCCGGCCGCGCAGCGCCGCCCACCAGCGCTGGACCAGCCGCTGCCGGACCAAGGGCTCGATCAGCACCGCGACGACCAGGATCACGCCCAGGAAGGCCGGCACCGCGCCCGGCGGCAGCTGGGCCATGGCCGCCACTTCCATCTTCTCGCCGCCGACATCGATGATCCGGGTGATCGGCACGCCCTCGCGCAGCACCTTGTCGATCAGCACGATCATCACGGCACCCAGGCAGGATCCCAGCATGCGGCCGCGGCCGCCCAGGATCGACGCGCCGCCGACGATGACCGCCGCGATCGCGATCAGCTCGGCGCCCTGGCCGTATTGCGAGGTGACGCCCTTGTCCTGGGCCACGTTCATCAGGCCGGCCAGGGTCGCGCACAGCGACGACACCACATAGGCGCTGATGCGCACCCAGCGGGTGCGGATGCCGGCAAACCGCGCCGCCATCTCGTTGCCGCCGGTGGCGTAGGTCGCCCAGCCCCAGCGGGTCGCCGCCAGCACCACCGCGCCGACCACGGCCACGACCAGGAACACCAGGATCTGATTGTTGAAACCCAGCACATTGCTTTCGCCGATGGCGAAGACGTGGGGGAAATCCTTGGCCTTGACCTCATAGGCGATGGTCTGGCCGCCGGTCAGCCCCAGCACCAGGCCGCGGCCGATGAACAGCATCGTCAGGGTGGCGATGAAGGCGGGCACCTCCAGCACCGTGACGATCAGGCCGTTGAGCAGGCCCACGCCCAGGCCGATCGCCAGGCACACCAGGATCGCGGTGCCCGCGTCGAGGCCGAAGTGGCTGGGCGCGAACAGCACCGAGAACGCTGTGGCGATCAGGCCCCAGGTCGACCCGACCGAGAGGTCGAGCTCCTTGGCGATGATCACATAGGTCATGCCGACGGCCAGCACGCCGTAGCGGGCGGCGTCGCGCAGGACCGCCGAGATCGCGTCGGTGGTGCCGAAGAATGCGGGGTTGATATAAAGGCCGCCCAGATACAGCACGGCCATGAAGGCCAAAAGGCCAAGCTCCCAGCCCCCGGCGAGCTGGGACGGCGGACGGAGCTGGGCGCCGCCGGGCTCGGGATGATGCGCGACCACGGCCATCGGGGCCCCTCGCAGGTCGGGCGGCGCGGGCGGCAGCGGCCGCCCGCGCCGGAACTCCGGCTAGTTCTCGAAGCGCTTGCCGACCTTGTCGACGTTGTCCTTGGTCACCAGCTGGGCGCGGGTGTCGAGGTTGGCCGCCGAGACGCCGCGGTCGATCTGCAGGTACAGCTGGGCCACCGGCCAGAAGCCCTGCAGGAATGGCTGCTGCCCGAGCGAGCCGGTCAAGGCGCCGGTCTTGATCTGCTCCTGCTGCTTCGGGCCCAGGTCGAAGCCGAAGGCGCAGACCTTGCCGTTGAGCTTGAGCTGGCTGATCGCATCGCCCAGGGCCGGGGTGGTGAAGCCGTTGGCGGCGAACGCGCCGACCACGTCCTTGCGGCTTTCGATCAGGCTCACGATCGAGCCCGTGATGTTGTTCTTGTCGACGTCGATGCCGATGTTCTGGGGCCCGGCGTCGACCTTGAAGCTGGCCAGCTTGCCGGCGGCCTTCAGCCCCTTGAGCACCGCCTGGAACGCGGCGGTGATGCGGTTGTTGACCTCGACGTTGCCGAGCGTCGTGGTGTTCGGGAAGATGATCGAGCCGCCCTTGACGTTGTTGTCGACCAGGCACTTGACCAGGGCTTCGCCGCCGATCGCGGCGGCCGAGGCGTCCTGCCCGGTGTGGCTGATCTTCGAGCGGTCGTAGAGGTTGGGATCGAAGGAGTTGGTGGTCGCGACCGGCACGCCGCGGGCTTCCAGCTTCTTGACGATGTCGTCATAGGCGCCCGACTGCGGCGTGGTCATAATCACGCCGTCGATGGTCGGATCGTTGACGATCTGGTTCAGGATCTGGATCTCGCGCGGGATGTCGTCGACCGGGGCTTCCGAGCCCAGCATGACCAGCTTGATGCCGAAGGCGTTGGCCGCGACCTGGGCGCCGACATATGTCGGATCGAAGAAACCGTTGCCGGCGGTGTGGGTGACGATCGCGAAGGTCAGCGGCTTGCCGTTCTTCTTGGTGGTCGCCGCCTCCTTGGCGGCATCCTCGAAGGAATAGCCGCCGACCGCCTTGTTCAGTGTGCCGGTCTGGGCGAAGGCGGCCGGCGCCGCCAGGCACAGCGCGCCCATCATCAGGGCCGCACCAGTCAATCGATGCATCGGATTCCCCCCTTGCTCCGCGTTGAACCGTGGATGACTCGTCCATTCCACAAATCGTGCGGCGCCGCAAGCCGGTCGGTTGTACGACAGCCCGGCCTTGCGCTTGCGGCGCCGACTACATATGGTAGCCGCGCCCGCCGGAGCCCCCACAAATCCCCAAGGTCTTGCTGCGCCGCAGCAGAGGTGGGGTTGCGCGCATCCGCAAGATCGGCCGGTAACATTCAGAAACAAAAGGTGATTTGAACCGCCCCCAACCGGACTGGTACCACCGGTGCGTCGCAAGAGACGGCCGAAAGCGGATCATGAGCCTACGCCATCTGTCGAACCCGATCGTGCGCGCCCCGTTCGCCGGCTCGCTTGCCCCCGAACTGGACGCCCAGGCCGACGGCGGCGGGATGGCGCGGCAGGCGACGATCAAGACGGCGGTGCACTGCTCCGGTATCGGCCTGCATTGTGGCCGTTCGGTGGCGATGTCGCTGTTCCCGGCGGCTGCCGGCCACGGCATCCGGTTCCGGCGCACCGACGTCGGCGGCCGCGACGGCGAGGTCCCGGCCCGCTGGGACTTGGTGGCCGACACCAACCACTGCACCCAGCTGCGCAACGACGACGGCATCGGCGTGTCGACCGTCGAGCATCTGATGGCGGCCTTGGTCGGCGCCGGCATCGACAATGTCCTGGTCGTGCTCGACGGTCCGGAAGTGCCGGCCATGGACGGCAGCTCGGCGCCCTTCACCTTCCTCCTGGACTGCGCCGGCCGCGCCGTCCTGGACGCGCCGCGCCCGGCGATCGAGATCCTGGCGCCGGTGGCGGTGGCGAATGGCGACCGCCGCGCCACGCTGGAGCCGGCGGCGCGCTTCGAGCTGACCGTGGAAATCGACTTCGCGGCCCAGGCGATCCGCCGGCAGCGCTGCCACTTCGTGCTGGCCGACGGCAGCTTCCGGACCGAGATCGCCCGCGCCCGCACCTTCGGCATGCTGGCCGAGGTCGACGGCCTGCGCGCCGCCGGCCTGGCGCTGGGCGGCTCGCTGGACAATGCCATCGTGGTCGACGGCGACCAGGTACTGAACGCCGGCGGTCTGCGCTTCGAGGACGAGTTCGTGCGCCACAAGGCGCTCGATTGCATCGGCGACCTGGCGCTGGCCGGCGCGCCGATCCTCGGCCATTTCCGCGGCCTGCGCACCGGCCATGCCCTGAACAACCGGCTACTGCGCGCCCTGTTCGCCGCCCCCCACGCCTGGCGCTGGACCGACGAGGCGCCGGCGCTGCCGCTGGCCAAGATCGCCTGACGCGGATTCGCTGTGCCTCGGGGGTCCGGCGCGTCGTCGACGCCGGGCGTTGCGGCTGGCATTTGCAGAGCTCGCGGCACTGGGATAGCTTCGCCGCCGGTCCATGGTGAGAGCGATGCGCAAACCCGTTCCCTTCGTCTTGGCGCTTGCCGTCGGCGCCGGCGTTCTGTCTGCCTGCAGCGGCGGCCAGAAGCCCAAGGACACCTATGTCGAGGCGCCGGTCGAGCGGCTCTACAACGACGCCACCGATGCGCTGCTGGCCGAGCGCTACAACGGCGCGGCCACGCTGTTCGCCGAGGTCGAGCGGCAGCATCCCTATTCGGTCTGGGCCACCAAGGCCCAGCTGATGGAAGCCTATGCGCAGTACAGCGCCGGCAAGTTCGACGATTCGGTCGGGACCCTGGACAAGTTCATCCAACTCAATCCCGGCAACCGCGACATTGCCTACGCCTACTACCTGAAGGCGTTGGCTTACTACGAGCAGATCACCGACGTCGGCCGCGACCAGAAGATGACCCAGGACGCGTTGGCCGCGCTGGACGACGTGCTGCGCCGCTTCCCGGACACCGCCTATGCGCGCGACGCCCAGATCCGCAAGGACCTGGCGCGCGACCACCTGGCGGGCAAGGAGATGGACATCGGCCGCTTCTACGAGGGCCATCACGAGTACATCGCCGCGATCAACCGCTTCAAGCGGGTGATCGAGGAATACCAGACCACGTCGCACGTGCCCGAGGCGCTGGCGCGGCTGACCGAATGCTATCTGGCGCTGGGCGTCCATGACGAGGCCCAGACCGCGGCGGCGGTGCTGGGCCACAATTTCCCGGGCTCGCAATGGTACGCCGACAGCTATGCGCTGCTGAAGGAAAAGGATCTGAAGCCGCTGGGCAGCTCGGACAGCTGGCTCGCCCGGCTGTGGCCGTTCTGATCGCGGATCGATGCTGGTCAGCCTCGGGATCCGGGACGTCGTCCTGGTCGACCGGCTCGAGCTGCAGTTCCAGCCCGGCCTGTCGGCGCTGACCGGCGAGACCGGCGCCGGCAAGTCGATCCTGCTCGATGCCCTGGGCCTGGCGCTCGGCGCCCGCGGCGACGCCGGCCTGGTCCGGCGCAGCGCCGCCCAGGCGACGGTGACCGCGGAGTTCGACGTCGGTCCCAACCATCCCGCGCGCACCAGCCTGGCCGAGCAGGGCCTGGACGCCAACGGCACGCTGGTGCTGCGCCGCATCCTCGGCGCCGACGGCCGCAGCCGCGCCTCGATCAACGATCAGGCGGTGTCGATCGGCCTGCTGCGCAGCATCGGCCGCACCCTGGTCGAGGTGCACGGCCAGTTCGACCAGCATGGGCTACTCGACCCCGATACCCACCGTGACGTCCTGGACGCCTTCGGCGGCCTCGGGCCCTCGGCCACGGTGGTCGGCGTCGCCCACGGCGCCTGGCGCGCGGCCGAGCAGGCGCTGGCCGAGGCGACCCAGCGCCAGGCCCGCGCCGCCGCGGAGTCCGAGCAGCTCGGCCATTGGCTGGCCGAACTCGACCAGCTGAAGCCGCAGCCCGGCGAGGAGGCCGCCCTGGCCGAGCGGCGCGTGCGCCTGCAGCAGGCGAGCCGCCTGGCCCAGGCACTCGAGACGGTCCAGGCCGAGCTGGGCGGCGACCGGGGCGTCGAGACCCGGGTGGCGGGCGCGCTGCGCAGCCTCGGCCGCCTGCCGGCCGAGGCGGCCAAGCTCACCGAGCCGGTCGCCGCGGCCTTGGAGCGGGCGGCCGCCGAACTGGCCGAGGCTGGCGAGCGGCTGGCCGGGCTGATGCGGGACGCGGGCGACGAGCCCAATGCCCTGGAGCGCCTGGAAGACCGCCTGTTCGCCCTGCGCGCGGCGGCGCGCAAGCACGGCGTCGCGGTCGACGCGCTGCCGGAGCTGCATCAACGCATGGCCGCCAGCCTGGCCGAGCTGACCGACGGCAGCGGCCAGCTGGCGCGGCTCGGCGCCGCGGCCCAGGAGGCGCGCGCGGCCTATGCCGCCGCGGCCGCGCGGCTGACGGCAGCCCGCATCGCCGCCGCCGCGGCGCTGGACCGGGCGATCCTGGCCGAGCTGCCGCCCCTCAAGCTCGACAAGGCGCGCTTCCGCACCCTGGTCGAGGCGCTCGGCGAGGCGGGTTGGAGCGCCCACGGCGCCGACCGGGTTGCCTTCGAGATCGCGACCAATCCGGGCAGCGCGCCGGGCCCGCTGGCGCGCATCGCCTCGGGCGGCGAGCTGTCGCGCATCATGCTGGCGCTGAAGGTCGTGCTGGCCCGGATCAGCCCGGTGCCGACCCTGGTGTTCGACGAGGTCGACAGCGGCATCGGCGGCGCCGTCGCGGCCGCGGTCGGCGACCGGCTCGCCCGCCTCGGCGACAGCCTGCAGGTGCTGGTGGTCACCCATAGCCCGCAGGTGGCGGCACGCGCCCGCCACCAGCTGCGGGTCGTGAAGTCCGGCAAGGACGGCGCCACCGTGACCACGGTCGAGCCGCTCGGCGCGCGCGAGCGGCGGGAGGAGATCGCGCGCATGCTCTCAGGCGCCCTGGTCACCGAGGAAGCGCGGGCGGCGGCCGACCGGCTGCTGGCGTCATGACCGACGCCGCCGAGCTGCCCGTCGAGGCGCTGACCGCCGAGCAGGCCGAGGCCGAGCTCGCCCGCCTGGCGGTGCTGCTCGACCGCTACGACAAGGCCTATTTCCAGGCCGACGCCCCCGAGGTCAGCGACGCCGACTATGACGCCCTGCGCCGCCGCAACCTGGCGATCGAGACCCGCTTCCCCGAGCTGCAGCGCGCCGACAGCCCGAGCCTGAAGGTCGGGGCACCCCCGGCCGCGGGCTTCGCCAAGGTCACCCACAACAGGCCGATGCTGAGCCTGGGCAATGCCTTCACGGCCGAGGACGTCGCCGACTTCTTCGCCTCGGTGCGCAACTACCTCAAGCGCGATTTCGAGCGCCATCCCGACCTGGCCTTGGCGGTCGCAGCCGAGCCCAAGATCGACGGCCTGTCGCTCAGCCTGCGCTACGAGCAGGGCCGGCTGGTCCAGGCCGCGACCCGCGGCGACGGTGTCACCGGCGAGGACGTCACCGCGAACGTCGCCAAAGTGCCCGACATCCCCCAGCGCCTGGCCGGCCAGGGCTGGCCCGAGCTGATCGAGCTGCGCGGCGAGGTCTACATGACCCGCTCGGCCTTTCTGCGCCTGAACGCCGCCCGCGCCGAGGCCGGTGAAGCGCTGTTCGCCAATCCCCGCAATTCGGCGGCCGGCAGCCTGCGCCAGCTCGACCCCGAGATCACCGCTCGCCGGCCGCTCGCCTTCTTCGCCTATGCGTTCGGCGAGGCCAGCCGGCGGCCCGCCGACACCCATCAGGCGTTCCTGGCGGCGCTGACGCAGTGGGGCTTCAAGGTCAATCCGCTGGTCCGCGTCTGCGACAGTCCGGAAGCGGCGCTGGCCTTCCATGACGAGATCGAGGCGCTGCGCCCGACCCTCGACTACGAGATCGACGGCGTCGTCTACAAGGTCGACCGGCTGGACTGGCAGGAGCGGCTGGGCATGGTCGCGCGGTCGCCGCGCTGGGCGATCGCTCACAAGTTCGCCGCCGAGCGCGCCCGCACGCGCCTCAAGAGGATCAGCATCCAGGTCGGCCGCACCGGCGCCCTGACCCCGGTGGCCGAGCTGGAGCCTGTGACGGTCGGCGGGGTCGTGGTCAGCCGCGCCACCCTGCACAACGAGGACGAGATCGCGCGCAAGGACGTGCGCGCGGGCGACATGGTGATCGTCCAGCGCGCCGGCGACGTCATCCCGCAGATCCTGGGGCACGTGCCCGAGGAGCGCCCGGCCGACGCCCAGCCCTTCCCGTTTCCCGACCATTGCCCGGCCTGCGGCTCGCTGGCGGTGCGCGAGCCCGACATGGCCATCCGCCGCTGCACCGGCGGCCTGATCTGCCCGGCCCAGGCCGTGGAGCGGCTGCGCCATTTCGTGTCGCGCGACGCCGCCGACATCGACGGCCTGGGCGACATCCACATCCAGTCCTTCTTTGACGACGGCCTGGTGCGCTCACCGGTCGACCTGTTCCGGCTACCGGGCCGGGCCGAGGCGCTGAAACAGCGCGAGGGCTGGGGCGAGGTCTCGATCGCCAAGCTGGTCCAGGCGATCGAAGCGCGCCGCACGCTGCCCCTGGAGCGCTTCATCTACGCTCTCGGCATCCGCCAGATCGGCGAGAGTCTGTCGAAGCTGCTGGCCCGTCACTACGGCTCGCTCGAGGCCTTCGTGACCGCCATGGAGGCGGCCGGCGATCGCGAGTCCGAAGCCTGGGCGGAGCTGGTCAACATCCATCGCATGGGCGAGCTCAAGGCCACCGACTTGGTCGCCTTCTTCGCCGAGCCGCACAACCGCCAGGTCGTCGCCGAGCTGGCGCGCGAAATCCGCGTGACCGACGCCGCCGCGCCCGCCGCCGATGTTGCGTCGCCGGTCGCCGGCAAGACCGTGGTCTTCACCGGCGAGCTGGTGACCATGACCCGCCGCGAGGCCCAGGCCCGCGCCGAAGCGCTCGGCGCCAAGGTCGCCGGCTCGGTGTCGAAGAAGACCGACTACGTGATCGTCGGCGCCGACGCCGGCACCAAGGCCGACAAGGCCCGCGCCCTCGGTGTCGCCACCCTCACCGAGGACGAGTGGCTGGCCTTGATCGGCGACAGCCGGCCGGCCGCGGACGCGGCCGAGGCCTGAGCGGCGCTACCGGTCGTGGTACCAGCCACGATCGCGCCAGCCATGGTACCAGCCGCGGTCGCGGTCGACGTAGGTGTAGCTGAAGCCCAGCGACGGCCCATAGGCCGGTGCCGGATAATACGAATAGGACGGCGGGTAGTAGTAGCCTGAGCCACCATAGGCGTAGCTCGGTGCCGGCTCGTACGCGACGCAGCCGGGCAGCACCGCTGCCGCCGCCACGACGCCGAACAGGCGCGCAACGGTGGTCCAAACGGCAGTCATCGATCATCTCCCGATGTTGGTATCAGGATAACGGGCGCTGGCGGACCCGCGCTCCCGGCCGCGTCACAGCGCCGGCAGGCTGACCCGCGCGGCCAGGCCGGGCCCATGGTCGTCGAGGGCGATGTCGCCGCCATGGGCCCGCACGATGCTGCGCGCCGTCGCCAGCCCGAGGCCGATGCCGCCGGTCCGGCGGTTGCGGGACGCGTCCAGGCGGAAGAACGGCCGAAACACCTGCTCGCGCGCGTCGGCGGGGATGCCGGGGCCGCGGTCGGTGACGGCCACGGCCACCTGGCCGGTCGCGACCGACAGCGCGATCGCCGGGTCGCGGCCGTACTTCACGGCGTTGTCGACCAGATTGGCAAAAGCGCGCTTGAGGGCCGCCGGACGGCCGCGGAAGGTCGCGCGCTCGGGCCCGCTGTACTGCACGGCGTGCCCGAGATCGGCGCAGTCGTCGACCACGGACTGCAGCAGCTCGGCGATGTCGAAGCTGGTGGTCGGCTCGGCCCGCGCATCGTCGCCGAAGAAGGCCAGCGCCGCCTCGATCATCGCCTGCATCTCGTCGACGTCGCGGAACAGCCGGGCCTGCTGGTCGGGATCGTCGATGAACTCGCCGCGCAGGCGCATGCGCGTGAGCGGCGTGCGCAGGTCGTGGCTGATCGCGGCGAGCATCAGCGTCCGGTCGGCGACAAAACGCTGAATCCGGGCCTGCATCGCGTTGAACGCGGCCGCGGCGCGCCGGAGCTCGCGCGGCCCGGTCTCGGGAATCGGCTGGGCCTGGGGGTCGACGCCGAAGCGGTGCGCCGCCTCGGCGAAGCGCGCGACCGGCCGCGACAGGCCGCGCGTCGCTGCGGTCGACACCAGCCCCACGGCGATGACGATGCAGGCCAGGACGACCAACGCCCGGCCGACCGGTCCCAGGCCCCAGACCCGGACGCTGGCCGTGAACAGCAGCCAACTGCCGTCGGCAAGCTGGATCTCGGAGAAATAGGCGCGGGGACTGACCGCGTGGTCCGCGTTCAGCACCGGCGCGGCCGCGGCGGGCGCGCTTGCGCTGAAGGCGAAGACGTGGCGCCCGGGGTCGTCCAGCAACGTTCGGGTATAGGCCTCGCCCGGCGCCAGCTCGCCGGGCTTCAGCGGTGGGATCGGGACCGGCGGCTCGGCGCTCGGATACCAGACGACCGAGAGCGGTCCGGCACGCAAAGGGGCCAGCATGGCCGACCGAGCCTCCGCCGGAGCCGCCTCGACCATGCGGAGAACGACCCGAACCTGATCCGGCAGGCCGGTGCTTTCCAGCGGCGGATTGCCGAGCAGGCCGCCAAAGGCCATGGTCAGGCCGCGCAGGCCGACGGTGAGCGCGATCGCCACCAGGATGATCGCGGCGAGCCGCAGCTTGAGGCTGTCCGCCGGGCAGGGCAGCATCGGATCAGCTCCGCCGCACCGCGGGCGTGAACATGTAGCCGCCCTGGCGCACCGTCTTGATCAGCTCGGGGTTGCGCGGGTCGACCTCGATCTTGCGGCGCAGGCGGCTGACCTGGACATCGATGCTGCGGTCGAAAGCATCGGCGCCGCGCCCCCGGGCCAGGTCCAGCAGCTGGTCGCGGGTGAGCACCCGGCCGGGATGCTCGGCGAAGGCCAGCAGCAGGTCGAATTCGCCGCTGCTGAGCGGGATCAGGGTCTCGTCGGCGGAACGCAGCTCGCGCCGCGCCAGGTCGAGCCGCCAGCCCGAGAACAGCATCGCCGGCCGCGCTGCCGCCGGCCCGGCAGCCGGGCCGGGACCGCCGGTCCGGCGCAGCACCGCGCGTACCCGCGCCAGCAGCTCGCGGGCGTCGAACGGCTTGGTCAAATAGTCGTCCGAGCCGAGCTCCAAGCCGACGATGCGGTCCACCGTCTCGGTCTGCGCGGTCAGCATGATCACCGGCACGCGCGACGCCTGGCGCAGCCGGCGGCACAGGCTGAAGCCGTCCTCGCCCGGCAGCATGACATCGAGGATCACCAGGTCCACGGGCTCGCGGTCGAGCCGGGCCATCATCGCAGCCCCGTCCGCGGCGACGGCGACGCCATAGCCGTGCTGGCGGAAGAAGCGTTCGAGCAACGCCAGGATGTCAGCGTCGTCGTCGACGATCAGGAGCTGGGCCATGCCGAAGGATAGCATTGCCCGACGGCACGGCATGGCATTTCAGCCAAGCAATACTGTTTCAGCGCCGAAACAATCCCGACATGCCCAAGGCAACGGACAAGGCTATCAGCGCAGACGACCGCCGCGGCGGCCGAGCGAAAGGAGCCCTGTTCTTGCCGAGATCCCCGATTGTGATGATCATTCTGGCCGCCATGCTGCTGTCGACGGCGGCGCGGTCCGAGGAACCGCCGGACCCGGGCGCACCCCGGACCTTGGGGCCATGGACCGTGACGCTCGGGCTGGGCGCCGCGGTGGCGCCCAAGTACGAGGGCAGCAAGCATGCGCATGTCGAGCCGCTGCCGCTGGCCTCGGTCACCTATCGCGACCTGCTGTCGGTCGGGCCCGGCGGCGCCCGGCTGTCGGTGCTGCACGCATCCGGCTTCGAAGCCGGCCCGGCGCTTGGCATGTTCGGCGGCCGGTCGCACAAGGACGATGCGCAGCTCAATCATGTGGGCGGCCTGGCGACGGCGGTGTCGGGCGGCGGCTTCGTCCGCTACCACGTCAACCGGCTGTCGTTCGAGGCCGACCTGGCCCAGGCGCTGAGCCTGTCGGACCGCGGCCTGCGCGGCCGCGTGGCGGCGAGCTGGCGGCAGCCGATCGTCGGCGACCGGCTGTGGGCCGACGCCGGGCCGGCGCTGGTGTTTGCCGACGACCGCTACGAGCGGGCCTATTTCGGCATCACGCCCACCCAGTCCCAGCGCTCCGGCCTGCGCGCGTTCCGACCAGAAGGCGGGCTGGAGAGCGCCGGCCTGGACACCAGCCTGAGCTGGAAGCAGTCCGAGCATGTGCTGGTGCGGGCCATGGCCAATGTCCATCGCCTCACTGGCGACGCCGCCGACAGCCCGCTGGTCCAGAGCAAGACGCAGCTGGTCGTGGGGCTGGGCGCCGCCTACCGGTTCTGACCGTGGCCGCCCCGCCCCCTCACCCCGGCGGCATCGTCGCGAAGGTCTGCAGGGCCGGATCGAGATGGTCCCAGGCATGGCCGCGCACGCCGTAGGTCACCACCTGCGGCGCGTAGCGGCTGGGATCGTCGAGGCTCGCGGCGTGCACGGTGAACAGGTCGGGCATCGCGGCGAACGTCAGGTAGACCGGCGAGCCGCAAGTGGGGCAGAAGCCGTGCGTCTTGACGTTGCCGCTGTCGGCGACCCGGTTCCAGTGCGTCGCCGCGCCGGTGACCGTCACCTGGGCGCGCGACGGGAAGGTCAGGTAGGACCCGTGCCCGGTGCCGCTCACCCGCTGGCAGTCGCGGCACTGGCAATGGTTGGTGAAGATCGGCTCGGCCGCGATCTCGTAGCGGATCGCGCCGCACGCGCAGCCGCCCGTGTAAGCGTCGCTCATCGGTTTCTCCTATAAGGGGGGCGGTCAGTCCTGCTCGGCGGCAATGGCGCCGATCCTGGGGACGACCGTCTTCCAGCCGCCGCCCATGGTCTCGAGCGCGGACTGGTTGCGCGGCAGCACGCAGCCGGCATGGACGAGGCGGAGGCGCGTTCCGCCCGCGGTCGGGGCCAGCGTCCAAGTGACCACCGAGTCCAGCGGCGCGCCATAGCCGACGTTCGCCTCGTGCCCGCCCCTCCAGCTGTAGACGAAGCGCTCGTTCGGGATCACCTCCAGCACCTGGCAATGGATGACGCCGTCCCAGGCGCCGCCCGGCTTGGTCTGGAACGTGAAGCGCGTGCCCGGCACCGGCGCGAACCCGGTCGGCGCCATCAGCCAGCGGCCGATCAGGTCGCCGGTGGTCAGCGTCTTCCAGATCGCCTCCGGCGCGTGCGGGAAGACCTCCTCGACCACGATGTCCCGGGTCGCGGTTGCGGCGTCGTTCATGGATCGATCTCCTTGAGGAGCGCCCGGAGGTCGGCGAACCGGTCGCGCCAGAAGGCGCCGTAGTGGTTCATCCAGTCCGCCAGCGGCTCGAGGCCTTCCGGCCGGGCGCGGTAATAGACGTTCCGGCCCTCGGGCCGTTCGGCGACCAGGCCCGCCTGCTTCAGCGACTTCAGATGCTGCGAGACGGCGCCCTGGGTCACGCCGCTGCCCCGCGTCAGCTCGACCACGGTGATCTCGCCGGACTGGATGATCCGCTCGAACACGGCGCGCCGGGTCGGAACGGAGAGCGCCTGCATGACGGCGTCGATGGGGGCGGTGGCGACCATGGCCGATCAAATAGTACAGACTAATCAATTAGCCAATACTATTTTGTCTGATCTGCCGAGCCGGTCGGGCTGTTTCTGCCTGCGAGCCCCGCCCCGTCTGGTTCAGCCAGCCTTTTCCTGTTCCAGTTCCGCCATGTCCTGGAACCGGTCGGCGAGCCGCGGATGCACGCGGCCGCCGTCGGAAGCGCCGATCGCCACCAGCACCTCGTCCGGTCCGGGCGCGTCCGGCACCTGGAAATTCATCGTGATGAAATGCGAACGCTTGCCGGTCTCGCTCTTGTGGATCATCGGGACCGCGAGGAGCGCCCCCGGGCCGTTGCGCGTGTTCGTGAAGCTGAGGAATGCCGTGCCCCGGGCTGCCTCGCGGTAGAGATTGCCGAAGCGCAGCGTGTGGATGAGGGCGGAGGCATGCTCGATCTCGCCGTTGACGCCCACCGCGGCCGCCTTGCCATAGGCCTCGATGCGCTCCGCCGGCAGGATCGCCACCATGCGGCGCGTGAGCTCGGCGCCCAGCCCCGGCGCGATGCGCAGGATCTCTGGCCGCAGGTTCTCGACGAAGCCCCGCCCGGCCCACGGATTGCGCAGCACGGCCGCGACCACTGCCATGGTGACCGGGCGCTCGGCCGGCTTGCCGCCCTCGATCATCGTCGTCTCGACGAAGGACACGATCTTCCTCGCTACGAACTCCACGACACCCGCCCCGCACCCATGAATACCGCCCGAGGCTATTGAGCGCCGGCAGGTGGCGTCTTCCTGCGGTCCGGAGCAAGATAGGGCGGCCGGATCCGCCGAAGCGACGGAGCCGCGTGCACGGGATCGACGTCTAGAATTCCCCAATCGGGGCACGGGGCGCGATGCGGGACAATCAGCAGCAGTTCGACCGGAAGTCGCAGATCCTGGCGCTGCGCGACGCCGCGAGCGCGATCAACGCCGGCAGCGATCTCGACACCGTGCTGCACGAGCTGATCCAGGCCGCCTGCCGGCATGCGAACTGGACCATCGGCTCGATCATGGCGATCGACGTGCCGCACGGCTACGCCTATGTCGTGGTCCGTCACGACCCGACGCTGATTCAGCGCACGCTTCCCGACCAGTGGGAGCTCGCGACCAGTCCTTCATTGATCGCGCTCCAGCGCAACCAGCCGGTCTATATCCGCGACGCCCGCGTGTCGGAGGATTATCCCGGCTACCGTCGCGAGGCGTTCGAGCGCGACTATCGCACCGTGCTGGTCATGCCGATGAGCTGCACCGACGCCCAAGGCCGGCCGATGGTGCTGAGCGTCGTGTCGCGCGAGATCACCGACGTGACCGAGGACAGCCTGGCCTTCCTCGGCACGATCGTCCATCTGGGCGAGATCGCTGTCGAAAAGCAGCATCGCCTGCGGCAGGAGAAGCTTGCCGCCGAACGGCTGCAGAGCGTGCTCCAGGCCCAGAACTCGCTCTTGCAGCAGGCGCTGGCCGACGCCTCGGTGCCGACGCTCGCCCTGCGGCTCAACGAGCTTCTGCCCAATCCGGTCGTGGTCGTCGATTTCACGGCCAACCTGCTCGTTGCCGGCCGCTCGCCCGATCCTGCCGTCTATGACGACGCGGCCTGGCGCGCGGCGACCGAGGCGACGCTCGGCCGCCAGTTGCTGAAAGCCGCGCGCGAAGCGGCCGACCATCCGGGTGCCGACGCTCAGCGCCTGTTCCTCGACGACGGCGCGAACCGGTTCCGCATCCCGGCCAAGATCGAGCCGCTGACGGTCGACGGCGAGGCCGTCGGCGCGCTCATCCTGTTCCCGACGCCCAACGAATTCTCCGACCTCGACCTCCTGCTGCTCCAGAGTACGAAGTTCGCCTTCAGCGTTCTCATGATGCGCAGCTTCATCCGCTTCCGCGCCGAGACGCGCACCTTGACCGAGCTGTTCCTGGAATTGGTCGAGGGCCGCTGGCGCGACGCCGGCGACATACAGCAGCGCGCCCGGCGCCAGGGCGTCGATCTCGCCAAGCCGGCCCAGCTTGTCGTCGTCGACGTCTCCGACAAAGTGAAGGAGCGCTTGGGCACGTCGATCGACCTGCACCATGCGGCGGCCCGCCTGCTGCAGCAGAATGCCGTGCGCGCGACGGTCGTGCAGGTGGCGGGTGGGCTCGCCTGTCTGGTGCCCGTCGAAGCCGGCAGGAAGCGTGACTGGCTGGCGAAGCTGATGCGGCGTATCGCCGAGGACTTGGCGCGCGCCATGGGCGAGGAGCCGATCGTCGTGCTGGCCGGGGGCTGCCACGCGCTTTCCGACTACCAGAGCGCCTGGGAGCGCGCCTGGCGCATCATCCGCATCGCCCGGGCCTTCGGCCGGACGGGCGCGTTGACCGGCGAAGATTTCGGGCCGCTGCCCATGCTGGTCGCCGCCGCCGATGCGGAGGAGGTGCGCCGGTTCGTGACCGACAGGATCGGCGCCCTGGTCGCGCACGACCGGGCGCACGGTACGCCCTATCTCGAGACCCTCTCGGCCTATGTGAGGGAAGGCTGCCGCAGCCAGCCCTGCGCCGACGCCATGGGCCTGCACGTGACGACACTGCGCTATCGCCTGTCGCGCATCCAGGAACTGTTCGGCATCGAGGTCGAGACCGCCGACAAGCGCTTCGCGGTCGAGCTCGCGATCCGGCTTTATGGCGTGATCGACAACCGCGAGCACGCGCAGCCTTAGGAGGGAAGCGCGAGCGGCGCTGACTCAGCGTCCAAGACCGGCCGTCCCGTTTCAGTGGCGCTACGGTCAAATACAGACGGGCGAGTATTCGCCCGCAACGCCCATCGTCGCCGCCCACACCAGGGTCCGCCCCCTGGTGCGTCTCCCGACCTCTTCCATCAAGAACGGCCGGGCCTCAGCCGCTCCTGTTCCGTCGCACCACAGGAGCGGCGCCTGAACGCCTCCTCCTGACGGCAGGAAGCGGCCGGCTGCCTGGCCCGCTAGCCTTCCATCGACAGCTTGGAGACGCCAGGAAGGCAGCAGGCAATGGCGACGTCGCCGGTTCAGGTCCAGCACCCGATCGACCCGCTCGAACTGCGCCGGGCGTTCGGCACCTTCGTCACCGGGATTGCGGTCGTGACCACGATCGACGAAGCGGGCTGCCCGCGCGGCATGACTGCAAATTCCTTCACCTCGGTCTCGCTCGACCCGCCGCTGCTGCTCGTCTGCATCGGCAGGCATGCCGCGAGCTTCGGCGCGTTCAGCCACGGCCACGCCTTTGCCGTCAACTTCCTGCACGAGGCGCAGAGAGAGCTTTCGATGCTCTTCGCGTCCAAATCGCCCGACAAGTTCAAGACGACACGCTATGACCGCGTCCATACCGGCGCCCCGGTGCTGACCGATTGCCTCACCTGGTTCGACTGCATCGTCCATCAGCGCGTCGACGCCGGCGACCACATGATCCTGATTGGTCAAGTCCAGGCGTTCGGCACCAGCCCGGCGGCACCGCTCGGCTTCTGCCGGGGCCGCTATGCCAGCGTCAAGGATCCGCTGCCGCCCGGCTGGGACGCCGCGCACGGCATGGTCGTGGGCTATCTGGTCGAAAGCGACCGCGGCATCCTGCTCAAGGCCGACGGCAAGGGCGGCTGGGTGCTGCCAAGCGCCAAGCACCGCAAGGCCGCGGCGGAGCTCGCGTTCGATCACGGCGGCGCGCTCACGCTGCTGCCGGACGCGACGTTCCTCTATTCGGTGTTCGACATCGCGGACAGCGACCCCGGTTACATGATCTACCGGGCGCGGCTCGCAAAGAGTGCCGCCGCCGTGGCCCTGCCGCCGGAGCTGCGCTTCTTCCCGCTCGACGCCCTGCCCTATGACGCGATCGCAGCGCGCGAGCTGCGCGCCGTGCTGCGCCGCTATCGGCGCGAGAGGCAGGACGCCCGGTTCGGCATCTACATGGACTCAGGCGACGGCGGCCGCTTGGCACTGATCGACGGCGACGCTCGCTCTTGGCTCCAAATCGCCCAAGAACAGGGTCAGGACAAGTAGGATGCAGACCACCGTCAAGGCGATCGAAGGATCTCGCCAGCAGCTGTTCATCGGCGGCGCCTTCGTGGCGCCCCGCGCCGGGCGCTACATCCCGAGCTTCGATCCGGCCAATGCAGAGCCCTGGTACGAGCTGGCCGAGGCCGATGCCGCCGACGTCGACGCTGCCGTGGCCGCCGCGCGCGCCGCCTTCATCGACCCGGCCTGGCGGCGCATGACCCAGACCCAGCGGGGCAAGCTCGTCCGCCGCCTGGCCGAGCTCATCGCCGAGCACGCCGACGAGATGGCGCTGATCGAGACGCGCGACAACGGCAAGCTCATCAAGGAGATGCTGGCCCAGATGCGGGCCATGCCGGACGCCTACACCTATTTCGCCGGCATGGCCGACAAGCTGCAGGGCGACACGATCCCGGTCAACAAGCTCGACATGCTGAATTTCAGCCTGCGGGAACCGCTGGGCGTCGTCGGCATGATCACGCCCTGGAACTCGCCCTTGATGCTGCTGACCGGCACGCTGGCCCCCTGCCTCGCCATCGGCAATACGGTCGTGGTGAAGCCGTCGGAACATGCGACCGCCTCGACGCTGGCCCTCGCCGAATTGGTGATGGCGGCGGGTTTCCCGGCAGGCGTCCTCAATGTCGTAACCGGCAGCGGCCACACGGCCGGCGAAGCGCTCACCCGTCATCCGGGCATCGCCAAGCTCGTCTTCACGGGCAGCACGGCGACCGGCCGGCGCATTGCGTCGAACGCGGCCGCCAACCTGGTGCCGTGCCAGATGGAGCTCGGCGGCAAGTCGCCCCAGGTCGTGTTCGCCGACGCCGATATCGAGCGCGCGGTGAACGGCGTCGTCGCCGGCGTGTTCGCGGCAGCCGGCCAGACCTGCGTTGCCGGTTCTCGCTGCTTCGTCGAGGCGCGGATCTACGATCGGTTCCTGGACGCGCTCGCCGAGCGGACTCGTCGGATCAAGCTCGGCCACCCGATGGCGGACGACACGGACGTGGGGCCGCTGGCGCTCGTAGCCCAGCTCGACAAGGTCCAGGGCTATGTCGCCTCGGGCCTGCGCGAAGGCGCCAGGCTGGCGGCCGGCGGCAAGCAACCGAACACGGGCGAACTCGCGCGCGGCTGGTACTTCGAACCGACCGTGCTGGCGGACGCCCGGAACGACATGCGCTTCATGCGCGACGAGATCTTCGGCCCGGTCGTGGGCGTCATGCCGTTCGCCGACGAGGCCGAGATGATCGGGCTCGCCAACGACACGCGCTATGGCCTGGCCTCCGGCGTCTGGACCCGCGACATCGACCGCGCCCTGCGCTTCGCCCGCAACATCGATGCCGGCACGGTCTGGATCAACACCTATCGCGCCGCCGCCTTCATGTCGGCGAACGGCGGCTTCAAGGAAAGCGGCTACGGCCGGCGCGGCGGCTTCGATGTCATGCGCGAGTTCTCGCGCGCGAAGAACGTCGTCGTCGACTACTCGGGCCAGATGCACGACCCGTTCGTGATCCGCCTGCGCTGACCCTGGCCGCCGACGCACCCTCGGGGAGGAGAAACCATGAGATTCGCCGTGTCGCTCAACCTTGAGCGCTTCTCGCCCGACACGCCGATGAGTGTCGTGACCGGCAACATGCTGGAGCTCGCGCGGATCGCGGACGCCGGCGGGTTTGAGACGATCTGGACCGCCGAGCATCACACGATCGAATGCACGATCGCGCCCAACCCGTTCAGCATCCTCACCTGGATCGGCCAGCACACGGAGCGTATCCGGCTCGGCACGGCCACGATCGTCGCTCCGTACTGGAGCCCGATCCGGCTCGCCGGCGAGGCGGCGCTCTGCGATCACCTGACCGGCGGGCGGCTGGAGTTCGGCATCGCGCGCGGCGCCTACCAGTACGAATTCGACCGCATGGCCGGCGGCATCCCGCAGCAGCAAGGCGTCGCCTTCATGCAGGAGATCGTCCCGGCGGTCAAACAGCTCTGGGCCGGCGACTATGCCCATGACGGCCACTATTGGAAGTTCCCGACTGCGACCTCGGTGCCAAAGCCGCTGCAGAAGCCGCATCCGCGCATCTGGGTCGCGGCGCGCGATCCCGGCACGTTCGATTGGGCCGTCGCCAATGGCGCCCACATCCTGTCGACGCCGCTCGCCGGCCCCGCGGCCGAGGTGGCCGTGCTCGGCGACAAGTTCCGCAAGGCCTGCGCCGAACATCCGGAAGTGCCGCGGCCGCAGCTCATGATGCTGCGTCGGACCTGCGTCTACGACCGGGCCGACGATTGGGAAGTGGCCGTGCGCCACAGCGTCGATTATGGCCGCACGTTCGAGAACCTGTTCCAGAACCTGGGCACTGTCACGAACGGTTTTCCCGAGGCGGTGCCGTTCGAGGTCGTCGCCAACCGCTCAAACTACGACCCGGCGGCGATCCGGCGCAACCTGATGTTCGGCACGCCGGACGAGGTGATCGAGAAGCTGATGGGCTACGAGGCGGCCGGCGTCGACCAGTTCTGCCTCGGCCTGTCGTTCGGCCTGCCGTTCGAACTGCAGAAACGGACCCTCGGCCTCTGGATCGACGAGATCATGCCGGTCTTCGCCGCCCGCGCGCGCGATGCCGCCCCACGCCTCGCGGTCGGGGCCTGAACCCATGAGCCGGGCCCGCAGCTTCACCGTCGCTGCCGTGACGCTCAACTATCGGGTCGACGGCACCGGCAGCGAGCCGCTCGTCTGCATCCATGGCGTCGGCTCGTACCTCGAGGCCTGGAGCGGCGTCGTCGAGCGGCTGGCCGACCGCTTCACCATCCTGACCTTCGACATGCGCGGCCACGGCGGCTCAAGCCGGATCAAGGGCCGTTACGAGATCGACGATTTCGTCGGCGAGACGCTGGCGCTGGCCGACCATGTCGGGTTCGCCACGTTCCATCTGGCCGGCTTCTCGTTGGGTGGGCTCATCGCCCAGCGCCTGGCGCTGACATCGCTCGACCGCATCCGCAGGCTGGTGCTGCTCTCGACCGTGGCCGGGCGCACGGCGGAAGAGCGAGACCGGGTGCTGGGTCGCCTCTCGGCCCTCAAGGCGGGCGAGCCCGGCAGCCATTACGACGCCTCGCTCTCGCGCTGGCTGACCGACGATTTCCAGCGCCGCAACCCCGCGCTCATCCAGATGCTGCGGGCGCGGAACGCCGAGAACGACCCGGACTGCTATGCCGCGGCTTATCGCGTGCTGGCCGAGACGGACTTCGGCGGCCTGCTCGATCGCATCACCTGCCCGACGCTGATCGCGACGGGCGAGGAGGATGCCGGCTCCAACCCGCGCATGGCGCGCTACATGCACGAGCGCATCCCCGGCTCGGAGCTGCGCATTCTCCCGGGCCTGCGGCACTCAATTCTTTTGGAAGCGCCTGAGCTGGTCTCGAAGCTGATGCGGGAGTTTCTGACCGCCCCTCTCTTGGAGACGAAGAATGGACAAGCAGCTCCGTGAAGCCGGCGAGCAGCGTCGCCGGGCCGTGCTCGGCGACATCTATGTCGACCGCGCGCTCGCCAATGCCGACGACTTCTCGCGGCCCTTCCAGGATATGCTCAATGAATATTGCTGGGGCCTCGCCTGGGCCGACGACGCGCTCGAGGCGAAGCAGCGCAGCCTGCTCAATCTCGGCATGCTGGCGGCCTTGGGTCGGATGTCCGAGTTCGAAACGCATTTCCGCGGCGCGCTGAGGAACGGCCTCTCGGAGGACGAGCTTCGCGCCGCCCTCATCCAGATCGCGGTCTATTGCGGCGTGCCGGCTGGCGTCGAGTGCTTCCGCGCCGCCAAGAAGGTACGCGACGAGTTGGCAGCAGAGAGGCGAAAATGATCGTCGAGGAGCGGATCTACCGCATCCGTGCCGGCCGGATGGCGCAGTACCTGCAGCTGGTGAAGGAGGAAGGACTTGCGATCCAGCAGCCCATCCTCGGCAACCTGATCGGCTATTTCACGACCGAGATCGGACCGCTCAACCATGTGGTCCATCTCTGGGGCTATGACGATCTGGCCGACCGGGCGCGTCGGCGCAAGCAGCTGGCCGACGATCCGCGCTGGCAGGCTTTCACCCCGCGGCTGACCGAAACCATCGAGAGCCTGGAAAACCGCATCTTGGCACCAACGGCATTCTCGCCCTTGCGGTAGGCGTCGATTTCCCCCGATCCGGGGAAACAGGCGCCGAATGCTCCTCGGAATCGCCGGAAGACGGGCTATCTCGGCAGCCGTCTAATCTCGACCAAGACGCTGTGCGGATGCCGGCAAGAGCACGATCGGACGACAACAGGAGTGGCAAGCGATGGCCGGCGAATGCTTGGAGGTCCGTCGTCTCTACAAGGTCTTCGCCCGGAATCCCAAGCGCGCCATGCAGCTCCTGGCGGCTGGCGCCGACAAGGCGCGCGTGCTGGCCGAGATCGACGCGGTCGTCGGCCTCAACGACGTGTCCATGACCGTGCCGACCGGTGCCATCTACATGATCATGGGCCTGTCTGGCTCGGGCAAGTCGACGCTCGCCCGCTGCATCAACCGCCTGAACGAGCCCAGCGCCGGCCAGATCCTGCTGCATGGCGAGGACCTGCTCAAACTCGGCGAGCGGGCGCTGCGCGAGCTGCGCCGTACCCGGATCTCGATGGTCTTCCAGCATTTCGCACTGCTGCCGAACAAGCGCGTCGTCGAAAATGTCGAGTTCGGCCTCAAGCTGCGCGGCGTCGCGGCACCGGTCAGGCGCAAGCGCGCCGACGAGGTGCTGGCGATCGTCGGGCTCGCCAAGTGGGGCTATCACTATCCGAATGAGCTCTCGGGCGGCATGCGCCAGCGCGTCGGTCTCGCCCGCGCGCTCGCCACGGATGCCGAGCTGCTGATCATGGACGAGGCGTTCAGCGCGCTCGATCCGCTGATCCGGGCCGAGATGCAGGACGAGCTTCTGCGCCTGCAGCGCGCGCTCAAGAAGACCATCCTGTTCATCACCCATGATTTCCAGGAGGCGCTCAAGCTCGGCAACCGCATCGCCATCATGGGCGACGGCCAGGTTGTGCGCGAGGGCACGCCGCAGGCGATCGTGCTCGATCCAGGCAGCGACTATGTTGCGGCCTTCACCAAGGAGATCGACCGCGCGCGCCTCTTCGATGCGCGCTCGGTCATGACGCGGCTGCCGGACGGGGCTGCAGGGCCGTTGCCGGTCGGCGGCTATGTCGCCGTGCCGGCCGGCACCAAGCTGATCGACGTCGCCGGCCGCTACCGCGCGGATCGGCCGATGGCCGTGGTCGACGACACCGGGCGGCCGATCGGCCTCATCGACCCGGCCATGATCCTCGCAGCGATCGCCGGCGCCGGGCCGGCCCCAAACTCCTCTCGGACCGGTGAGTGACATGTTCGACGCCGACAACCTCAACATCTTCCCGGTCGACCGCTGGATCCAGACCGGCGTCGAATGGCTGGCGCACCACCTGCGGCCGCTGTTCCTCGGCATCAAATGGCCGGTCGAACATCTCTTGGCCTCGATCAACGACGCCATGCACGTCATGCCGTTTCCGGTGCTGGTCGCCTTGGCGTTCCTCGTCACCTACCGGCTGGCCAGCCTCGGCGTCGCGGCCTTTGCCGCCTTGGCGCTCGTCGCGGTCGGCTTCCTCGGCGTCTGGGACGAGGCCATGACGACCCTGTCGCTGATCTCGACAGCGATCGTCATCTGTACGCTCGTCGGTGTGCCGATCGGCATCTGGTGTGCCAGCAGCGACCGGGTGTGGAGCGTCGTCCGGCCCGTGCTCGACGTCATGCAGACGACGCCGACCTTCGTCTATCTGGTGCCGGTCGTGATGCTGTTCGGCGTCGGCACCGTGCCCGGCGAGGTCGCCGTCGTGACCGCCGCCGCGCCGCCGCTCATCCGCTTCACCAACATCGGCATCCGCATGGTCGATCACGAGATCGTCGAGGCCGGCCTCGCGTTCGGCGCCGACCGCCGGCAGCTGCTCTGGGAGATCCAGTTGCCGCTCGCCATTCCTACGATCCTGGGCGGCCTGAACCAGACCGTGCTCACCGCGATGGTCATGTCGGTCGTGGTCGCCATGATCGGCGCCGAGGGGTTGGGCCTGGTCGTGCTGCAGGGGCTGGGCCGGCTGGATGTCGGCCGCGCCGGGGTCGGCGGCATCGCGATCGTGCTGCTGGCAATGATGCTCGACCGCATCACTCAGAAGCTGGCGCAGCCGAGGACCCGCGCCCCCAGCTCGCTGTTGCCGAATGTGCTGCGTCTCGTGCGGGGCGAACGCGATCTCGCCGGCGCCTCGACAGCATCCGAAGGCCCGCGTGCCTGATTGGCATGGGGAAAGACAACAAAAGATCGTCAACACAGTTGCGACAAGGAAAGCGACCCATGAACTTCGATTTGCGAGGATGGCTGCGCGCCGCGGCCGCTACCGCTCTGCTCGGCATCGCGCCGGCCGGCCCGTCGGCCCGCGCGGCAGACCTGCCCGGCGCCGGCAAGACGATCCGCTTCGCCCAGTCCGACAGCCTGGGCGGCAACTACGTGACCG
Source organism: uncultured Comamonadaceae bacterium (assembly GCA_964511405.1). Classification (GTDB taxonomy): domain Bacteria; phylum Pseudomonadota; class Alphaproteobacteria; order Elsterales; family Elsteraceae; genus CAZEFK01. The sequence goes on along the minus strand of CAZEFK010000059.1, from coordinate 7,573 downwards.
CCCAGATCCTGATGAAAGCGATGGAGGCCCTTGGCTACAAGGTCAAGCTCACCACCATCAACACCACACTGTTCTTCCAGGCGGCGGCGCAAGGCGATCTCGACTTGGGCGCCGACATCAACTTCCCGCAGCGCGAGCCCGGCTGGCGTGCCGTCGAGAAGGACACGGTCCTGATCGGTGACGGCATGATCGTCGGCGGCGGCATCAATGGCTACTTGATCGATAAAAAGACGGCCGACCAGTACCACATCACCTCGCTCGAGCAGATGAAGGATCCGAAGATCGCCGGTCTGTTCGGTAAGGACGGCAAGGCCGAGCTCATCAACTGCGACCCGGGCTGGAGCTGCGGCGACGTCGTCGACTATCAGCTCGACAAATTCGGGCTCAAGGACACGGTCCATTCCGTCCGCGGCAAGTACGAGGCGCTGATGGTCGGCGCCGTCGACCGGGTGAAGCGCGGCGAGCCCGCCTTCTTCTACGCCTGGAGCCCGTCCTGGATGAACAAGGCGCTGGTGCCGGGCAGGGACGTCGTCTGGCTGCCGACGCCCATGGACGCGCTGCCGCCAACAGTCACCAGCAAGGCCTCGGCGCTCGTCAAAGGCGTCGTCGGCTGCGCCGGAGGCGCCGATCCGTGCCGCATGGCGATGGCTTCGTGGAACTGGCTCGCGGTCGGCAACCGCGGCTTCATCGCTCAGAACCCTTCGGTCAAGAAGCTGATCGAGGAAGTCAAATTCCCGCTCGGAGACTGGTCGGGCTGGGAGGCCGAGATCAACAAGAACGGCGGCGGCGTCGCCGTGATCAACAAGCTCGCCGACGATTGGATGAGTGGCCACAAGGCCCAGATGGACGAATGGGTCGCCGGCGCCAAGACCGGCACCTGAATGCTTTATACCCGGGCGGCAGATCGGCTCGGGCGGATTTCTGCCGGTCCGCCCACGGCCACACGCAGACCTGGCCGAGGGCATGGTCGCCGCCGGGTCGCTCCGACCAACGGTCAGCAAGGGATCGTTAGGACCTCCATCGTCCGCTGCGATGGACGTTCCCCATGGACGGATCCCCAGCCTTGGCGCAGGCGGCCGCCCGCGGCCATGCCGCGACCGGCCGACGGCTGACCCTGGCCACCCTGTGCCTGGCGGTGCTGCTGGCCCAGGTCGACAGCTCGGTCGTGAACCTGGCCGTGCAGCTGATCGGCGCCGCCTTCCGGGCCGACGTCGCCGCCCTGCAATGGGTGATCGACGCCTACAACCTCGTGTATGCGGTGCTGCTGCTGAGCGGCGGCCTGCTTGCCGACCTGTATGGCCGGCGGCGGATGTTCATGGCCGGTGCCGCATTGTTCACGGCGGCATCGGTGCTGTGCGCCGCGGCGCCGACGTGGGCATCCTGATCGCCGGCCGCGCCCTGGCCAGTTATTTGAAAAAGTCGACCGGGAACTTCCGAGGGTTGACCGAATCGACTTCGGAGTCGCCGACCAGCCGCAGCATCGTGAGAGTGGCCCTGTGGATTACCCGGGCGAACCGGCCGCATCGCTCGAGACGAGCTCCATTCGGATCACGCTAATAGACCACAAGTATCCCGTTTGGAAACTGGCCGCGCCAGCCGCACGGAAAATGACCGGCAACGTACCAGTACGCTTGCGAAGCATAGAATCCTGGCGGGTAAACGTCTGCGTATTCAGACTCCATTAAGAGGCCGGTAATGTCCCATCTGACCATGTCAAGAAAACGTTTCGGCAATCTGTTTTCTTGTATTACCTTTCTCGTCTTATTGGTTGAGATTTCATCTGCCACGGGCCTGACGCGATCAACAACTGCATTCCATTCCCTCCAACGATGAGGATCTCTCTCGCGCAATCTCATTCTATATTGATTGGCAGCCTCTAGACACAAATTTTCCCACTCCAGCGAGGAACAACTCTCGACTGCCTCTTTCCACGAAGACAACACGATCGCGTCGGTCGTGTCATGAACGCCGACATTGCAAAACCAATCGGCTTGCATCAGGTCTTCTATGGTGGCTACTGTTCTCGGATGCATCTACTGATCCTTTGCTTGTCCCATTCTGCCCGGAACACGTGGCACCGGATCCTGCGGGGCGAGCCCATAGGCTGCTCTCTGATCAGCGGCTCGTTGCGAAAGTCTCGCCGCCAGATCAGACGTATGACCAGCGTCGATCAACGACTGCCTGACCGCGTCTCCAAGTTCCGCGTTCGTCGGAAATTTATATTCACGAATCCCACCAGGCCGAAATGGACTCCAGAACTCTTCGAGCGATCGGTGGGCCTCGTAGTGTGGCGCGCCAATATCGGTGAATGCATTTCCTCGCAGAGGGACAGCGACTCCAGCTGGCCTCGGGATCACTGAGCCGTATGCGGCATTTGGGTTGAGATGATGCGCCTGCCACTCGGTACCCGCAAGCTCCTCGGTCAGGTCCTCATAGGGGCGACATTGGGCCCGGATCTTTGCCGCGGCCACCTCGCCCCAGATGGCTTCGACATCGTTGCGGTTAGGAACCCAGTTCGGCGGAGAGATCGACCCGGACAGCTGCCGGTTGTTGGGCTCGATCGACCGCAGCTCCCTCAGCCCGGCGTTGTAGCTGTCCAGGTTGATTTCGTCGATCGGCGTCAGCTCGTTGCCGCCGGGTCCGACGCGTATGACGCCACGTCCCCGTCCCGAGCCGATCCCCTGGGCCTCGGCCGAGCCGATGCCAAGTAGCTGATCCAGCAGCCCGCCCCCGCTGCCGTCAGCGGGCAGCTGGACTACTGGCTGCGATGCCAGCGCCGCCAGATCGGTGGTGCCTGGGTTCGCCTGCGCGTCCTGGGATCCGCCCGATCCGGCGGGCGGCGCCGCGGGATTGCTGACGGGCTGGATGGCGGGGAAGCTCGCCGTCGGTCCTGACCACGGCGGCACGGATGGGCCCGGCCAGTTCAGCGCCTGATCGTTCGGGTCGAGCGGCGGATAGAGGGTCGGCGGACCGAAGGCCGTCGGATCGGGCGTCAGCGCCGGATTATCGAAGTGCCTGAAGCCATAGCGATCGATCCGGCCGCTGCCGCCCAAGAGCAGCAGCAGCCGGGCTTCGGCCGGACTGATCAGTGCCGGCAGAGTGTCGGCGGCGCGCGCTTGCGCGGCGACACTGGGGACCTGGCGCAGCTGCTGGGCGGCCTGGCGGATCGAGGCCACGAAGCTGCCGACGGTGATGGCCGACAGCGGCGACCGCGGCCGCGGCGGATCGGTATCGAGCGCCAGCCTGTCAGCGACCGGGTCCCAGCTCTCCGTCGGCTGTGGCGCCGGGCCTTGCGCAGCGGCAGCCGCGGCCCGATCCGCGGCGCGCAGCGCCGCGATGCGCATTTCCGATTCGAGAGTGAGCGGATCCAGCACGGACTCGGCGCCCGGGAACGGCAATAACTTGCGCGTCATGGGCATTTCCTTGCCAATACAGGGATTGACTGTTCAGTCCGCGCGCTGGCGCAGCGGACGGTGGCCCCTGCCGCGGCCCGAAAAGCAAAAGCCCGCCTCAAGGGCGGGCTTACGGATGTCGGCGGGCTATGGGGGCGGTTGCCGGCGCCTCGGCGCGGCAACAAAAAGCCCGCCTCGGATGATCCGGGCGGGCCTTTGACGACGGTGGCGGATTTCGCACCATCAATTACGTGTACCTATGCCCCAAGATCGCTGCGAATGCAAGGAAATTCGCACTTGGCCAGGATCAAAGCTGAGGCAGGGCGCACCGTTGTGCGACGCGCTGTCGAGCTGGTGATCCAGGAACGACCGGATCGAGCGGATGGCCACCGCCGGGCCGCTCCTGACCAAACGCTGTCAGCAGGGGATCGTTAGGACCTCCGTCATCTGCCGAAGGAGGCTGCCATGGATGGATCCCCTGCCCTCGCCCGGCCGCCGGCCGCGGGTCGCGCCGGCCCCGATCGCCGGCTGACCCTGGCGACGCTGTGCCTGGCGGTGCTGCTGGCCCAGGTCGACAGCTCGGTCGTCAATCTCGCGGTCCAGCCGATCGGCGCCACGTTCCACGTCGGGGTCGCGGTGCTGCAATGGGTGATCGACGCCTACAACCTGGTCTATGCCGTGCTGCTGCTGACCGGCGGCCTGCTCGCCGATCTGTACGGCCGACGCCGGGCCTTCATGGCCGGTGCGGCGGTCTTCACCCTGGCCTCGGTGCTGTGCGCGGTGGCGCCCGATGCCGGCCTGCTGATCGCCGGGCGGGCGCTCGCCGGGGTCGGCGCGGCGCTGCTGCTGCCGGCATCGCTGGCGATCATCCGCGTCGCCTGGCCCGACGGCGGCGAGCGGGGCCGGGCGCTCGGGGTTTGGGCCAGCTGCAACGGCCTGGCCCTGGGACCCTAGGCGGGGTGCTGATCCGCTGGCTGGGCTGGCGCAGCATTTTCGGGCTGGTGGTGCCGCTGGGCATCGCCGCCTTCGTGCTGGCGCTGCCGGCCTTCGAGGAGAGCCGCGATCCGGGCCGGCGCCGCTTCGATGCCGGCGCCCAAGTGGCTGGAGCGGTCGCGTTGGGCGCGGCGACACTGGCCGCGATCGAGGCGGAGCACGCTCGGCTCGCCGCCGGCGCTCTGGCGCTGGCCCTGGTCGCCTTGCGCCTGTTCGTCAGTGTCGAGCATCGGTTGGGCGAGGCGGCGCTGGTGCCGTTGGCGCTGTTCCGCGCGCCGGCCTTCCGCGGCGCCATCGCGGCCACCGCCGCCATGACCTTCGGCATGTATGGCGTGCTGTTCCTGCTGCCGCTGACCTGGCAGGGCACCGGCGCGATGGGTCCGCTGGGCGCCGGCCTGGCGTTGATGCCCATGGCCCTGATGTTCGTGGCCGTGTCGCCCTGGTCGGGGCATTTGGCCGAGCGGATCGGCGCCCGCGCCGCCACCGCCGGCGGCGTCGCCGTGATCGGCCTGGGCCTGCTGGCGCTGGCCGCCGGCGGCACCGGCCTGGCCATCGACGAGGCCGGGCTGGTGCTGACCGGGCTGGGCATGGGCGTTGCCACCGGCCCGCTGTTCGGGGTGGCGGCCGGCGCTGTTTCGGCCGGCCGCTCCGGCACGGCGGGATCGCTGATCAACGTCGCGCGCATGACCGGAGCCACCGTGGGCGTGGCCCTGCTGGGCGCGCTGTACAGCGCCCGCGGCGGCGGCGCCGGCCTGCAGCTGGCCATGCTGTGCGGTGGCGCCGTGCAGCTGGCGGGCGCCGGCTATGCCTGGATCACGGTCGGGCGCGAGGCTCAAGCGTCAAGCCGTACCCCGAAGCGCTGATCGAACGCCGCCACCCCGGCCGGCGTGATCTGCACGGCGCGGCTGTCGCGGATCCGCGCGATCCAGCCGAGCTCGAAACAGCGCTCGGCCAAGGCCGCGCCCAAGGCGCCGCCGACATGGGGCCGGCGCTCGCTCCAGTCCAGGCAGCGGCGGGTCAGCGCCCGGCGCTGGACCCGCAGCCGCGCGACCGGTAGTCCCAGCTCTTCCAGGAAAGCCGTGCCCTCGGGCGTCAGCTCGAAGCTGCCGGCGAGCTGGCCGCGCGCGATCAGAGCATCGGTCAATGCCACGCCCAGCCGCCCCGCCAAATGGTCGTAGCAGGTCCGGGCGGCCCGGATCGCGGCGTCGCCGCGGGCCGGCGGCCGGTAGCGCGGCGGCCCCTCGGAGGCCAGCTCCATCAACGACTCCACCGCCTGGCCGACGGTCGCGCTGGCCAGGCGGTAATAGCGGTGGCGGCCCTGGGCCTCCACGGCCAGCAGCCGGCCCTCGACCAGCTTGGCCAGGTGGCCGCTGGTGGTCTGCGGCGAGACCCCGGCGAAATAGGCGAGCTCGGTCGCGGTCAGGGCGCGGCCGTCCATCAGGGCGGCCAGGATGTTGGCGCGGGCCGGGTCCCCCATCAGGGCGGCGACCTCGGCGACATTAGCTCCGGCGATCATGCGCCGAGGCTAGGCCCGGCGCGGCGTGCCGGCAATCGGCGACATTTCGGCCATCGCCGAACCATGGTCGGTCGTCGTCACCGCACCTACCCGGGACGCGCGCCGTTGAGCTAGGATCGGAAGCCAGGGAGGACCGTCATGGCCGAAACGCTGTCGGTGACCTGCTGCATCGCGGGCGGCGGCCCTGCGGGCATGATGCTGGGCCTGCTGCTGGCGCGGGCCGGCATCGAGGTCGCGGTGCTGGAGAAGCATGCCGATTTCCTGCGCGACTTCCGGGGCGACACCATCCACCCCTCGACCCTGGAGCTGATGCATGAGCTGGGCCTGCTGGAGGACTTCCTGAAGCTGCCGCATCAGGAAGTCGGACGGCTGCGCGCCCAGGTCGGCCACGACCTCCTGACCGTCGCCGACTTTACCCATCTGCCGACCCACTGCCGCTTCATCGCCCTGATGCCGCAATGGGACTTCCTGGACTTCCTGGCGCGCGAGGCCGCCCGGTATCCGGGGTTCCGACTGCTGCGCCAGGCCCAGGTCACCGGCCTGATCGAGGACGGCGGCCGGGTCGCCGGCGTCCGCGCCGAGACACCGGACGGCCCGATCGAGGTTCGGGCGCCGCTGACGGTGGGCGCCGACGGCCGCCACTCGACGGTGCGCCAAGCCGCCGGGCTGGCGGTCGAAACGCTGGGTGCACCCATGGACGTGCTGTGGTTCCGGCTGCCCCGCCACGCCACCGACCCCGCCGACAGCCTCGGCCATTTCGAGGGCGGCCGCATACTGATCCAGCTCGACCGCGGCGAACACTGGCAGTGCGCCTATGTGATCGCCAAGGGCGCTGGCGAGGCGGTGCGGGCCGCTGGGCTCCCCGCTTTCCGAGACGCGATCGGGGACTTGGTGCCGTTCGCGCGGGATCGACTGGACACGATCGCCGACTGGGACCAGGTCAAGCTGCTGACCGTCGCCGTCGACCGCCTGACCACCTGGCACCGCCCCGGCCTGCTGTGCATCGGCGATGCCGCCCATGCCATGTCGCCGATCGGCGGCGTCGGCATCAACCTGGCTATCCAGGACGCCGTCGCCGCCGCCAACCTGCTGGCCGCGCCGCTCAAGGCCGGACACGTCAGCGATGCCGACCTCGCGCAGGTGCAGCGGCGGCGGGCCTGGCCGACCCGGGTGACCCAGGGCGGTCAGATCCTGATCCAGAACCGGATCATCGCGCCGGTCCTGAACGCGCGCCAGCCGCTGAAGCCGGCGCTGCCGCTGCGCCTGATCGCCGGCACGCCCTGGCTGCGCCGCCTGGCCGCCCGCGCGGTCGGCATGGGCGTCCGACCGGAGCATGTGCAGACCCCGGTCGCAGCTTAGGCTCTGACCCGGACGGATAGGGTTGCGCGGGGGATCGCCACTCGCGGTCAGCGCTGCGTGTTCGGCTGATCCGCGAAGACCTGGTCCAGTTCCGACGCATCGAGGATTCGCTCGCTCCACAGGTCGAGCTGCTGGGCGGTCGCAGTGCGCAGGCGCGCCGCGATCGCCGGGTCTAGCGGACCGAACCGGCGCTGGATCAGGCGGGCCAGCATCTCCGCCTTACCTTCGGCCCGCCCCTCGGCCTTGCCCTCGGCCTTACCTTCGTCGAGCCATCGTTGAGCAAATGTGGTGACCACCTGCTCCTCCTCTTCCG
>CAZEFK010000058.1:0-34887 GCA_964511405.1 uncultured Comamonadaceae bacterium | reverse complement strand
TGCCGGCGCAGGACGGGTAGAGGTAGAACGCGCCGTCCGGCTTGACGCAGGTGATGCCCTGCGCCTGGTTCAGCATGCTCCAGCACAGGTCGCGGCGCTGGCGGAAGATCTCGTTGCGCGCCGCCAGGAAGCCCAGGTCGCCGGTGAGCGCGGCCAGCGCCGCGGCCTGGCTGACCGAGCTCGGGTTCGAGGTCGACTGGCTTTGCAGCTTGGCGATCGCCTTGATCAGCGGCGTCGGGCCGCCGGCATAGCCGATGCGCCAGCCGGTCATGGCATAGGCCTTGGACACGCCGTTGCAGGTCAGCGTGCGGTCCATCAGCGCCGGCTCGACCTGGGCCGGGGTGTAGAAGGTCCAGCCGTCATAGGCCAGATGCTCGTACATGTCGTCGGTCATCACCCAGACATGGGGATGGCGCAGCAGCACCTGGGTCAGCGCCACCAGCTCGTCACGGGTGTAGCCGGCGCCGGTCGGATTGGACGGCGAATTCAGGATCAGCCACTTGGTCCTGGGCGTGATGGCCGATTCCAGGGCCGCCGCCGACAGCTTGAAGCCGGCGTTCTCGCCGCACGGCACGATCACCGGCGTGCCTTCGGCCAGGTTGACCATATCGGGATACGACACCCAGTAGGGCGCCGGGATGATCACCTCGTCCCCGGGGTTGAGCGTGGCCATCAGGGCATTGAACAGCACCTGCTTGCCGCCGGTGCCGACGGTGATCTGGTCGGCCCGGTAGGTGAGCCCGTTCTCGCGCTTGAACTTGTCGACGATCGCCTGCTTCAGCGCCGGCGTGCCGTCGACGTCGGTGTACTTGGTCTCGCCGCGGTCGATGGCGGCCTTGGCCGCCGCTTTGACGTGCTCGGGCGTGTCGAAGTCGGGCTCGCCGGCACCCAGGCCAATCACGTCGCGGCCTTCGGCCTGCAGGGCCCGGGCGCGGGCGCTGACGGCGATGGTGGGCGACGGCTTGATGCGGTCGAGACGAGCGGAGAGGAGGGGCATTGCGCAGGGTCCGGGGCTAGCGGCGGGTCCGGCGCCCGGGAACGGGCGCCGGACCGGACCCTAGAGCATTTCCGGCGCGGGTGTCACGCCGCCGCGGCTGCGGTCTCGGCCAGCGCCGCAGCCCCGTCGAGCGTCACCGCCACGGCCTGGACCACGGCGGCGATGCGCACGACCGCCTGCACCTGCTCTTTGGTCGCGCCCTTCTTCACGACCTCGTGCTCATGGGCTTCGATGCACATGCCGCAGCCATTGATTGCCGAGACCGCCAGGCACCACAGCTCGAAATCCAGGGGATCGGCGCCGTGGCCGGTCAGGCCGTTCATGCGCAGCCGCGCCGGCAGGGTGCGGTAGTCGGGGGCGCTCGCCTGCACCAGGTGGGTGAAGCGGTAATAGACGTTGTTCATGGCCATGATCGCGGCCGCGGTCTTGGCGGCGCGCAGGCCGGTGGCGTCGAGGTGCTGGGCCGCCTCGGCCGCGACCGCCCGGACCACGGCCGGATTGCGTGCGGCGATGGCGCTGGCCAGCGCCGTGCCCCAGGTTTGCGCCGCCGACAGGCTGGGCTGGGTCAGCACGCCGGAGAGGTTGAGCTTCAGGTCCCGCGCATAGTCGGGCAGGGCCGATTTCAGGCTTTCGATGGACATCGTTGGGTCTCCGAGGCGGGCCCGCCGTCGCGGCGGGCCCGGCCGACATCAGGCGGCGAGGGTCTGCTGGCCCTTCTGCCAGTTGCACGGGCACAGCTCGTCGGTCTGCAGCGCGTCGAGCGTGCGCAGCACCTCCTGCGGGTTGCGGCCGACCGACAGGTCGTTGACCTGGGCGTAGCGGATGATGCCCTCGGGATCGACGATGAAGGTGGCGCGCAGCGCCACGCCTTCCTTGGGATCGAGGACGCCGCAGGCGGTCGCGAGCTCGCGCTTGATGTCGGCCAGCCACGGGAAGGTGACGGTCTTCAGGTCGTCATGGTGGCGGCGCCAGGCGGCGTGCACGAACTCGCTGTCGATCGAGGCGCCGAGCAGCACCGCGTCGCGGTCGCGGAACTCGCCGTCGAGCTGGCCGAAGCCGACGATCTCGGTCGGGCAGACGAAGGTGAAGTCCTTGGGCCAGAAGAACACGACCAGCCACTTGCCGGGGAAGCTCCGCTCGGTCACCGGGGTGAAGCCCGAAGCCGGGTCGCCCGAGTGCACGGCGGTCAGGTCGAAGGCGGGAAAACGGTCGCCGACGGTCAGCATGGGATCTCCTTTTCGGAATTAGAATAGTTCCAATTCAGTGATCCCTATATGCGGGCGTTGCTGCAGCGCGTCAAGGGCTGCGTGCCGGCGCTATCGCGCCGAAGCGAGCGTGCGCGCCAGCGTCTGGAACAAGCGGTCGAGGCTGGGGAACAGGTCCGGGGCGAGGAGATTGCGGGCGCCGAGCGCGATGCGCAGCGCGCCGGCCTGCCCGCCGAGGCGGACCGGCTGCCCGAGCAGCACGCCCTGTCGGGCGAGCTGCTGATGCAGCGGGCGCAGCGCCGCCACCGACAGTGGCTGCCCCAGTGCGCCGGGGTCATCGACCGTGACGGCGAAGATGGTGCACGGCTCGGTGGCGTCCGGTGGTGCGGCGGGCATGTCGACGGCCGCGAGGCCGGGCGTGGCGCCGATCCAGTCGGCGATCGCCCGGCCCGCCGCCGCGGCTCGCTCGGCGGTGTCGGCCGCCGGCAACGCCGCCATCGCTTCCATCTCCGCCAGGGCGGCCACCCAGCGCACCGACGTCGCGAGACCGCCGCCCGCGGGCACGGGGGCGAGGCCCGGCGGCAGGCGCGTCCGCGGCAGCAGGACCGCGCCGGAAAAGGCTGGGCCGCCGTAGAATTTCGAGCCGGTGACCACGACCGGCCAGCCGCGGCCGAGATAGCCGCGCAGGCGGGCCGGCGGCAGGCGGGCCTGGCAGGCGTCGACCACCACCTCGGCGCCGTCGGGTACTCGGGCGGGGGCGACCAGGCCGGTCTTGGAGCCGTCGATCCGATGGATGACGGCGCGGCCGCGGCAGCCGGCCGCTGCCGCCGCGAACTCGGCACTGACCGCGTCGGGGGCGCGGGCGGTGCCGTCGGCTGCCCGCAGCGCGATGCCGACGGCCTCGGTCCCGGGCGCGATCCCGGTCGCCGGCTGGCCGGCCAGTTCTCCGGCGAAGTGCCGGCCCGCCGCCGCCAGCGGCACGCCCGAACCGGTCTCGTCGGCGGCCGCCAGGATGCTGAGGATCGGCTCGCCCGGGCGCTCCGCCGCCAGCAGCTGGAGCAGCCGGAGCGTGGCATCGGTGCCCGAGGCCGCCAGCACGGCGACGGCGAGGTCGGCGACGCCGAATGCCGCGGCCACCCGCTCGGCCAGCGGCGCGCCGGCCGACGGCGCCACACCCTGGCGGCGCAGCCAGGCCGCCGCGGCGCGATAGCCCGCGGCCGAAATCGGTGACGCCGTGCAGGAGGCGAAGCAGGTCAGCCCCGGGACCGGCCGCGGCGGGCACAGGTACTTGTTCACGCCCGACCGCGGGTCGAGCGCCAGCCGGTCATCGCCCTCGATCAGCAGGGTGTCGAGGTGGGCATCGGCCGTCGTCGGTTCGCCATCGGTCTCCGTCACCACCCAACCTCACGCGCCGGCGCGTGCCAACAGGCGGCGTGCGGCGACGACGACGGGCCGGTCGACCATCCGGCCGTCGAGCGACACGGCGGCGCCAGCAGCGGCGGCATCGGCCGCGATCACGCGCCGGGCCTGGGCGATCTCCGCCGCCGATGGCGCGAAGGCCGCTCGGATGGGGGCGACTTGGGCCGGATGGATCGCGAGCTTGCCCATGAAGCCCAGCGCCCGGACTCGGGCGGACTCGGCCGCCACCGCGTCGGGGTCTCCGAAGTCCAGGGCAGGGACGTCGAAGCAGGGCAGCCGGCCCGAGGCCGCCGCCCGCACCAGGCGCGACCGGGCCGCCAGCAGCGGCTCCCACGCCACCGCCGCGCCGAGCTCGCCGGCGAGGTCGACGCCGCCGAAGGCCAGCGCCGCGCAGCCCGGCGTCCGGGCGATGGCGGCGGCCTGCTCCAGCCCGCCGATGGACTCGATCAGGGCCACCAGCGGCCGGCCGCCGGGGTCGTGGGCGCGCACCAGCTCGACATCGCGGGGCGTTTCGGTCTTGGCCAGCATCACGGCGTCGGGGGCGAGCGCGCCATCGGCCAGCGCCGCCAGATCGTCGAGCGCGGCGCGGGTGCCGAGCGCGTTCAGGCGCACCACGACCGGTGGCGTCCCCGCCGTGCGGCCGGCCAGGAACGCGGCCGCCTCGCGGCGGGCGGCCGGCTTGGCCGCCTCGGCGACGGCGTCCTCCAGATCGATGATGATGCCGTCGGGCGAGGCGGCCAGCGCCTTGGCGAACCGCTCGGGCCGGTCGCCCGGGACGAACAGCAGGCAGCGCGCGGCGGCCAGGCGGTCAGCCGGCATGGTCCTTCAGCTCGATCTCGACGAAGGCCAGCGGCTCCTGGCCGGCATTGATGACGTCGTGCTCGACCCCGGCCTTGCGGGCATAGGCCGCACCCGGGGTCAGGGCCGCCATGGTCTCGCCGGTGGCGCCGACGATGCGCAGCGTGCCATGGGTCAAGGGCACGACGACATAGTCGTAGCCGTGGCGATGATGGCCGGTCGCCGCACCCGGCGGGAAGCGCCATTCGGTCACCCGCACATGCTCGGTATCGATATGGAGGACGGGTTCCGCTTGGCTCATAGTGGCCCCCTGCCGCGACGACGCAGCATCAGTGTAAAGGCCTGTCGCCGGAGGAGCCACCCGTGCCGCGAGTTTTGAGCATCCTGCTGGGCCTCGGCCTGGCCGCCCTGGTTGCCGCCATGCCCGCCCGGGCAGCCGAGCTCCGTCTGGCCTTCAGCTCGCCGCCGACCAGCCTCGACCCGCACTGGCACAACCTGGTGCCCAACCTCAACGTCTCGCAGCACATCTTCGAGACGCTGGTGACCATGGATGCCGACGGCAAGCTGCAGCCGACCCTGGCGGAATCCTGGCGCCTGGTCGACCCCACGACCTGGGAATTCAAGCTGCGGCCGGGCGTCAAGTTCCAGGATGGCGGCGACTTTACCGCCGCCGACGTGGTCTATTCGCTGGCCCGCCCAGCGACCCTGACCAACAGCCCGGCGCCCTTCACCATCTACACCAACGCCATCGCGGCGACCGAGGCGGTCGACCCGCTGACCGTGCGGATCCGGACCAAGACGCCCTATCCGCTGCTGCTGAACGACCTGTCCTTCATCTACATCATGAGCAAGCATGCCAGCGAAGGCGTGCCCACCGAGGATGTCGGGACCGGCAAGGGGGTGATCGGCACCGGACCCTACAAGCTGGTCCGCTACCTGCGCGACGACCGGGTCGAACTCGCCCGCTTCGACGGCTATTGGGGCCGGCCGCAGCCCTGGGACACGGTGACGCTGCGCTTCATTCCCGACGGCACGGCCCGCATCGCCGCGCTGCTGGCCGGCGACATCGACGCGCTGGAGAACGTGCCCACGCCCGATCTGCCGCGCGTGCGCCAGAACCCCAACCTGGTCCTGGCGGCGCGGCCGTCCTTCCGGCTGATCTATTTCTATGTCGACGGCGGCCGGACGACCAATGGCGACGCGACCGCCAAGGACGGTTCCCCGCTGCCCAAGAATCCCCTGGCCGATCTGCGCGTGCGCCAGGCGATCAACCTGGCGATCAACCGCCAGGCGATCCGCGACCGGATCATGGACGGCCTATCCGACCCGGCCAACAACCTGGTGCCGGTGCCGCTGCCGGGCTCGGACCCGGCACGGCGGCCCGTGTTCGATCTGGCCCGGGCCAAGGCGCTCCTGGTCGAGGCCGGCTATCCCGACGGCTTCGCCCTGACTTTGCACGGCCCCAACAACCGCTTCATCAACGACGACAAGATCGTGCCGGCGATGGCGCAGATGCTGCAGCGCATCGGCATCGCGGCCAAGGTCGACCTGATGCCCATGGCGGTCTATGCCGGCCGCGGCGCCAAGCGCGAGTTCTGGTTCGGCATGATCGGCTGGGGCAACCAGAGCGGCGAGGCCAGCAATATCCTGCGCGCGCTGATCGTGTGCGAGGACCGCGCCGCCGGCTGGGGCACGGTCAACTGGAGCTCCTACTGCAACCCCAAGGTCGACGACCTGACCCGGCAGGCGCTCGGCACCCTCGACGACGCCAAGCGCGCCGACCTGCTGCGCCAGGCTGCCGACATCGCGCTGGACGACGTCGCCATCGTGCCGATCCACTTCCAGTCGTCGACCTGGGCCATGCGCAAGGGCATCCGCGCCGTGCCCCGCGGCGACGAGCGGACCTTCGCGCAGAGCTTCTCGCCGGCGCCGTGACGGCCTCGGCAGTCGCGGGTTTTGCATCGCGGTGTTTTAACCCTTTCGCAAGCCGACCGTGCGCTTAGTCTACCGACCAGCGCACGAGGACGGACATGGCACAACCGCCACTCGTCAGTATCGGCGAGATGCGAACGATGGGGCGAGAGGTCTTCACCGCGAGCGAGCTTGCCGCAATCCGCGGCATGCTCGGCTACACGGAGTCCACGGCCCGCGCGCATCCCGATGCCGGCCATCGCCGTCCGGTCTGCCCGTTCGTCGCCGGCAGCCTGCAACGCAACCTGATATACGTGACCGCCCACCGCGGCCGGGCCGAGCCCGCCGATGTCGAGCGCCGCATGCTGGCGCTCAAGACGGCGTTCGCGGAACTGGCATCGGCGCGGCAGGATGCCGGCCGCTTCGCGGTGATCCTGGCGGTGTTCCCGACGGTGGCGGCCGACGACGCCCACCGGGTCATCGACATGATGCAGGCGCGCCTGCGCCACGAGTTCGTGATGGACGGCCTGCTGATCGGCGAGTTCCATCCGTTGAACGACACGCCGGGGCTGTACAGCCCTCAGTACCGGCCGCTGCGGAGCCCGGTCCCGGCCCTTGGCATCCGCAGCCTGGTCGTGCAGGACGTGCCCTTCATCCTGGACAGCGACCGCTGGATCCGCGCCTACCTGGCGCACTTCGGCCATGCCGGCTGCCAGGAGATCCGGGCGGTGGTCGCCCGTGGCGCCACGATCCGCCTGGACGCCGTGCGGGCTGACGAACTGCTGGCGATGGTCGAGGACTATCGGCAGGCCGCCTGACGGTATCCAGCGGGCGCCGGCCGCCCGTCCGTCAGAGCCGCGCCCGGGTGTCGTGGCGGGCGAGCCGGGCCAGCAGATAGTCGACCTCGGCCCGGGCCGCGGCGGTCAGGCTGGAGGCCGGCTGGCGCTGGGCGTCCGAGGCGATGGCGCCGCGCTTCTGCAGCACGTATTTGCGCACGGCGAGCCCGACCCCCTGCTGCTGCTCGTAGCGGATCAGCGGCAGATGGGCGTCGAACAGGTCGTGGGCGGCCTCGCGGTCGCCGGCCTTGGCCAGCTTGACCACGTCGACCAGCATGTCGGGAAAGGCATAGCCGGTCATGGCGCCGTCCGCGCCGCGCTCCATTTCGAAATCCAGGAACAGCCCGCCATTGCCGCACAGGATCGGCACCCGGCGCAGCGAGCCATCCGCCTCGAAGCCGCGCAACGCCGAGATCTTCTCGAGGCCCGGCCAGTCCTCGTGCTTCAGCATGACGCAGGAGGGATTGTCCTGGATGATCTGGCGCAAGACCTTGGGCGTCATGATCACGCTCAAGGTCAGCGGATAGTCCTGGATCACGAACGGCACGTCGGCGCCGATCGCCGTGGCCGCCTGACGGTAGTAGCCCGTGATCTGGTCATCGGTGCGCAGGGTCGACGGCGGCGCGATCATGACCGCCGCGGCCCCGCGATCCATGGCGCCTCGGGCCAGGCTGCGCATGGCGGCGAACCCCGGCGCCGAGACTCCGACCACCACCGGCACCGTGCCCGCGCGCTGCACGACCTGGGCGGTGATGGCCAGCGACTCGTCCATATCCAGCTTGGGCGCCTCGCCCATGATGCCCAGGATGGTCAGGCCGGTCGCGCCGCAGCCCAGATAGAAGTCGGTCAGCCGGTCCAGCGAGCGCGTGTCGACGCGGCCGTCGGGATGGAACGGAGTCGCGGCGATCGCATAGACCCCTTCGGCGTTCTGGATGCTCATGTCGGTCGTCCCCTCGATGCGCGAGCATGATCCCGTGATGCCGGCTCATTGACAATCCGCGGCGTGGCCGGCTGGATCGTCGCGATCCAGCCAACCCATCGAAGGGCAGCGCCATGGCCAGCGGCATGCGCAAGGGACTGACCAGCTATGGCGATCCCGACTTCTCGTTGTTCCTGCGCAAGGCCTTCATCAAGGCCATGGGCTATTCCGACGATGCGCTGGACCGGCCGATCGTCGGCATCACCGATACCGCCAGCGACTACAACCCCTGCCACGGCAACGCCCCGGCGCTGATCGAGGCGGCCAAGCGCGGGATCATGCTGGCCGGCGGTCTGCCGATGGCGTTCCCGACCATCAGCATCCACGAGAGCTTCGCCCACCCGACTTCGATGTACCTGCGCAACCTGATGGCCATGGACACCGAGGAGATGATCCGGGCCCAGCCGATGGACGCGGTCCTGGTCATCGGCGGCTGCGACAAGACCCTGCCGGCGCAGGTGATGGCCGCGGCCAGCGCCGACCTGCCGACGGTGGTGCTGCCGGTCGGCCCGATGGTGGTCGGACACCACAAGGGCGAGGCGCTGGGCGCCTGCACCGATTGCCGCCGGCTGTGGGCGGCCTACCGCGCCGGCACCATCGACGCGGCCGAGATCGACACCGTCAATGGCCGCCTGGCGCCGTCGGTCGGCACCTGCATGGTCATGGGCACCGCCAGCACCATGGCTTGCCTGATGGAAGCGCTGGGCCTGGCCCTGCCCATGAGCGGCACCTGTCCCGCGGTCCATGCCGAGCGCGTGCGCCTGGCCGAGGCCAGCGGCCGCCGGGCCGTCGCGTTGGCCCGCGCCGGCGGCCCCACGCCCAGTGCCCTTCTGACCCCGGCGGCGATCCGCAACGCCCTGGTGGTGCTGCAGGCGATCGGCGGCTCGACCAACGGCCTGATCCACCTGACCGCGATCGCCAACCGCGTGCCCCAGGCGGTGGACCTCGACGCGTTCGACGCGCTCGGCCGCACCGTGCCGGTGCTGGTCGACCTCAAGCCCTCGGGCCAGCACTACATGGAGCATTTCCACCATGCCGGCGGCGTGCCGGCGCTGCTGCGGGCGCTGGGCGACCTGATCGACCTCGATGCCGCGACCGTGGCCGGCGGCACTCTGGCCGACGTGGTGGCGGCGGCCGAGGCGGTGCCCGGCCAGGACGTGATCCGCGGCCGCGACCGGCCGATCAAGGCCGAGGGCGCGATGGCCGTGCTGCGCGGCAACCTCGCACCCCGCGGCGCGGTGATCAAGCAGTCGGCCGCAACCCCGGCCCTGCTGGCGCACACCGGCCGGGCGGTGGTCTTCGAGTCGGTCGAGGACATGGCCCGGCGCATCGATGACCCCGACCTCGACGTCGCCGCCGACGACGTGCTGGTGCTGCGCAACGCCGGGCCCAAGGGCGCGCCCGGCATGCCCGAGGCCGGCTATCTGCCGATCCCGCGCAAGCTGGCGCGCCAGGGCGTCAAGGACATGGTGCGGCTGTCGGACGCCCGCATGAGCGGCACGGCCTTCGGCACCATCGTCCTGCACATCGCGCCCGAGTCGGCGGTGGGCGGCCCGCTGGCGCTGGTCGAGACCGGCGACCGCATCCGCCTGGATGTCGCGGCCCGCCGGCTCGACCTGCTGGTCGACGACGCAGTGCTGGCGCGCCGCCGCGCGGCGCTGTCGGTGCCCGCCCGGCCGGCCTGGGCCGCGCGTGGCTATGCCCGGCTGCTGCACGACACCATTCTGCAGGCCGACGAAGGCTGCGACTTCGACTTCCTGCGCGCGGTGGAACCCAGGTCTTAGTTCGGAGTTGAAGCCACGGCCGCGCTCGGCCATCGTCGCGGCCGAGGAGACGCCGCGCCCATGCACAGGATCGAGGCCCAAGGGATGTCGATGCCGGCCCTGGGGCTCGGCACCTGGCAGCTGCGCGGCAGTGCCTGCACCACCGCGGTGGGCAAGGCGCTCGAGCTCGGCTACCGCCACATCGACACTGCCGAGATGTACGGCAACGAGGCCGAGACCGGCGTCGCCATCGCGGCATCGGGGATTCCCCGGTCCGAGATCTTCGTCACCACCAAGCTGTGGCGCAACCATCTGGGCGCGCGCGAGGTCGGGCCGGCGCTGGCGGCGTCGCTCAAGCGCCTGCGCACCGACTATGTCGATCTGCTGCTGATCCATTGGCCGAGTGCCGACACGCCGCTGGCCGAGACCCTGGCGGCGATGGCGGCCGAACGCGCCGCCGGGCGCGCCCGCGCGATCGGCGTCAGCAACTTCCCGGCGCCGCTGCTGCGCGAGGCGATCGAGCGTCACGGCGCGCCGATCGCCTGCGACCAGGTCGAATATCATGTCCGCCTGGACCAGGGTCCGCTGCTCGACTATGCCCGGGCCCGGGGCGTGGCGGTGGTGGCCTATTCACCCTTGGGCCAGGGCGGCCTGGCGCGCGACCGCGTCCTGGCCGGCATCGGTGCCAAGTACGGCAAGACGGCGGCACAGGTGGCGCTGCGCTGGCTGGTCGAGCAGCCGGGCATTGCCGCGATCCCCAAGGCCTCGGGTGAGTCCAACCTGCGGCGCAACCTGGAGGTCTTCGATTTCGCTCTTGATGCCCAGGACCGTGAGGTGATCGCTGCGCTGCGCTGAGCCGTTGGCGCCGGCGCCGGCGATCCCCATCTGACGATCCGTTCCCGTTCATCGCCAGCGCGCCCGGTGGCCGAGTCGGCCCGACCGGTGCGCGCCCACAGGAGGCAGCGTTCATGGCCCGCAGGAAGCCGACCAAGAAAGAAGCGATGACGTTCAACGTCATCTACGAGGATGGCACGCTCAGCTCGAACCGGCGGGTTGCCGGCAGCGAATTCGAGGACGGCACGGCGGAGGCCGATGTCGCACGCCGGGTGATCGCGGCCCAGGATGCCCGCATTGCCGAGATGTCGGGCGTGGCGCCGCGTCAGATCAAGTCGATCACCAAGGTCAAAAGCTAGGAGCGTGTCTCCGCAAGGGCTGGCGCCACGGCCCTTGCCCTTACGGAAACACGCTCCGGGCCATGCCGGTCGGCCGCGGCTTGCGGACGGTCAGGGGGCCGACCACCCCCAGGAGCATGGCGGGCTCGCCGGGTAGCGGCGTCAGCGGGACCAGCAGCCGGTCCCCGGTGACGAGACACTGGTCGCTGGGGCGCGTGACCGTGCGGGTCCGACAGTCGGGCACCTGGCGGCGCACGACCGCGGCCACGGTGTCGAGCATCGCCGTGTGCTCGTCAGCGGCCGTCAGCTGGTCGATGAAGCGGCCGGTGAAGCGGCCGGTGAGCTCCCCCATCTCGTACATCTCGTTGATCGCGGTGCCGACCAGCCTGAGGCGCAGCCGGCCGGGGCCGTCATGCAGCTCGACGATGGCGAGGCAGGACAGGACCGATTTGAGCGCGATCGGATCGATCTCGCGCCGCGTCGGCGGCCGTCCCGAGTCGGCGCGGCATTGCCGCCACCAGTCCAGAACGACGTTGAAATGGCCATTGCTGGCCAGGCAGGTCGGGTCACCGTCGATCGGGCTGGCCTCGGCCATCCGGAGTTCCTGCAAGCGCTCGCGGGACGGGCCCGCGCGGCGAGCACCCCTTGGCCACACTTGTCCAAGCGGTATGCCCGCCACGAGCATGACGGCCCGACTGTTAACGATTCCTTGCTGTCCCGGCATTGTGACTGCGATCACCTCAAGAAGAGCGCATCGATCCTTATCCATCGTCGAATAAGCCTGAAATAAGCCGCCAGTGGATGTGACAAGAATTGGCGAAATATGGCGTTCGTTGCCGCACATGGCGGGAGGCCGTGAAATCTGTTGCGGTCGGCGCCGCCGGTCCCGTATGGAGGGGCCCCGACGGGAGGGTCGTTCGACGTCCATGGCAACAGTGGAGGCGGCCGCGATGCCGCCGCAGCCGGCCGGAATCCTGCCGCTGGCGGTCAGCGTGGTCGTGCCGACCTTCAACGAGCGGCCCAATGTCCGGCCGCTGATCGCCGCGGTATCGGCCGCGCTGGCAGGCGAGTCGTTCGAGATCATCTTCGTCGACGACGATTCGCCCGATGGCACGGCCGAAGAGGCGCGCGCCGTCGCCCGCGTCGACAGCCGCGTGCGGTGCCTCAAGCGCGTGGGCCGGCGCGGGCTGTCGAGCGCCTGCATCGAGGGCATCCAGGCCAGCGCCGCGCCGTTCGTCGCCGTCATCGACGGCGACCTGCAGCATGACGAGCAGTTGCTGCCGGCGATGCTGGCGGAGCTGCGGCGGGGCACGGTCGATATGGTGATCGGCAGCCGCTATGTCGCCGGCGGTGGGCTGGATGGGCTGTCGCCGCTTCGCCGCACCATCAGCCGCCTGGGCTTGAGCCTCAGCCGCGCGATTGTGCGCGCGCCGGTCGCCGACCCGCTCAGCGGCTTCTTCATGCTGCGGCGTGACGTGTTCGACGCCGCCGCCCCCCATCTCTCCGTCCTGGGGTTCAAGATCCTGCTCGACCTGTTCGCTTCGTCGCCGCGGCCGCTGCGCTTCGCCGAGCTCGGCTTCCGGTTCCGTGCCCGCCGCGAGGGCGCCAGCAAGCTCGATGCCATGGTGGCGTGGGAGTTCCTGCTGCTGCTGCTGGCCAAGCTGACCCGCAACCTGCTGCCGGTGCGGTTCATCGTGTTCTCGATCGTCGGGGCGCTGGGCGTCGCGGTCCACATGGCCGTGCTCTATGGCGGTCTGCGCGGCGCCGGCCTGGGGTTCGTGCCGGCGCAGGCGCTCGCGACAGGCGTGGCCATGACCTCGAACTTCTTTCTGAACAACGCCCTGACCTATCGGGACCGGCGGCTCGGCGGCTGGAAGCTGGTCCGCGGATTGCTGTCATTCTATGCCGTGTGCGCGATCGGCGCCCTGGCCAACCTGGAAGTGGCCGACGCGGTCTGGCGCGAGCTGGGGCTGTGGTGGGCGGCGGGGCCGGCCGGGGCGGTC
Organism: uncultured Comamonadaceae bacterium; assembly: GCA_964511405.1. Lineage (GTDB taxonomy): Bacteria > Pseudomonadota > Alphaproteobacteria > Elsterales > Elsteraceae > CAZEFK01. The sequence goes on along the minus strand of CAZEFK010000058.1, from coordinate 21,804 downwards.
ATGGGTGCGGTGTGGAACTACGCCGCCAGCTCGATCTTCACCTGGCGCCATCGCTAGCGTGATGGCGCGGACCGGCTGGACGCTGACCGACAGCGGTCCCGCGCTCGCGGTCCTGGCCCTGCTGCTGGCGGCCCGGGTAGCGGTGGCGGCCGCCACCGACTTCGCGCCCGACGAGGCTTACTACTGGCTGTGGGCGCAGCATCCGGCGCTCAGCTACTACGATCATCCGCCGATGGTGGCCTGGTGGATCGCCGCCGGCACCCTCCTGTTCGGCCACAGCGTCTGGGCCGTGCGCAGCATGGCTTTGCTCGGCAGCGTGGCCGGTTCGGCGCTGCTCTTTCTTCTGGGCGTGACGCTGTTCGGCGATCGCCGGACGGCCCTGGCCGCGGTGCTGTGGACCAACGCCATGCCGCTGGTCGCGGTGGGGGCCGTGATCATCACGCCCGACACGCCGGCCCTGCTGTTCTGGACCCTCGGGACCCTGGCCCTGGCGCTGGTCCAGCGCACCGGCCGCGGCGGCTGGTGGTACCTGTTCGGCGCCGCCATGGGCGCCCTGCTGCTGAGCAAATATATCGGCTTCTTCCTGGGGGCCGGGGCCGGCCTGTGGCTGCTGCTGTCGCCGGACATGCGGCCCTGGCTCCGGCGCCGGGAGCCGTGGGCGGCGGCGGTGCTGGCGCTGGTGCTGTTCCTGCCGGCGGTGGTGTGGAACGCCCAGCATGGCTGGGTGTCGTTTGCCAAGCAGTTCGGGCGCGTCGGCGCCGGCTCCGAGGCCGGCCTGCGCTATCTCTGGGAGTTCCTGGGTGGCCAGGCGGGCCTGGTGTCGCCGCTGATCTTCCTGTTCGCCGTGGCCGGCCTGGGCATCGCGACGTGGCGCGGTCTGGCCGGGCGGCGGCCGGAGTGGCTGCTGCTGGCGCTGACGGCGGCGCCGATGCTCCTGTTCTTCGTGCATCATGCCCTGGCCGACCGGGTCCAGGCGAACTGGCCGGGGGCGGCCTATCCGGCCGCGATCCTGGCCGCGGTCGCGGCCTTCGGCGGCTCGACCTGGCCGCCGCTGCGCCGGGCGCTCCGGGCGGCACCCTGGGTCGGGCTGGTGCTGTCGGCCGCGGTCTATGTCCAGGCCGCGACCGGGCTGGTGCCGGCCTCGCAGCGGATCGATCCGACGGCGCGGCTGGCCGGCTGGCGCGGCCTGGCCGCCGCCGTCGAGGCCGCCGCCCGCGGCGCCGGCGCCCGCTACATCGTGACCAGCGACTACGGCCTGACCGGCATCCTGCGCTTCTACCTGCCGCCGGACAGCGTGGTGTTCCAGGCCAACCAGTCGGTCCGCTACAGCAACGAGCCGCTGGTCGACGCGGCCCGCCTGGCATCCGGGCCTGCTTTGTACATCGCCTCCGACCGCAAGGATCAGGCTGACGCGGTGAAGCCGGCTTTCGATGCCGTCACGCCGTTGGGCACGGTGCCGCGCCTGCGTGCCGGCCGCGAGGTGGAAGGGTTCCGGCTGTACCGGCTGGAGGGCTACCGCGGCGGCTTGCTGGACTGACCTACTTCTGGGTCAGCTCGATGACGGTGGAGACGACACCAGCCTCCAGCCGGTCCAGATGGGCGCGCACGACGCCGTCGTCGGGCGCCACGGTGGCCAGGGCGCGAAAGGCGGCGGCCGCGTCGGCGTCGCCGGCCTCCAGCCGGGCGAAGGCGGTGCGGTAGTCGACCCAATGGTCCGGCATGGCGGCCACCGCGATCTCGAAGACCGGCAGCGGCGTGATCCGGCCCTTCAGCACCAGGGCGCCCAGCGGCCGGCACTCGGCCGTGCCGGCCTGGCGGACGGTCTCGGCGCTGGCCAGCAGGCCCGTCCCGAACAGTTTGTTCGCGCCTTCCAGCCGCGAGGCGGTGTTCACGACGTCGCCCACGGCGCTGTACTTGACCCGATTGAGCGAACCCAGGTTGCCCACGGTGGCGACGCCCGTGTGCAGGCCGATCCGGGTGGCCCCGAAGGGCACGCCCCGGGCCCGGCAATCGCGCGCGAAGCCGTCGGCGAAGGCGGCAATGGCCCGGGCTGCGGCGACCGCCCGCGCGGCGTGGTCGGCTTGGGCGACCGGGGCCCCGAAGATCGCGAACATGCCGTCGCCCATGAAGTCGACGATGATCCCGCCCTGATCGTTGATCCGCGTATAGATCTCGTCGAAATACTGGTTGAGCAGCCCCAGGATGTGGTCGGGCGGCAGTTGCTCGGACATCGTCGTGAAGTCGGCGACGTCCGAGAACAGCATGGTGATCTGGCACTTGGCGCCGCCCAGCATCAGCGCCTGCGGCCCGGCCAGCAGCGATCGTGCCACGTCCCGCGGCACGTAGCGGCCGAACAGGTCGCGGATGCGCTCGCGCTCCTTCAGGCCGTCGACCATGCCGTTGAAGGCGCGGGCGGCTTGGTCGACCTCGCGAATCCGGCTGCGGGCGAGCGGCCGGAAGCCGTCGAGGTCCTGGCGCTCGATGGTTGCCGCCGCCCGGGCGAGCCCGACCACCGGGCGGCTCAAGCCGCGGCCGACGCCGAACACGACGGCGACCGCCAGCGCCAGGATCGCAGCGCCGGCGGCCCCCATGCGCTCGACCCGCCGCATCTCGGCGGCGGCCAGGTTGCCGCGGGCGTAGGTGCCGACGATCCAGCGCTTGTCGGTGCCGGCGTCGCGGGACTGGTAGACGACGGTATAGTCCCCGGCCGGCAGGTGCAGGATGCGCGCGCTGAGGTTGGGGTCGGGCAGGGCGATGGTGTCGGCGGCCGGCGTCCACAGGCGCGCCAGCACCGGGTTGCCTGATTCGTCCAGGCGCGGCAGCGGATGGTCCGCCGACGGCCGGGTCGCCGCCGTCGCGCCGGCGCACGCGACGACCATGTCGTCGCCATACAGGATGAAGGCCCGCTCGTCGTCGGTCGGGGTCAGCCCGGCAAGGGTCTGCGCCAGCGAGCCGAGCGGCCGGGCGGTGCGCAGGACGCCCAGCAGTCGGCCGTCCCGGTGCACCGGCCGCACCGCCGACAGGATCGGCTGCTCCAGCATCGGGCTCCATTGCGGCGGGTTCCAGCGCAGCCCGTGGGCACTGCGGGCCCAGTCCAGCATCTCGCGGATCTCGGGCAGGTCGTAGTCCTGGTCGCGCCGCGGCGCGCCGCGGTCGGCGTAGACGTCGGCCCGCAGGTCCGGGCGGATGAACGCCAGCTCGCCCAGCTGCGGCGTCGTCGCCTCCGCGCCGGCGACGAAACGGCCCATCGCCTCGGCATCGCCGGGGTCGAGCGCGCCCGCTTCGATGGCCGCGCCGATGCCGTCGAGCCCGCGCACCAGCGGGTCGACATAGCCGCCGAGCAGGCGCCCGACCACCGCCTCGATCGTGCGCCCGGCGCGCTCCTGCAGCAGCAGCCGCGCGGCGCGGCGGCCTTCCGTCAGGCTGATCGCCAGGACGCTGGCGACGGCCGCGGCGAGCAGCAGCGCCGTGCTGATCTGCAGGACCCAGGTGATCGGAACCCGCAACCGCCGCTCCGGCGCGGTGGTGGCGGTCGGGGTCGGGGCCGGGTCGCGCCGCACGCCGTCAGCGATCGCCGGCCGGGGGCGCATCGAAGACGACACGCCGCTCGATCAGCGCGCGGATCTCGGCTTCGTCATAGCCGGCTTCGTGCAGCACGGCCCGTGTCGCTTCGCCGAACGCCGGCGGCGGCCGGTGCGGCACGGCCGGCGTCCGGCTGAGCTTCACCGGCGTGCCGGTGCCACGATAGCCGTCGAACGCCACGATCATGTCGCGATGGCGGGTGTGCGGGTGCTCGACCACGTCGGGCACGTCCAGGATCAGGCCGCAGGGCACGCCGTCGGCCTGTAGCCGGGTGGTCAGCGCTTCGCCGTCCTGGTCGGCGAGGGCGGCCACCAGCAGCGCCTCCAGGGCGGCGCGATTGGCCAGCCGGTCGCCGTTGGTGCGGAAGCGCGGGTCGGCGGCCAGCGCGGCCTGGCCCAGGGCCGCGCAGAACCGCTCGAACTGCCGGTCGTTGCCGATCGCCACATAGATGCGCTTGGTCGCGGTCGGGAACTGGTCATAAGGATAGATGTTGGTGTGGCCGTTGCCGCTGCGGCGCGGCGGCCGGTTCGACAGCAGGAAATTGGCGATGTGCGGGTGCTGCAGCGCGACGGCGCTGTCGAACAGCGTCGCCTCGACGAACTGGCCGCGCCCCGAGACGCCGCGCTCGATCAGGGCCATCAGGATGGCGATGGTCATGTTCATGCCGGTGGCGAGGTCGACCACCGGCACGCCGACGCGCACCGGGGCGCCGTCCGGCTCGCCATTGACGCTCATCAGCCCGGCCATGCCCTGGATCACGGCGTCGTAGCCGGGCAGGCCGCCCAGCGGCCCGTCGGCGCCGAAGCCCGAGACGCGGGCGTGGATCAGGCGCGGGAAGCGCTCGGCCAGCACTTGGTCGTAGCCCAGGCCCCACTTCTCCATGGTGCCGGTCTTGAAGTTCTCGACCAGCACGTCGGCGGTCGCGAGCAGGCGCAGCAGCACGGCGCGGCCGTCCGGCTGCGACAGGTCCAGCGCCATGCCGCGCTTGCTGCGGTTGACGCCCAGATAGTAGGACGCGGTGCCGTCCTGGAACGGCGGGCCCCAGCCGCGGGTCTCGTCGCCCTGGGGCGGCTCGACCTTGATCACGTCGGCGCCGTGGTCGCCGAGCATCTGGGTGCAGTAGGGCCCGCCCAGCACGCGGGTGAGGTCGATTACGCGCAGGCCCGCGAGGGCGCCGGGGCGGTCAGCGGTCAAAGCCGGTCTCCATCGAGCAGGATCAATCTTCGGTCAGCAGCGACAGGCCGAGCTGGGCCCGGCGCCGGAGCCAGCCGGTCGGGCGGTAGCGCGGCTCGCCGGTGACCCGGTGCAGCGTCTCCAGCAGCGCCAGGACCCGGGCCGGGCCCAGGGCGTCGCCCCAGGCGAGCGGGCCCTGCGGATAGTTGAGGCCGAGCTCGACGCCGCGGTCGATGTCGGCGGGCGTGGCGATGCGCTGCTCGGCGATCGCGGTGCCGACATTGACGACCATGGCGACCACGCGCTGGGCGACGAAGCCCGGGCTGTCGCGCAACAGCGTCGCCGGCACGCCATGGCCGCCGAACAGGCCGAGGGCGGCGCGGCGCATCGCCGGATCGGTGGCCGGCGTGGCCATCACCGAGCGCCGGCATCCCAGGCCGAACAGGCAATCGATCGCGACCGTGCGACGGGCGTCGAGCCCGTGGCGCACCGCCGCCGAGGTCGCGTCCTCACCCACCGGCGTCACCACGCACAGGCTGTCGGCGGCCGGCCGCTCGCCGGCGTCGATCGCGATTCCGGCTTCGGCCACAACGGCCGCGACGGCGTCGTGGCCGGGGCCATCCGTGCGGCTGATCCACACGCGCCCGGGCCGGTCGTCGGGCACCGGCGGTTCGAGTGGCGGCTCGATCCGCCCCTGGGGATAATCGTAGAAGCCGGCGCCGGTCTTGCGGCCCAGCACGCCCGCGGCGGCGCGCTGGGCCAAGAGAGCCGTGGGCTGGTACATCGGCTCGTGCCACTGCTGGTCGTAGATCGACGCCATCACCGCCGTGCTGACGTCGAGCCCGACCAGGTCGGCCAGCTCGAACGGCCCCATCCGGAACCCGGCGGCGTCCTTGAGGATGCGGTCGATGTCGGCGGCCGCGGCGACGCCGTGCGCCAGGATGCGCGCGGCCTCGGGCAGGAAACCGCGCCCGGCGTGGTTGACCAGGAATCCCGGCATGTCGGCGGCGCGCACGGGCACCCGGCCCATGCGCCGGCCGACGCCCATGAGCGTCTCGACGACCCAGGGGGCGGTGCGGACGCCGCCGATCACCTCGACCAGCTTCATCGCCGGCACGGGATTGAAGAAATGGAGCCCGGCCACGCGCTCCGGCCCCGGGGTTGCGGCCGCGATGGCGGCGACCGACAGCGACGACGTGTTGGTGGCCAGGATGGCATCGGCGCGCAGGCGCTGGGCCAGCGCCTGGAACAGGGCCTGCTTGGCGTCCAGCCGCTCGACGATGGCCTCGACCGCCAGGTCGGCCGCGGCGCAGGCGTCGAGATCGGGCGCCGGGCGCAGCCGCTCCCGCGCCGCCCGCGCCGCGTCCGGATCGAGCCGGCCCTTGGCCACCTGGGTCGCCAGGGCGTCGCCGATGGCATCAATCGCCGCGGCCACGGCGGCGGGCTGCGCGTCGTGCAGCAGCACCGCCATGCCGCCGGCGGCCGCGACCTGGGCGATTCCGCGCCCCATGGTTCCGGCCCCGATCACCGCCACCGTCAGGTCGGGCTTGTCCGCTGCGAATGCCATGCCTGTCCTCGACGCCCTTGATGCCGACGGCCACCATAAAGGCGCCGCTCGGCCATCGCCAGCCGCGGACCCGTTGCCTCGTATCAGGTTACGGGGCACATTCGTTAACCTTCCGACACTAGGCTGCCTCGGCCCCGGTTCGGGGCCGAGGCAGCGGGGGCGGGGCCATGGCATCCATTCTGGTGATCGAAGACGCCCCGCTGGTCCGCCGGGCGGTCCGCGCCGTGCTCGAGCGGGCCGGGCACGCCGTCAGCGAGGCCGCCAACGGCACCGAAGGCCTGGCCCGCTTGGCCGAAGCGTGTCCCGACCTGGTCATCGCCGACATCTGGATGCCCGAGCTCGACGGTATCCAGTTCCTGAAGCAGGCGCGTCAGCGCTTCCCGGCGCTCCGGATCGTCGTCATGTCGGGCGGCGGCCCGATGATGCCGCTGGAGCAGTCGGCGACCCTGGCCGAGACCTTCGGTGCCGATGCCGTGCTGTACAAGCCCTTCGAGGACGAGGACCTGCTGGGCTGCCTGGCGCCGCTGCTGGCCGAGCCGCGCAGCCCGTAGGTCAGCCCCGTCGGTCAGCTGGGTGGCCCGATCCAGGCCAGGGCCTGGCGCTCGATCTGCTTGAGGGTGACGGCCGGGACCGCGAGGCCAGCGGACCGGCCACGGGCGGCTGCCACCTGCAGGCCGACCACGACCCAAGCGCTGCCGCGGCGCGCCAGCAGAGGGGCGCCGCTGGTGCCATGGGTACCGCTGCAGGTATGGCGGATCAGCGGCCGGCCACCGCGATCGGCTTCCCACGCGCCGAGCGTGCAGTCGAGGTCGGCTTCGATCATTTCGATGCGGTCCTGATCGTAGCCGCCCAGGCTGAGCCGGCCGAACTCGCGCTCGTCGGCGGGCGCCAGGGCCAGGATCCGGTCCGGCGTGCCCAGCGGCTCGGCCAGCAGCAGGACGGCCCAATCAGCGCCCAGGGTGTCCGCGCCATGCGCGGGGTCGTATCCCGGCGCCACGGCCAGGGCGGTCAGGACGGTGTGGGCGGGGTAGCCGCCGCGCTCATAGCCCAGCAGGAAATGCACCGATGACGGCCGCATGAAGCCGCGGGTGCGCGGATTGTAAAGGCAGTGCGCGGCGGTCATGGCCAGCCGAGGGCCGATCAGAAAACCGGTGCAGGTCCACCGGGCGTCGTTGCCGATCTGCCCCTGCACGCGGCCGATGGCGCGCCAGGGCGCGGCCGTGGCGTCCACCGGCACGCGCGGGTCGACCGGGCCGACGCCGGGCAGCAAAGGCCGCTCCGGCGCCGGGGCGGCCGCGGCGACCAGCAGCGCCATCAGGAGGACGGCGATCTTCAGTGGCGCGCCAGCAGGTTCGCGACGCCGAACGAGAGCGCGTTCACCGCCAGCACCGTGGCGATGATCGGCACCAGGGTCGGCAGCTGGGAGACCTTGCCGCGCAACTCGACGATCTCGACGCGCAGACTGCCCATCTCGCGCACGGTACCTAGCTCCAGCCGCCGGAGGGCGGCGAGGACTTCGGGATTGCTCATGGCGGCCATCCTACTCCCGCGTGGTCTCTAACGCGACCACGCCATGGCCGCCAGCACGGCGTCGGCGAAGGCCTCGGGGGCCTCCTGCGGCAGGTTGTGGCCGGCGCCGGGGACCACCCGGTGCTCGTGGCGGCCGGTGAAGTGCGGGGCATGGTGGGCGCTGCCGCCGCTTGGCATGACGCCGTCGTCGGCCGGGTCCAGGGTGATGGTCGGTACCGGGATCGGCGGCTGCGCCGCAAGGCGGCGCTCGGTCGCCTCGACCGCCGGATCGCCGGGCGCCAGCCCGAAGCGGTGCCGGTAGGACTGGATCACCACATCAACGAAGTCGGGATTGTCGAACGACGGAGCGGTCTGCTCGAACGTCGCGTCGTCGAACGCCCAGGTCGGCGACCACAGCCGCCAGAGCAGGCGACAGAGGGGGCGGCGGTTGCGGGCGAGGCCGGCGCGCCCCCGCTCGCCGTGGAAATAATACTGGTACCAGTAGCGGTGCTCGTCTTCCGGCGCGATCGGCTGGGCGGCCGCGGCGATGTCCTGGATGTTGTAGCCGTTGGCAGAGACCAGGCATCGGGCGCGTTCAGGCCACAGCGCCGCGACGATGCAGGCGGCGCGGCCGCCCCAGTCATAGCCGGCCAACGCCGCCGCGGGGACATCCAGCGCGTCCAGGAATGCCAGCAGGTCATGGCCGAGTGCTGCCTGCTGGCCGGAGCGCGGGGTGTCGGGCGACAGGAAGCGGGTCGGTCCGTAGCCACGGAGATAGGGGACCAGGACGCGGGCGCCGGCGGCCGCGAGCCGCGGCGCCACCGCGTCATAGGCATGGATGTCGTAGGGGAAGCCGTGCAGCAGCACGGCCGGCCAGCCGTCCGCGGGCCCGGACTCGTGGTAGGCGATCTCCAGGACGCCCGCGCGCACGGATTTCATGGCCTTACTCCGCCTGCTGCTGCTCTTCGTTCGGCGGCACCGGCGCCACCACCGCGGCCACGGTCCGTTGGCGGCCGTTCCGTTCGAGCGTGAGCTGCACGCGCTCGCCGACCTGGGCCAGGTCGATCCGGCTGCCGAGCTGGGACGCGCTGTGGATCGGCTGCCCGTTCAGGGCGACGACGACGTCGCCGGTCCGGATCCCGGCGCGCTCGGCGGGCGATCCCGGCCGCACCTGGGTGACGATGGCGCCGTCCGACCGCTGGGTTCCCGCCGCGGCGGCGAGATCGGGCGTCACGTCCTCGATGCCGATGCCGATGCGGCCATGCCGGACCTGGCCATGGGCGATGATCTGCTCCATCACCGTGCGCGCCATGTTGATCGGCACCGCGAAGCCGATGCCGACATTGCCGCCGCTCGGCGCCAGGATGGCGGTGTTGATGCCGATCAGGCGGCCGCGCAGGTCGATCAGGGCGCCACCCGAATTGCCGGGGTTGATCGGCGCGTCGGTCTGGATGAAGTCCTCGTTGTCCTCGATCTTCAGCCCGGTCTGGTGCAGGGCGCTGACGATGCCCGAGGTGACGGTCTGGCCGAGGGCGAAGGGATTGCCGATGGCCAGCACGAAGTCGCCGACCTCGAGCTGGTCGCTGTCGCCCAGCGGCACGGCGACCAGGTTGCTGGCGTCGATCTTGACCACGGCAATGTCGGTGTGGGGATCGCGCCCGACCAGCCGGCCCCGGAACCGGCGCTTGTCCTTGGTCGTGACCTCGATGACGTCGGCGTCCTCGACCACGTGGTTGTTGGTCAGGACGTAGCCGCGCTGGGCGTCGACGATCACGCCGGAGCCCGCGGCCTCGGTCTCGCGCTCGCGTGGCTGGGCCCCCCGCAGCCCGAAGAACTGGCGGAAGAAGGGATCCTGCATCAGCGGGTTCTCGGCGACGCGGACGCGCTGGCGCACGGCGATGTTGACCACACCCGGCGTGACCTCGCGCAACACCGGCGCGACCGTCGGGATGTCCGACGGCAAGGTACTGCGGGCCGGCCCGGCCGGCGCGATCCACAAGGCTGCGGCCAGGCCGAGCGCCGTCACCCGCCACGCTGTCCTCATCCCCCGTCTCCCCGGTTTCCGACGGCTTCCCCACAATAACGTGGGAGTGTGCGCCGCAGCTGTCATCCCCGAGGCGGGCGCTGCGGCGCGAACGCCTGTGCCGCGCACTGGGCCATGGCCTCCAGCGACTGCTGACTGCCCTTGAGACTGTACGGGCCCAGGAGATGGGCCGGATCGGTGCCGATCTCCAGGATGCTGCCGGCGATGAAATTCTTGAGGAACGCGTGGTCGGTGGCTGGCGCCGAGACGACGGTGCGGTCGCCGTCGGCCGCCGCCGACAGCTTGACCGCTGCGTTGCGGTCGAAGGCGGCATAGAGCGCGCGGCGGGCCGGATCGAGCGGCGCATGGGCCGGTGGCGGGATGACGATGACCGCGATCGTGTCGGCATCCTGGCGGACCTGCAGGGTGGCGCCGTCGCCGAAGGTGATGGCGACGGCGCAGTAGCGGGCCCGGGGTCGCGCCGGCGCGACCCCGGGGGGCGCCGGGATCTCGAACAGGCCGCCCTGCCAGGCGGGGGCTACGGCCAGGGGGCGCACGCGCACCGGCTCGGGCCGGGCGGCGGCGGCCGGGGTGGGCGGGGGATGAGCGGGCGGCGGTGCGTCGCGATCGCGCAAGTCCATGAGCGCCCACCCGGCCGGGCCGGGGCAGGCCGAGGCGACCAGCGTGACCGACCGGCCGCGGATCGGTGCGGTCTGGACGAGCGGCCGGCAACCGGTTGCGGGATCCGTGGCCCCCAGCTCGGTGCGCCCAGCCTCGGAGTCCTCGGCCGTGCTCGGGCCGGGCGGCGCCTGAAGGAGACGATGGACCGCGAGCGTCAGCTCCGCCGGTGTTGCCGCGCCGCGCGCCGTCCAGGCCTGGATCAGCCCCGCGATCGACGCCATGTTGAGGCCGTCGCCGGGGTCGGCGGCGGCCGGCCCGGACAGCAGGGCTGCGGCCAAGGCCAGGCGGATCGGTCGGACGAGGGGGCGGGGCATGGGACCCCGGGTTCCTAGCATGGTGGGTGCGACCGCGTCAGCCTGGGCCGCGGCTTGACGAGAGGCGCCGTGGTCGCCAGTTTGCCGGCCATCGCGTGGCGTCGTGTGAACGCAATGGGCAGCACTTCTCCTGAGTCCGGCGCCGAATCAGGGCTGTGGGACTTGGCCCTGGTCGGGGACGTCGGCGGCACCAATCTGCGTTTGGCGGTGAATGACGGCGGTCGGCTGGGCCACTGCCTGTACCAGGTCGCCGACGAGCTGCCCGACCTCGAGTCCGGGATTGCCCGGTATCTCGAGTGCACCGGCGTCAAGCCCAAGGCCGCCTGCCTGGCGGTGGCGGGACCGGTGCTGGGCGACACCGTCCAGATCACCAACCGTCCGTGGCGCTTCTCGATCGAGGCGCTGCGCCGCCGGTTCGGGCTGGACTGCCTGATCATCCTGAACGATTTCCAGGCGCTGGCGACAGCGCTGCCGGCGCTGGCCGCCGCCGATCTGGCGCCGGTCGGCGCCGGACCGGCGCGGCTGCCTGCTTGCCCCATGACGGTGCTGGGCCCCGGCACCGGCCTGGGCGTGGCCGGGCTGGTGCCGGTGGGCGCGGCTTGGCTGCCGGTGCCGGGCGAAGGCGGCCACACCGCGTTCGCGGCCTCGACGGAGCGCGAATGGGCGGTGGTGCGGGCGCTGGCCCCGCGATTCGGCGGCCGCATCTCGAACGAGCGGCTGCTCTGCGGCAGCGGCCTGTCGCTGCTGCATGAGGGGCTGGCCCTGGTCGACGGCGTGGCCCAGCCAATGCTGCCGGCCGATGCCATTACCCGCCAGGGCCTCGACGGCAGCTGCCAGCGCTGTCGCGAGACGCTTGATATGTTCCTGGGGGCGCTGGGCGCCTTCGCCGGCGACATGGTGCTGACCTTTGCCGCCACCGGCGGCGCGTTCATCGGCGGCGGCATCGTCCCGCGATTGCTCGACATCATTCCGCAGTCTCCATTTCGCGCGCGGTTCGACGCCAAGGGACCGGAGATGCCGTTCGTGGCCAAGGTGCCCTGCCACATCATCGTCAGCCCCGATGCCACCCTGCTGGGCGCGCTCCATCACCTTCTCGGCAGGCCCGGTTGAGCGGCAGCGCCGGTATCGACGCGGTTGCCGCCGCGCCGGCGCCAAGGCACACTGCCCGGCGCCATCCGGACCAGGGGGCCCTAGGGGCATCATGAGCGAGCATCCCTTCGCCGCGGCTGAGCTCATGGTTCGGCTCCTGAGCGGGGCCCAGCCGTTGGACGGCTCGTCGGACCGGTTGACCGCGCTGTTCGCGCGGCTGCGCACCACCTTGTCGCTGGCCGAGGCCAAGGACCTCGAGAAGCGCATCTGGGACGCCTGGTCCGAGCCCGGCGATGCCAAGGCACGCCTGCTGATGCAACGGGCGACCGCCGCGCTCGCCGCCGGCAAGGAAGGGCCGGCCTTGGCGGCGCTGGACCAGCTGATCCAGCACTATCCGACCTTCGCCGAGGCCTGGAACAAGCGCGCGACCCTGCGCTTCGTCGCCGGCGACCGCGTCGGCGCCGCCGAGGACGTTCAGGTGGTGCTGAGCCTGGAGCCCCGGCATTTCGCGGCCCTGGCCGGCCTCGGCCAGGTGCTGCTCAATGCCGGGCGGGCCGAGGGCGCGCTGCGCGCCTTCCAGGCGGCGCTCGACATCAACCCGCATATGCGCAGCATCCGGCAGCTCATCGAGGAGCTGCGCCAGTCGCTGGGACGATAGCGCCGCGCCAGATTCGCTGGCCTGCCGCCCCGCCATGGCCGGTGCGAACCGCATTTATTGAATCAACAGAACGGATTGCAGCTTTCGCTTGCGAGGCGAAGCGACCTTCTTAGCGTATCGGCACTGTTCGCGTCGAAGGCCCTGCCGCCATGCCGATCAAGGCAGATACCTCCACTGTCGCAGTCCTGGACAGCTTCGGCCGCATCGGGGTGGTCAACCTGGCCCAGCAGACGGTCACCGTGCTGCCGGGCCAGACCGAGCGCACCGATCCTCTGACCGATATCGCGATCTCGCCTTGGGGTGAGCTCTATGGGGTCAGCGGCACCAGCCTGTACCGGATCAACCAGACCAACGCCCACACGGTGTTCGTGGGCACCTTCGCGCCGACGTCGACCGCCATGACGGCGCTGGGCTTCAATGCCGACGGCACGCTGTACGCCGGCGACTCGACCGGCGCCGTCTATACCCTGGATCCCCAGACCGCCAAGGCGACGCGTACGTCGTTCCAGCTGCCGGGCGCGGTCAGCGACCTGGTTGCGGCGCCGGATGGCGTCACCATGGACGCCGTGACCCCGACCTCGCTGGTCTCGTTCAAGACGGCCACACAGCCGGTCACCACCCTGTCCAACGTGACCGACCCGACCATCCAGGGCCTGGCCGATCCCCACAACGGCTTCCTGTACGCCTTCGGCGGCACGGCGGTGTCGACCATCGATCCCAACAGCAGTGTCATCCGGCTGGCGTTCGACTACGGGTCGGCGCCCGGGCTGTCGTCGGTGGTCGGCGCCTCGGCGCCGCTCGATGCCGATCCCAACGGCACCGGGGCCATCAGCTTCGACGCCGCCTATTACCTGCGCACCAACCCCGACGTCGCGGCGGCCGGTATCGATCCGCTGACCCACTTCCGGACCTATGGCTGGAAGGAAGGCCGGCAGCCCAACGCCCGCTTCGAGCTGTTCGACAAGTTCTTCTACCTGCAGAAGAACCCCGACGTTGCGGCCTCGGGCATGGACCCCTACCAGCATTACCTGACCTTCGGCTGGAAGGAGGGACGGGATCCGGCCCCGGATTTCAGCACCGCCGGTTACCTGGCCCAGAACAAGGACGTCGCCGCGGCCGGCATCAACCCGCTGCAGCACTATGCCCAGAGCGGCCTGTTCGAGGGCCGCGTGGCGCCGATCGTCGGCGACTGGATCCCCTGACCGCGCGTCATTGGCCGGTCATCCCGGGCGGCGGATTGCCGGCTGGCGCGCCGGCTCCGGCGCCCGGCCCAGGGTCGCGTGGGCCAGCACGGCCGACAGCAGGGCGCACAAGGCGATGCCGGCGATCATCGGCCGGGCGGTGCCGTCGGCCAGACTGCCGCTGACCGCCATCGTCAGAGCGCCGACCGCGAGCTGCACGGTGCCCATCAGCGACGTCGCCGTGCCGGCGACGGTGCCGTGCTCGGCCAGCGCCAGCACCGAGGACACCGGCAGCAAGACGCCGACGCAGCCATAGCCCAGGAACAGAAGGCCGCACAGCACCGGCAGGCCGTCGACACCGGCGGCGACCATCACCAGCAGCAGCAAGGTGGCGGCGGCATAGCCCAGCGCCGCCGGCCGCACCAGCGGGCGCAGGCCGAAGCGGGCGCCCAGCCGCCCGTTGAACTGGCTGGCGATGAAGAACGCGGCGGCATTGGCCGAGAAGACCAGGCTGTAGCCGGTCGGTGACAACCCGTAACGACCCATCAGCACGAACGACGAGTTGCCCAAGAACACGAAAAAGCCCGAGATCGCGAAGGCGCCCAGGAAGGTCAGGCCCAGGAAGGTGCGATCGGCGACCAGGATCCGCGCGGCCGTGACCATGCCGCCGAGGCTGCTGTCGGCGCGCCGCGCCGGCGGCCGGGTCTCGGGCACGAAGCCGGCGACCAGGACCAGCCCGGCCAGCGCCGCCGCGCTGACCAGCCAGAACACGCCGCGCCAGCCGACCAGCACGATCACGCCGCTGCCGACCAGCGGCGCCAGGATCGGCGACACGCTGAACACCAGCATCAGCAGCGACAGCAGGCGGGCCTCGTCGAGGCCGCTGTGCAGGTCGCGCACGATCGCCCGGGCGATCACGATGCCGGCGGCGCCGCCCATGCCCTGGACCGCGCGGAAGCCGACCAGCCAGCCGAGATCGGGGGCCAGCGCGCAGCCCAGGCTGGCCGCGAGGAACAGCACCAGGCCGGCATAGAGCGGCGGCTTGCGGCCCAGGAGGTCCGAGGCCGGGCCATAGACCAGCTGGCCGAGCGCGAAGGGGACGAAGAACGCGGTCAGGCTCATCAGCACCGCGTCGGGTGCCGCGCTCAGGTCGGCGCCGACGGCCGGCATCGCCGGCAGGTACATGTCGATGGCGAACGGCCCGACCGCGGTCAGCAGGCCAAGGACGAGCGCATGGCGCAGGAACGCGGGCGCTCCGGTCGCGGGAGGCTGCGACATTGATCTCACTCTTGCGTTGTTGCGGCGCCGGAACGGCCGGTATCAGCGGGCCACCGCGGACGGGAGTCCACCTATACCCCCGCCTTGGTCAGGACGACCACGGAAATGCCTCGCGCCGGCTGGCGCGGGTCGGGGTTGTGGTAGGAGTGGGCGACATTGCCGAGGAAGGCCAGGACTTCGCCCGCGGCGACGGCGAAGCGCTGGCCGGCGACCACGATCTGCACGGCGCCGTCCAGGCAGGTGAAATATTCGCGCGTGCCCGGCAGGTGCGGCGTGCCGCTGAGGGCGGCATCAGGCGCGAAGTCCATCAGGCTCGACAGCGCGTCGGGCACCGGCTCGGGCACCAGCGGCCGCTCCGCGCAGCCGCGGCCGCGCAGACGCTGGCCGACTTCGTCCGCCGTCCATTTGCGCACCTTGGCACGCGGGGCCGCCAGCAGCTCGTCGATCGGCACGGCCAACGCTCCCGCCACTTTGACCAGCACCGCCAGCGACGGGTTGGCCTCGCCCGATTCGAGGTTGGCGATCGTCGAACGCGGCAGGCCGGCAGCCGCGGCCAGCGCATCCTGGGTCAGGGCGCGGGCGTGGCGCAGGCCGGCCAGGTTCCGCGCCAGATGGGCGGCGACGCGATCGGGGTCGTCGGTCATGTCCAGCCTGTCGAGTATCCGTCAGCGGAGCGGACGGGCGAGCCGCTTCGACGCAGCGCCCGTCCCATGTCGGGTCCCGTGGGCATAACACGAAGGACCAACCCATGACCCTCGATCATCCGACTGGCATCGGCGTCGCCATCACCGGCGGCACCTCCGGACTCGGCCTGGCGTTGCTGCGCGACTTCCACCGCGGCGGCGCCCGGGTCGCGTTCGTGGCGCGCCGCGCCGATCGCGTGGCGGCGGTGGCGGCCGAGCTGCCGGGCAGCCACGGCATCGTCGGCGACATCGCCATCAAGGCCGATATTCATGCCATTGCCCTGCAGGTGACCGGCCGGCTGGGTGGCCTCAACCTGCTGGTCAACAATGCCTCCAGCCTGGGGCCGCTGCCGCTGGCGCCGCTTGCCGACACCGATCGCGAGGACCTCGAGCTGGCGCTGGCCACCAACCTGGTCGGGCCGTTCCGACTGACCAAGGCGCTGCTGGGCGCGCTGACCGCGGCGGCGCGCCGGGGCGAGCCGGCGCTCGTGCTGAACATCTCGAGCGATGCCGCGGCGACGCCCTATGCCGGCTGGGGCGCCTACGGGGCCAGCAAGGCGGCGCTGGCGCACATGAGCCGGATCTGGGACGCCGAGCTCAGGCCGCTGGGCGTGCGCGTGCTGTCGGTCGACCCTGGCGACATGGATACGCCGCTGCACGCGGCAGCCCTGCCCGATGCCGACCCGGCCGGGCTGCGGGCGCCCGCCGACGCGGCGCGGGAGCTCATCCGCGCGATCCCCGGCCTGTTGGCGGAGGCCGGCCGATGATCGCCGCCGACCGCCCGGTCCAGCGCCCGGCCGACGCCCGGCTGCTGGCGATCGACGCCGGCCGCCGGATCCAGGCGCTGCCGCGGCAGCGCCTGGCGACGCTGTTGCGCCGCGGCGACCTGCTGGTCGCCAACGACGCCGCGACCCTGCCGGCCAGCCTGGCCGGCCGGCACGAGCCCAGCGGCCGGCCGGTCGAGGTGCGGCTCGCGGCCTGGGGACCGGGCGGCATCGGCGACGTCAGCCGGTTCGCGGCGCTGCTGTTCGGGGCCGGCAATTTTCGGCAGCGCACCGAAGAACGGCCACCGCCTCCGGCGCTCGGCGTCGGCGACCGGCTGGCGCTGGGGCCTCTGGCGGCGCGGATCGTCCGCCTGCTGGCGCCGCGCCTGGCCTGGATCGCCTTTGACGCCGATGCGGCTGCCGTCTGGGCCGGCCTGGCCCGCCACGGCCGGCCGGTCCAGTACGCCCATCTGCCCGAACCGGTGGCGCTGTGGGACATGTGGACCGCATTCGCCGGGCCGCCGGCGGCGTTCGAGCCGCCCTCGGCCGGCTTCGCGTTCGATTGGCGCAGCCTGGCCGCACTGCAGGATCGCGGCATCGGCTTCGCCACCCTGACCCACGCCGCCGGCCTGTCGTCGACCGGCGACCCCGACCTCGACCGGCTGCTGCCGCTCGACGAGGCCTTCACCATACCGGCGACGACGGCCGCGGCGATCGCCTGGGCGCGGGCCGGCGGCGGCCGCGTGATCGCCGTCGGGACGACGGTGGTGCGCGCCCTGGAAACCGCGGCTGCGTCCGACGGCCGGGTGCGCGCCGGACCGGGCGTCGCGACCGGCCGGATCGGCCCGGCGAGCCGTTTGCGCGTCGTCGACGCCGTCTTCTCGGGAACCCACGAGCCCGGCAGCAGCCATTACGACCTGCTCGGCGCCTTCGCCGATGCCGAGACCCTGGACCGGGCCGACCGCCTGCTGGCGACGGGCGGCTACCGGACCCACGAATTCGGCGATTCGGTGCTCGTCGAGCGGGCCGCCCGGGCCGTCACAGCCGCAGGCTCGGCCTCGGTTCAACCCGCCCTGGTCCCGGACGCGTCGCCGATCAGCTTGGCCATGCGGCGCAACGCCAGGGCGTAGCCTTGGGCCCCGAAGCCGGCGATGACGCCGTCGGCGCGCAGCGACACATAGGAGTGGTGCCGGAAGGGCTCGCGCTTGTGCACGTTGGAGATGTGCACCTCGATCACCGGCATGTCGAAGGCGTTGAGCGCGTCGAGGAGGGCGACCGAGGTGTGGGTGAAGGCCGCCGGATTGATGACGATGCCGGCGGCCGTCTCGCGCGCTTCGTGGATCCAGTCGATCAGCTCGTATTCGCGGTTGCTCTGGTGGAACCGGATCGCCAGGCCCAGCTCGTCGGCGGTGGCGCGGCAGTCGCGCTCGACGTCGGCCAGGGTCTCGTGGCCGTAGATATGCGGCTGGCGCTTGCCCAGCAGGTTGAGGTTGGGGCCGTTGAGGACATAGACCAGGCTCATGGCGTCTCCGGAAGGCGGCGGGCTCGCCGACAGTACGAGCCCGCCTCCGGCCGCCGGTCAACCGGCGGTCACGTCCCCGCCGGTCAACCGGCGGTCACGTCCGCGTGATCGAGACGCCGCCGTCGACCAGCATCGCCGTGCCGGTCACGAAGGACGCGTCGTCGGACGCGAGGTAGAGCGCGGCGCGGGCCAGCTCCTCGGGTCGGGCGACGCGCTTGAGGGCGTGCAGGCCGGTGATGAAGGCCTGGGACTCGGGCGTGTCGTTCATGTCGCGGTACATGGCGGTATCGACGGCGCCGGGCAGCAGGGCATTGACCCGTACGCCGCGCGGCCCGAACTCGGCGGCCAGGGCCTGGGTCAGGCCGATCAGGCCGGACTTGCTGGCGGCATAGGCGGCGACCCCAGGGAAGCCGGCGCTGTAGCCGACGAAGGTCGAGGTGAAGATCACCGAGCCGCCGCCCTGTGCCAGCATCGCCGCGATCTGGTGCTTGGCGCCCAGGAATGCGCCGGTCAGGTTGGTGGCGATGGTGTCGCTCCATCCGGCTTCGGAGACGGCCATGCTGGGGCCGCTCTCGCCCAGGGTGCCGGCGTTGTTGAAGGCGACGTCCAGGCGCCCGAAGGCGTCGATGGCGTGGGCGACCAGGGCTTGGGCATAGGCTTCGCTGCGCACGTCGCCGGCCAGCGCGACGGCGTGGCCGCCGGCGGCCGCGACGTCGTCGACCAGTCTGGCGAGCTCGGCCTCGCGGCGGGCGCCGACGACGAGCTTGGCGCCTTCGGTGGCGAACAGCATGGCGGTGGCGCGGCCGATGCCGGCGCTGGCGCCGGTGATCAGGGCAACTTTGTTGGCGAGACGGGACATCAGGGCTCTCCTTTCGATGCCCGGGAGATGGTTTCCCGCGCTTGTCCGGATTAGCCTGCGAGTCTTGGATCTGGCTTTCGGGATTGCCGAACGATGAAGCTGGACGGCATCGCCGCCTTCGTCGCCGTGGCCGAGGCCGGCTCGATCAGCGAGGCCGCGCGCCGGCTTCGGCTGTCGAAGTCGGTGGTCAGCGAGCGCCTGGGCGAGCTGGAGCGCGGCCTCGGCACCCGCTTGCTCCACCGCACGACCCGCCGGCTGGCGGCGACCGAAGACGGGGCGGCGTTCCTGGAACGGGCGCAACGCATCCTGCGCGAGGTCGAGGACGCCGCGGCCGACCTCGCCGAGCGCCGGGGCGCGCTCGCCGGGCCGCTGCGGATCGCGGCGCCGGTGACGTTCGGGCGGCTGCATCTGGGGCCGGCGCTCTACCCGTTCCTGGCCGACCATCCCGGCATCGCGCTGACGCTGGAGCTGGACGACCGCCGGGTCGACGCCGCGGCCGACGGCTTCGACGCCGTACTGCGCCACGGCGCGATCCCGGACTCGCGGCTGGTCGCCTGGCCCCTGGCGCCGAGCCGGCGCGTGCTGGTGGCGGCACCGGCATATCTGGACCGCCACGGCGTGCCCGGCACCGTCGCCGAACTCGCCGATCACCGCGGCATCTTCTACACGATCCGCGGGGCCGCCGATTGGCGCTTCGCCGGACCCGACGGGGCCGCGATCGTCCAGGCCCGCGTCGGCTTGTGCGTCAACAATGGCGACCTGATGCGCGACGCTGCCGTTGCCGGTCTCGGCATCGCGCTGCTGCCGCTGTTCATCGCCGGCCTAGCGATCGCATCAGGCGCGCTTGACGTGATCGACATCGGCCTGCGGCCGGAGGGCGAAGCGGTGTTCATGGCCCACCCCGACGGCCGCCGGCCCTCGGCCAAGGTCCGCGCCCTGGCGGATCACCTGCGCCGGGCGTTCGGCAGTCCGCCTTACTGGGAGCGGGGACTATGAGCCGGGCGCCGTGCTGGTGGCGGCGCCGGTCGGCCGCTACGATTGATGCCAAATCGTAACGAGATTCACCGTCCGCGCGGATGAAGTTCATTTCGGAATCGAAATGACCTCGCTCGCGACTCCGGAGCCGAGCGGCGCCACCGGCTGGTCGCGGATCCGCGGCGGCTGCGATCGCGCCCTGAGGCGGCGGGCGCACCGGGTGAGACGAGCGGGGCATCGACGGTCGCGCGCCGGTTCCCGCCGCGATGGTGGCGGGTTATCCAGGCCGAATGACCCTGCAGCTGTCCGTCGGCGCGCGCCAGCGCCTGCTCGATGCCGCGGTGACCCGGCTGTTCCGCTGGCATCTCCGGCGCGCCCAGCTCAAGCGCAACTGGAACCCCGACGACTTCGCCTGGGCCGCCGTCCGCCGCGACCATCCGGACGGCCTGCTGCGCGTGGCCCAGGGCTATTTCGCGGTCGAGCAATATGCGCCCGACTACGCGGCCGAGATGGTGGCGCGCACCCGCGACCGCTATGGCGCCGCCCAGTTCTACCTGCATTGGGGCTACGAGGAGTCCCGGCACAGCGATCTCTGGCGCGCGGTGCTGGTGCATACTGGCTACCGCAGCGAGGACTGGGTCGAGGACTATGCCCGCATGCTGCGCGCGCAGGCCTGGCGGCCGCCGTTCGACAACTATCCCGAGCAGCTGATCTACACGGTGCTGCAGGAGCGCGCGACGCAGCTGACCTATCTGCGCTTCGCCGCCCAGGTCGGCCACGACCCGGTGCTGGCCCGCGCCGTGCGCGCGGTGGCCGGCGACGAGGCCGCGCATTTCGCCTTCTTCCTGGCCGCCGCCCGGCTGCACCTGCATTACTTCCCGACCGAGACGCTGGAGGCGCTGGCGACGGTGCTCGCCGGCTTCCGCATGCCGGCCAGCGACCTGATCCCCGACTACGACGCCTTCGTCACCGAGCTGTACGCCGCCGGCCTGTTCGGCCGCGCCGCCTACGCCCACCAGGTGGTGCGCCACGTCCTGGCGCAGCTCGGCGTGCGGGCCCCGCGGCGCGGCGCCGTCCTTACGGCCGCGGTGCTGGACCAGGACTACCTGGCCGCCGCGCTCGCCCGCCTTCTGGCCCGATTGGACGAGGCGGGGTAACTCAGCCGGGCTCGGCGGGCACCACCCGCCCGCCCTCCAGCCGGATCACGCGGTCGGCCAGCGCCAGGGTCGACGGCCGGTGGGCGCACAGGATCACCGTGATGCCGCGCGCCCGGAGATCGGCCACGAGGCCGGCCTGGACCGGCTCGTCCAGCGCGGCCAAGGCCTCGTCCAGGATCAGCAGGTCGATGTCGCGGACCAGGGCGCGGGCGATCAGCAGGCGCGAGATCAGGCCGGCGGGAAAGCTGCCCTCGGCCACCAGGGTCTGCATGCCCATGGGCATGGCCTCGATCGCCTGGTCCAGGCGGGCGAGCCGGGCCGCCGCCCAGGCACGCTCGATCGGAATTGGCGCCATGCCCAGGAGGGCCGCGCGGATGGTGGTGACCGGCAGGGCCTCGTCCTGGAACACGGCGCCGATGCGCCGGCGATAGCCGGCCAAGTCGCCGGCGCCGGGGCGGCCGTTGATCTGCAGCTCGCCCGCCGAGGGCGGCTCCAGCCCGGCCAGCAGCCGCACCAGCGTGGTCTTGCCGCTGCCGGAGGGCCCGGCCAAGGCGATCACGGCGCCGCGGTCGATCGTCAGCGATACGCCCTGCAGCGCCGGACGCTCGGCGCCGGGATAGGTGTAGCCGGCAGCGATCAGGTCGATCCGGTCGATCGGCGCCGCCGCGGTCGCAACAGGCGCTCCGGTCTCCGGCAGCAGCGCCTCGGCTTGCGCCTGGTCCGCCCGGGCCGGCCGGGCACCGGCCTCATGCCGGGCCAGCTCGGCGAGCGCGCGCGCCGCAGCCGCTG
>CAZEFK010000057.1:0-34901 GCA_964511405.1 uncultured Comamonadaceae bacterium | reverse complement strand
CGGGAACATCCACATCGGCACCATGGCCGGGAAGTTGAACGGCGTGATGCCGGCGACCACGCCCAGGGGCTGGCGCAGCGAGTGGCTGTCGACGCGGGTGCCGACATTCTCGGTGACTTCGCCCTTCAGCAGGTGGGGGGCGGCGGTCGCGAACTCGACCACCTCCATGCCGCGCTGGACCTCGCCCTTGGCGTCGGAGAGGGTCTTGCCGTGCTCGGCGGTGATGACCGCCGCCAGCTCGTCGGTGCGCTCTTCCAGGATGCGCAGGAAGCGGTTGAGGATGCGGGCGCGGCGCAGCGGCGTGGTCGCGGCCCAGCCGGGGAAGGCCTGGGTGGCGGTGGCGACGGCCTGCTCGATGTCGGCGGCGCTGGCCAGCGCCACGGCGCCGCTCTGCTCGCCGGTGGCGGGGTTGAACACCGGCGCAGTGCGGCCGCTCTGGCCGGCGACCTCGCGACCGCCGATGAAATGGCGGATCTCCTGGGGCATGGCTTCCTCCGGATGATGGCTTGACGACGGGAATGTTTTCGCGCTTCGGTTTGTGCACAACAAGGTGAATGTCTGCGCAATCGCTGTGCGGAATTTATAGCCCATGGACTGGCCCAATGGACTGGGATGACCTGCGCGTGTTCCTGGCGGTCGCGCGCCATGGTCAACTGGTCGGCGCGGCGCGGCGGCTGGGTCTCAACCACGCGACGGTGGCGCGCCGGCTTGATGCCCTTGAGGCGGCGATCGGCGTGGCGCTGTTCGATCGCCGGCCGTCAGGCTCGCCGCTGACCCAAGCCGGCGAGCGCCTGCTGCCGGCGGCCGAGCGGGTCGAGGCCGAGATCCTGGGCGCCGCCGGCCGGCTGGCGACCGACCAGGCCGAGGTCGCCGGCACGGTGCGCATCGGTGCGCCCGACGGCCTGGGCAACACCGTGCTGGCGGCCGAACTCGGCACCTTGGCCCGGCGCCATCCCGGCCTGGTGATCGAGCTGGTGCCGCTGCCGCGCACTTTCTCGCTGTCACGGCGCGAGGCCGACATCGCGATCGGCATCGACCGGCCCTCGCGTGGCCGGCTGATCGTCTCGAAGCTGACCGACTACAGCCTGGGCGTCTATGCCGCCCCGGCCTATCTGGAGGCGGCCGGGACGCCGGCGAACGCCGACGACCTGGCGGCCCATGTCGTGGTCACCGGCGTCGAGGATTTCGCCTATGCCGCCGCGCTCGACTATGCCGAAGCGATCGAGCGGCGGGCGACGCGGCTGTTCCGCTGCGCCAGCGTCATGGGCCAGCTCGAGGCGGTGCGCACCGGCGCCGGCATCGGCATCCTGCACGACTTCATGGCGACCGGGCGGGCCGACCTGGTGCGCATCCTGCCGGAGCTGACATTCCGCCGGACCTACTGGCTGATGACCCACGCCGACACCCACGCCGCCCGGCGTGTCGCGACCTGCCGCGAATTCCTGGTGCAGCGGTTCCGGGAGGAGCGGCGGCGGTTCGTGCTGGCGACGGCGACGTGATGGGCCTGTGACTCGTCGAGAGTCACGGATTTTGGCGTTGCTGGATTGGACCCGGACCCCTGGCTCAGGGGTGCGGAGGCGGTAGATAGCGGATGGCCGCGAGGATTACGCCAACCGCGACCACGAACATCGTGCCCATTTTGATGGTGACGTCTCGGCGCAGGATCTCCATCTCGGCACGAATCGCCCTGAATTCGGTGATCGTCGACTGTTCGAACCGCGCCAGATCAGCCTTGGTCGATTGCTCCAACCTCGCGATGTCGGCTTTGGTCGACTGCTCCAATCGCTCGATGTCGTTCTTGGTCACCTGCTCCAGGCGCGCATTATCTGTCTTGGTCGCCTGCTCCAGTCGTGCGATATCGGCCTTCGTCGCCTGCTCCAGGCGCGCAATATCGGCCTTGGTCGCGAGGTCGGCGAGCGCGTCCAATTGGGCGCCGGCGATCGCCACGGCGACCGCCTCGGCCTGGTCCTGCGGCAGGCCGGCCGCCTTCAGCTCCCGTGCGGTCTTGAGCGTGTCCATCGGCGGCAGGCTACCCCATTCCGCCGGACCGCGCGACGGCCGGCCATAATGACGCCGCTCTCACAGCTTCAGCCGATCCGCCGCCACCGCGGCCTGGGTCCGGCTGCCGACGCCGAGCTTGCGCAGGATCGTCGACACGTGGACCTTCACGGTCTGCTCGGCGATGCCGAGCTCGGCGGCGATCTGCTTGTTGAGGCGGCCGTCGCGGACCAGGGCCAGGATGCGCATCTGCTGGGCCGACAGCGCGGCGAAGCGGCGGGCCCAGGCGTCATCGTCGGCATCGGCCGGCCCGGCGTCGGCGGGGGCCCAGATCGCGCCGGCCAGGATCGCCCGCACGGCATCCGCCATCTCCGGCATCGGCAGCGACTTCGGGATATAGCCCGAGGCGCCGAAGGCGAGCGCGCGGCGGATGATGCCCGGGGTGCGGGTCGCCGACAGGATGGCGGTCGGCACCGTCGGATGCGCCGCCAGCATCTGGAACAGGCCGGCGAAGCCCTGGCTGTCGGGCAGGTCGAGATCCAGCAGCACCAGGTCGGCAGCGTCGGCCGCGACCGCCGCCAGCAGCTCGCTCAGGCTGAAGCAGGCCTCGACCCGGGCGTCCGGGACGGCCTGGACCAGCACGCTGCGCAGCGCTTCCTGCACCAGCGGGTGGTCGTCGGCCACGATGATGCGCATGGGGGTGCTCACGGGCTGGTCTCCGCCAGGTCCTCGCGCAGCGCCGCGGCGGCCAGGAAGCGCCGCAGCGCGGCCGGCCGGACCGGCTTGCTCAGGACCTCGCAGCCGGCGAGGCGCGCGGCCTGGCGTACGCCCTCGCTGCGGTCGGCGGTGACCAGCAGCGCCGGCACCGGCCGGCCCCAGTGGGCGCGCAGCCGCTGGACCACCGCCAGGCCGTCGTCGCCGGCGCCCAGGTGGTAGTCGACGATCAGCACGTCCGGAACCGGGGCGGGCAGGGCCCGGTCGCCATCCGGCGCGGTCGCCACCCGGCAGCCCCAGCCTTCGAGCAGCGCCGCCAGGCCGCGCAGGATCTCGGGCTCGTCGTCGATGCACAGCACGTGGCGGCCGGCGGCGAGGGCGCCGACCGGAGGCGCTGCCGGGGCCGAGGCGGGGGCCGCGTCGTCGGCGCGCGGGACCGCCACCGAGAACCGGGTGCCGCGGCCGGGCTCGGAGCGCAGCTCGACCGAGTGCCCGAGCAGCCGCGCCGCGCGGTCGACGATCGCCAGCCCTAGGCCCAGGCCGCGCTCGGTCCCGGGTGCGCCGCCCGGCAGCCGCCGGAACTCCTCGAACACGGCAGCCTGGTGCTCCAGCGCGATGCCGGGGCCGGTGTCCTGGACGACGATCAGCACTTGGCCGCCGGCGCGCCGGCAGCCCAGCAGCACGCCGCCCGCCAGCGTGTATCGCACCGCGTTGGACAGCAGGTTCTGGACGATCCGGCGCAGCAGGCGCGGGTCGCTCTGCACCGCCAGGCTCGACGGCACCACGCGGACCGCGAGGCCCCGGCCGCGCGCCTGCGCCGAGACCTCGAGGGCCAGCTCCTGCAGCATCGGTCCGATCCGGATCGTCTGCACGTCGGTCCGGACCTTGCCGGAATCCAAGGACGAGATGTCCAGCAGGTCGCCCAGCAGGAACTCGGTCGAGCGCAGCGACGCCGCCAGGTTGTCGGCGAGCCGGCGCGCCCGCGTCAGCGGCTCGGCGCCGTCGGCGTCCTGGGCCAGGGTCTCGCGCAGGGCCGCGGCGAACAGGCGGGCGGCGTTGAGCGGCTGCAGCAGGTCGTGGCTGGCGGCGGCCAGGAAGCGGGTCTTGGCGGCGTTGGCCTGCTCGGCCTCGGCCTTGGCGCGCTGCAGGTCCTCGGTGCGCTCGCGGACGCGGCGCTCCAGCGCTTCGGCCGCGCGATGGCGCTCGGTGACGTCGGTGTAGGTCGCGACATAGCCGCCGCCGGGCGTGCGGTTGTAGACGATCTCCAGCACCGTGCCGTCCGGCCGCTCGCGGATGTAGCGGTAGGGCCAGGCCAGCGCGTCGCGGTCGCGATTGGTGATCACCGCCTTCAGGTCCTCGGCGCCGTACTCGCCGCGCTCGGCGTTGAAGCGGATCACCGCGGCCAGCGGCAGGTCGACCCGCACCAGGTCGGGCGGGAAGCCCAACAGATCCAGGAAGCGCTGATTCCAGGCCAGGATCCGCAGCTCGCCATCGAGCACGCACAGGCCCTGGGGCACGCTCTCCAACGCGCCCTCCAGCAGCCGCCGGCCGGAGCCCAGGGCTTCCGACGCCTCGCCCAGCATGGCCATGGCATCGCGGCGCGACAGCAGCCGGTCCTGCAGCGACCCGGCCATGATCACGCGCGCCGAGGCGGCGCCGACCGCGCCGGCGATCAGGGTCTCCGTGAAGCCGACCGCGTCGCGGTCGGCCAGGCCAGTGCCGTCGAGCGGCCGCCCGGCCGCTTGGCGCCGCGCCAGATAGGCGCCCAGCGCCGCCCGGCTGCGCGCCGGGCCGACATAGTGGGCGGCCAGCGTCTCCAGGTCGCTGAGCGCCGGCAGTGAGCGCCAGGACCGGGCCGGCACTGCGGCCTGGGACGCGCGGCTGGCGAAGGCCTCGGCCAGCGCCCGGTCCGCCGGCGTCTGCCGGTCCAGCAGCGACACGGCCACGAACCCGGCGAGGTTGGCCAGCAGGCTCCAGAACGCCGACTGCGAGACCGGGTCGGTCCAGGGGATCCCGAACAGGGCGTCCGGGGCCAGCCAGCCGATGCGCCACGGACCGCCGGCCAGCCAGTCGGCTCCGCCGGCGGCGTTGCGGCCGATCGCCGGGATCAGCAGGGTGTAGGCCCAGGTCCCGAAGCCCAGGCCGAGGCCGGCCAGCAGGCCGCGGCGGGTGCCGCGCCGCCAGTAGAGCGCGGCCAGGAATCCCGGCCCGAACTGCGCGACCGCCACGAACGACACCAGCCCGATCTGGGTCAGGGGATAGTTGCGGTCGGTGAAGCGGTAGGCGAGGTAGGACAGCGCCAGCACCGCCGCCACCGCCAGCCGCCGGATGCGCAGCAGCACCGCCGCCATGCCGCCGGCCCGGCTGCGCAGGCCGAAGCGCGGCAGGCGCATCAGCAGCGGCACGATCACGTCGTTGCAGGCCATGGTCGCCAGCGCCACGCTGGCCACGATCACCATGCCGGTGGCCGCCGACAGTCCGCCGAGGAAAGTGGCGAGCGCCATGCCGGTGCTGCCGGAGGCCAGCGGCAGGGCGATCATGAAGCTGTCGGGATTGACGGCGTGGCCGAAGGTCGTGAGTCCGATCAGGGCGATCGGCAGCATCGGCAGGCTGATCGCCGCCAGGTAGCCGGGGTAGAGCCAGCGCGCGGCGCTGAGCTGCGCCGGCCGCTCGTTCTCGACCACGGCGACATGGAAGGCATGGGGCAGGCACAGGAACGACAGCGCGGCGATCAGGGTCTGCAGGATCCAGCCCGGCAGGTCGAGGCCGGGCCGCAGCAGCGCGGGCAGCCCGGGTTCGGCGGCATGCGCGAACACCGCCCGGAGGCCGCCGCCCATGCCGAACACGATATAGGCGGCGACGCCGACGAAGGCTGCCAGCTTGACCAGGCTCTCGAACGCCACCGCCAGCATCAGGCCGCGATGGCGCTCGCTCGCCTCGACGTGGCGCACGCCGAACAGCATGGCGAACAGCGCCATGGCGCCGGCCACCGCGAAGGCGGTGTCGCGCCAGAACGGCAGATCGGAGGCGCTGCCGGCCCGGGCCGTGCCGGTCAGCACGTCGTAGCTGCCGGCGATCGCCTTGAGCTGCAGCGCGATATAGGGACAGGTGGCGAGCAGGGCCACCAGCGTGACCGCCGCCGCCACGGCGCTGCTCTTGCCGTAGCGGGCGGCGATGAAGTCGGCGACCGAAGCAGCGTTCTGCCGCTTGGCCGCGGCGATGGCGTCGGCCAGGATGCGCCGGCCCGGGCCCAGGACCAGCACGGGACCGATATAGATGGTCAGGAAGTCCAGGCCGCCGGCGGCGGCGCGCCCGACCGAGCCGTAGAAGCTCCACGACGTGTTGTAGATCGCCAGGGTCAGGGCATAGGCCAGCACCGAGGCGCCGGCCTGGCCGCGCCCGGCCCGCCGGTCGCCCCACCAGGCGACGGCGAACAGCAGCGCCAGGTAGAGGCCGGAGACGGCCAGCACCGGCCACGCCTGCACGCAGTTTCCTCCCGACGGCTCCGCAGAACCCTGACACAGCCCCGCCGGCTCCGTCGAGCCGCTACCCCGCCCGGACCGAGGTCGGCACCGCGCCCAGCATCGGCCGGCCCAGCTTCATCAGATGGAAGGCGCTGGTGGTGTAGCGCGTGACCTGGCTGTACCAGGCCTCCTCCATGTAGCGGCACATCTCGGCATAGGCATCGACCACCTCGTCCGACACCGATGCGTTGTCGTAGTTGATCACCGCGGCGACCTTGCGGCCGAGCGGCCGCAGGCGCGTTTCCACGGCGTCGCGGATGCGGTCGACGTCCTGGCGGCGGCGCACCAGCAGGCCCTGGAAGTCCAGGAACAGGATGTTGCGGTCGGTGTCGACGGTGATGCGCCGGTCGATCTCGAGCCGCAGCAGGCTTTGCACCAGCCCCATGGGCCCCGGCTGGAACAGGCCGGGGTCCATCGGCCGGGGCGCGTCGATCAGCGGCTCGAAGCCCATGTGGGGCAGGATGTCCCGTTCGATGTCGACGCCGGGCGCCACCTCTGCCAGGCGCAGGCCGCCCGGCTCCAGGCGGAATACCGCGCGCTCGGTGATGTACAGCACTGGCCGGCGGCGCTCGGCGGCATAGGCGCCGCTGAAGGTGACCTGGCCGACCCGCGGCACGAACTTCTGGGCGCGGCCCTCGGCCAGGATGCGCAAGCGGCCGTCCTCGACCGCGACCTCCAGCCCGCCCGCGGTGAAGGTGCCGACGAACAGCAGGCGCCGGGCGTTCTGGCTGATGTTGATGAAGCCGCCGCAGCCGGCCAGGCGGCCGCCGAAGCGGCTGACATTGACGTTGCCCTCGGCATCGCACTCGGCCATCCCCAGGCAGGCGAGGTCCAGCCCGCCGCCGTCATAGAAGTCGAACTGCTGGTTCTGGTCGATGATCGCGTCGGTGTTGACCGCCGCGCCGAAATCCAGGCCGCTGGCCGGGGCGCCGCCGATCACCCCGGGCTCGGCGGTCAGGGTCAGGTAGGGCAGCACGCGCTCCTCGGCCGCGACCTGGGCCACGCCCTCGGGCATGCCGATGCCGAGATTGACCACGGCGCCCAGCGCCAGCTCGGCCGCCGCGCGCCGGGCGATGACCTTGCGCTCGTCCAGCGCCATCGGCCGCGCCGCCGCCGCCGGCACCCGGATCTCGCCGGCGAAGGCCGGGCTGTAGGGGGTGCGGTAGGTCTGCGGATGATGCGCGGGCTGGGACACCACCACGCAGTCGACCAGCACGCCCGGCACCCGCACCTGGCGCGGGTTGAGCGAGCCCGTCTCGGCGATGCGCTCGACCTGGGCGATCACCAGGCCGCCGCTGTTCTTGGCGGCCATGGCCATGGCCAGGTTGTCGAGCGTGAGGGCCTCCCGCTCCATGGTGATGTTGCCGGCGGGATCGGCGGTGGTGCCGCGGATCAGCGCCGCGTGGATCGGGAAGGCGCGGTAGAACAGATAGGGCTCACCGTCGATCTCGATCAGCCGGACGATGTCCTCGGTGGTGGCGGCGTTGACCTTGCCGCCGTCGCGGCGCGGGTCGACGAAGGTGTGCAGGCCGACCTGGCTGAACAGCCCGGGCCGGCCGGCCGCGATCTCGCGGTAGAGATGCGAGATGCAGCCCTGGGGCAGGTTGTAGGCCTCGATCTCGTTGGCCAGGGCCAGCGCGCCGATCTTTGGGATCAGGCCCCAGTGGCCCCCGATCACCCGCTTCAGCAGCCCGGGATGGCCCAGGCGGTTGAGGCCGCGCTCGCCGCCGTCGCCCTGGCCGGCGGCGAACACCAGGGTCAGGCCGCGCGGACGGCCGTCGGCCAGGAAGCGCTGCTCCAGGGCGGCCAGCAGCTCGTCGGGCGTGCCGATGCCCACAAAACCCGAGGTGCAGAGGGTGGCGCCGTCGGGCAGCACGGCGATGGCGTCGGCGGCCGACACGATCTTGTTGCGCATGGTCGCCTCCCGCTCAGACCAGGCCGGTCAGATAGTAGACCAGGATCACCAGGAACACGGCCGCGGTCTTGATCGAGGTGACCGCGAAGATGTCGTGGTAGGACTGGCGATGGGTGAGCCCGGTCACCGCCAGCAGCGTGATCACGGCGCCGTTGTGGGGCAGGGTGTCCATGCCGCCGCTGGCCATGGCGGCGACCCGGTGCAGCACCTCCGGCGGGATGCCGGCCGACTGGGCGGCGGCGAGGAAGCGGTCGGCCATGGCCGCCAGCGCGATGCTCATGCCGCCCGAGGCCGAGCCGGTGACGCCGGCGAGCGTGCTGACTGCGACGGCCTCGTTGACCAGCGGGTTGGGGATCGCCTTCAGCCCGTCGGCGATCACGGCAAAGCCCGGCAGCGCGGCGATCACGGCGCCGAAGCCGTATTCCGAGGCGGTGTTCATGGAGGCGAGCAGCGAGCCCGCGACCGCGGCCTTGGTGCCCTCGGCGAACTTGCGGGTGACCGGCGCCCAGGCGGTGGCCAGCACCGTCAGCATGCCGGCCAGCAGGGCGCCCTCGACCGCCCAGATCGCCGCCACCGACGGCACCTGGGTCACCAGCGGCTTGGCGTCGGCGGTCAGCGCCACGGCGTAGCTGGCGCCGTAATGGCCGTTGATCAGCACCGTGAACAGCTTGTTGAGCGCGCCGACCACCACCAGCGGCAGAACCGCCAGGGCGGGATGGGCGAAGCGGTTGTCGCCCACCCGCGGTGGCTCGTTGACATGGCCTTCGCCATAGCCTTCGCCGCGTGCCGCGGCGGCGCGCCGGCGCCAGTCGAGATAGGCCAGGCCCGCGACCAGGATGAAGGCGGCGCCGATGGTGCCGAGCCACGGGGCGGCCCAGCTGTCGGTCTTGAAGAAGGTGGTCGGGATGATGTTCTGGATCTGCGGCGTGCCTGGCAGCGCGTCCATGGTGAAGGTGAAGGCGCCGAGCGCGATGGTCCCCGGGATCAGGCGCTTGGGGATGTCGCCCTGGCGGAACATTTCGGCCGCGAACGGGTAGACCGCGAACACCACGACGAACAGCGAGACGCCGCCATAGGTGAGCAGCGCCGCGACCAGCACGATCGACAGCATCGCCTGCTCGCGCCCGACCAGGCGGATGACGGCGGCGGTGATCGACTTCGAGAAGCCCGACAGCTCGATCACCTTGCCGAACACCGCGCCCAGCAGGAACACCGGGAAGTACAGCTTCACGAAGCCGACCATCTTGTCCATGAACAGGCCGGTGAAGACGGCGGGCACGGCGGCCGGGTCGGTCAGCAGCACCGCGCCCAAGGCCGCGACCGGGGCGAACAGGATGACGCTGTAGCCGCGATAGGCGACGACCATCAGGAAGGCCAAAGCGCCGACGGCGATGATGAGGCCCATGGGTCTCTCTCCCTCAACAGTGGTTCTCGTGTTGAGGGGGTGTGACCGCAATCACCGTGCCAGGTCGTGTGCGGGTGCGAAAAGGCCGGTGTTTCCGGGCTTTGGCTCGATCGGCGCGAAGCGCCGGCGGCAGCGGTCGTCTCGATTTGGAGACGAATGCTGCGGTGCGGCAGGGCCAGCCATGTCTCGATATCGAGACATGTGTCTCGACGCGGAGACAGGCTACGCCCGCGCCTCCAGCCCCGACTTGGCCAGCTTCTTGTAGAACGTCGCCCGCGAGATGCCGAGCAGGCGGGCGGCTTCGGCGGCGCGGCCGCGGCCGGCGGCCAGGGCGTCGGCCAGAAGGCCGCGCTCCAGCTCGTCGATCGCCTCGGCCCAGGGCCGCACGCCCGGCGCCGACGCCGGGCGTGCGGCCGCCGGCAGCATGGCCGCGAAATCGTCGGCGGTCAGCTCGGTGCGGTCGCTGATCATGACCGCCCGCTCCAGTAGGTTGCGCAGCTCGCGGACATTGCCTGGCCAGTCATAGGCCGCCAGCGCGGCAACCGCGCTCGGCGCCAGCCGCCTGGGCCGGGCGCCGAGGCGGGCCGAGACATGGGCCAGCAGCACCGCGGCCAGCGCCGGCAGATCCTGGGCATGGTCGCGCAGCGGCGGCAGCTCGATGGCGATGACGTTCAGCCGGTAATAGAGGTCGGCGCGGAAGCGGCCGTCCTTGACCCGCTGGGCCAGGTCGGCATGGGTGGCGGCGATCACGCGCACGTCGACCGGGACCAGGCGGTTGGCGCCCAGCGGTTCGATCTCGCGCTCCTGCAGGGCGCGCAGCAGCTTGGCCTGCAGCGCCATCGGCATGTCGCCGATCTCGTCCAGGAACAGGGTGCCGCCGTCGGCCAGCTTGAACTTGCCCTCGCGGCCGCGGCGGTCGGCGCCGGTGTAGGCGCCCGGGGCGGTCCCGAAGAACTCGGCCTCCAGCAGGGTCTCCGGAACGGCGGCGACATTGATGCCGACAAACGGCCGCTCGGCCCGCGCCGAGGCGGCATGGATGCCCTGGGCCAGCAGCTCCTTGCCGGTGCCGGTCTCGCCCAGCAGCAGGACCGGGGCGTCGTGGCCGGCGGCGCGCTGGGCCAGGCGCTTGGCTGCCTGCACCGCCGGATGGGCGCCGACATAGTCGTCGAGGGTGTAGCGCGGGCGGCGCGCGTCGGCCAAGCGGCGGCGGGCGAGCGACAGCTCGGCCTGCAGGGTCGTGAATTTGGTGACCAGCGGCTTCAGCTCGTCCAGCCGGCCGAACAGCACGAAGCCGATCGCGCCGATGACGCGGCCGGCCTCGTCCTCCAGCGGCATGCGGGTGACCACCAGCGGCTGGTCGCCGAATTCCATGATATCAAGCAGGATCGGCTCGCCGGTCTCGACCACGCGGCGCATCAGGCTGTTGGGGATGACCGCCTCGATGTCGCGGCCCAGCGCGTCGGCGGCCGAGGCCAGTCCCAGGGTCTCGACATATTTGTCGTTGATCCACACCACCCGGGCCTGGTCGTCGACCGCGATCGCGCCCTCGCACGCCCGCTCCAGGCGCTCGAACATCGAGTGCATGGCGCGGCGATGGATGCCGTCCCAATCCATGGACGGGTCCTCCCCTGTTCGTCGCTTTTGTGTCCTAGCCTTGCCGCAGTGTAGCGGCTTTACCGGCGATTGCGACGGCTTCCAGGCGAGCGGCCGTCAGCCCTGGGCGGCGTCCGCGAACACCTCCTTGGCCGCGAACAGGCCGTTCAGGGCGGCGGGGAAACCGGCATAGACCGCCATCTGCATGATGATCTCGACGATCTCGTCGCGGCGGAGGCCGACATTCAGGCCGGCCCGGATGTGGACCTTGAGCTGCGGCGCGGCGTTGCCCATGGCGGTCAGCGCCGCGATGGTGGCGATCTCGCGCGACCGCAGGTCCAGGCCCGGGCGCGAATAGATGTCGCCGAACGGGAACTCCGGCACATAGGTGGCGAAGTCGGGCGCGATGTCGGCCAGGGCGGTCACCACCGCCTGGCCGGCCTCGCCGTCGATCTCAGCGAGCGCGCGCCGGCCGCGCTCCAGCCGGCTGGCGCCGGCGCTGGGGGAACGTTGCGTCATGATCTGGCATCCTCGTCTCTGAGCCGGCATAGCCGGCGATCTTGGTGTCGAGGACGAGCAGGCAGGCCTGCAGCTCCGCCACCCGGTCGCGAACGCGCGCGCGATGCGCCTCCAGCAGTGCGCGGCGCTCGGCCTCCGTTCCGGCGCCCTGCTCGCGCAGCGCCGCATAGCGCAGCATCTCGCGGATCGGCATGCCGGTGGCCTTCAGCCGGCCCAGGAAGTCGATCCAGGTCAGGATCGCAGCGTCGTAGTCGCGATGGCGGGCGCTGTTGCGGTCGGCGTAGGGCAGCAGTCCGATCCGTTCATAGTAGCGGATCGTGTGCACCGACAGCCCGGCTCGCCGCGCGAGGTCCCCGATCTTCATCGGTTTCCGCCTTCCAACCCGTGTCTCGTCCCATCGCCGGATCAGGTACCAGTTCGAGCGCGCTCTAAGTCAAGGGGCGGCATAGTCCGCGCCCGCCGCCGGGCCGGCAATCACCCGATTGCCGGTCCGGCGTCCGTTCAGTCGCCGTAATGCGAGGCGGCGTTGGGGCCGAAGTCGGCGGCCGTGGTCTCGTCGCTGCCCTGGCCGACGCCCAGCGCGCCGAGCAGGACATGGGCGACGGCGCTGACCGCCAGGTTCAGCACTCCGGCGATGACCCCGATATAGACCGGGTAGCTGGCGCCGCCGATGGTCAGCGCATAGACCGGCTTCAGCCCGGTCACGGCGGCGAGCCAGGTGCCGACCACCATGCCCACGGCCCAGCCCACCAGCAGGGCGGCGGGGCGCAGGCGCGTCCGGTACAGCCCCAGCACGATCGCCGGGAAGGTCTGCAGGATCCACACGCCGCCCAGCAGCTGCAGGTCGATGGCGTACTGCGTCGGCAGGGCGACGATGAACACCAGCGCGCCGAACTTGACGACCAGCGACACCAGCTTGGCGACGGTGGCCTCGGCCGCCGGCGCGATCGCCGGATCGACGAAGGTTTTCCAGACATTGCGGGTGAACAGGTTGGCCGCGCCGATCGACATGATCGCGGCCGGCACCAGGGCGCCGATGGCGATCGCGGCGAAGCTGAAGCCGGCAAACCAGTCCGGGAAGATCTTCAGCACCAGCGCCGGCACCACCGCGGTCGGCGACGGCACCTGGATGCCGGCCGCGATCGCCATGTAGCCCAGCATCGCGATCAGGCCCAGCAGCACCGTGTAGGCCGGCAGCAGCATGGCGTTCTTGCGCACGACGTCGCCGCTCGACGACGACAGCACGCCGGTCATGGTGTGGGGATACATGAAGGCCGCGAAGGCCGAGCCCAGCGCCAGGGTGGCGAAGGGGACGAACTGCCCCGGCTGCAGGATCAGCCCGGTGGCCCCGCCCTTGGCCTGGAACGCCTGGCCGGCGGCGGCAAACACCGCGCCGTAGCCGCCCAGCTCGATCGGGATGACCGCCACGGCCGCGATGACCACGATGTAGATCATCACGTCCTTGACGAACGCGATCATGGCCGGGGCGCGCAGGCCCGACGAATAGGTGTAGACCGCCAGGATCACGAACGCGACGATCAGCGGGATCTCGCCGGCAAAGCCGGTGCCGCCGATGCCCAGCGCGCCGATCACCACCTGCATGCCGACCAGCTGCAGCGCGATATAGGGCATGGTCGCGAGCAGCCCGGTCACGGCGACCGCCAGCGCCAGCCCGGCGCTGCCATAGCGGCCATGCACGAAATCGGCGCCGGTCACGTAGTCGTGCCGGCGGCAGACCGCCCACAGCCGGGGCATGACCAGGAACACGAACGGATAGACGATGATCGTGTAGGGCAGGGCGAAGAAGCCGTAGGCGCCGACCGCATAGACCAGGGCCGGGACGGCGATCACCGTATAGGCGGTGTAGAAGTCGCCGCCGACCAGGAACCAGGTGATGATGGTGCCGAAGCGGCGGCCGCCCAGGCCCCACTCGTGGAGCTGGGCGAGGTCGCCGGCCTTCCAGCGCGCGGCCACGAAGCCCAGCACCGTGACCAGGGCGAAGAACAGGACGAAGACGGCCAGCGCCGTCCAGTTGATGGTCGCGGCGGTCATTTGGCGGCCCTGTAGACGAGGTAGATCGCCAGCGAGGTCAGCGGCACCCAGGCGAACTGATACCAGTAGAAGAACGGGAAGCCGAACAGGCTCGGCGCCTGCGAGTTGTAGAAGGGCAGCCAGAGCAGGGCGATATAGGGCAAGAGCAAAACCCAGGCCCACGGCGTGCTCGACTTGTCGGGGTGATCCGGATGGCGCATGGCCCCTCCCTGAGATGGTTTGAGTGCGCCGCCGGTCGCGGCCGCAGACTTGGACCGGCACTCTAGGGAGGCGGCGGCAGGCGCCCCATCCCTACTTTCGTTCATGGCGCAACAACCCCCGGCATGGTGCCGTTCCCTGGCCGCGGCGATACACGAGGCACGACGGTGAGCCAGACGGCCGGCACGATTGCCGCCCCGATCAAGCGCATCGCGGCGGCGGCCTACACGATCCCGACCGACCAGCCGGAGGCCGACGGCACCTATGCGTGGGACTCGACCACGCTGGTGGTGGCCGAGGCCGAGGCGGGCGGCCGGACGGGGATCGGCTACACCTATGCGGACCGGTCCAACGTGACGCTGATCGAGGGCAAGCTGGCCGACGCCGTCCGGGGCTTCGACGCGCTCGACGTGCCCGCCGCGTGGGCGGCGATGCAGCGCTCGGTCCGCAACCTGGGGCGCGCCGGGCTGGCGGCGACCGCGATCTCGGCCGTCGACACGGCGCTGTGGGACCTGAAGGCGGGCTTGCTCGGGGTGCCGGTGGCCAAGCTCCTGGGCCGGTGCCGCGAGGCGGTGCCGATCTATGGCAGCGGCGGCTTCACCAGCTATGGCGAGGCCGACCTGCGGGCGCAGCTCGCCGGCTGGGTCGAGCGCGAGGGCTGCCGCTGGGTCAAGATGAAGGTCGGCAGCCATCCGGATCAGGATCCGGCGCGGGTGCGGGCGGCCAAGGACGCGATCGGCGGCCGGGTCCTGTTCGTCGACGCCAACGGCGCCTACAGCGCCAAGCAGGCCGTGGCCCTGGCGCAGGCCTTCGCCGAACAGGACGTCGCCTGGTTCGAGGAGCCGGTCTCGTCCGACGATCCGCCCGGTCTGCGGCTGGTGCGCGCGCGGGCGCCGGCGGTCATGGAGATCGCCGCCGGGGAATATGTCTACACCGTGGACGACGCGCGCATCCTGCTGCAGGCCGATGCGGTCGACGTGCTGCAGGCCGACGTCACCCGCTGCGGCGGCATCACCGGCTGGCTGCAGATCGCGGCCCTGTGCGCCGCGCACCACACCGACCTGTCAGGCCATTGCGCGCCGGCGCTCCATCTGGCCGCCGCCTGCGCCACGCCGCGGCTGCGGCATCTCGAATGGTTCCACGACCATGCGCGGATCGAGCACCAGCTCTTCGACGGCGCCCCGGTGCCGCGGGACGGGCTGATCCGGCCCGACCTCAGCCGCCCCGGCCTGGGGCTGGCGTTCAAGCGCCAGGACGCCGAGCGCTTCCGCGTGCAGTGAGAGGGTGTAGGTGACCGCTGATCCGATGACCGCTCCGACGCCGGCGCAAGCCCCGCAGCTGCCGGCCGTGGTTGCGTCACGCGGCCTGAACCGGGCGGCCGGCCTGCTGGCGGCGGCCGTGCTCGCCGACAGCGCGGTCGAGCATTATCGCGGCAGCTTCGAGAACCCGGCGATGGTGGCGCCGCTCGCGGCGGCGGGCCTGGCGCTGGCGGCCAGCGGCCACGGCGCGCGCGACGGCCGCCCTGATGCCCATGCGGCCCGCGACGCGGTCCATGTCCTGGGCGCGCTGACCGGCGCCGTCGGTGGCGGCTTCCATCTGTACAACGTGGCCAAGCGGCCCGGCGGCGTGTCCTGGTCGAACCTGTTCTACGGCGCTCCGCTCGGCGCGCCGTTCGCGCTGGTGCTGTCGGGCGTGCTGGGCATCATGGCCGAGCGCGTGCGCGCCGGCGGCGCGGGTGGACGGCTGCGCGTCCTGGGGGTTCCGGCCGGGCGAGCGATGGCATCAGTCGCGGCGGCCGGGCTGGCCGGTACGGCGGCCGAGGCCTGGCTGCTGCATTTCCGCGGCGCCTTCCACAATCCGGCGATGCTGGCGCCGGTGACGGTGCCGCCGGTCGCCGCCGGCCTGCTGGCGCGGGCCGCGCTCCGCGGCCGCGGCGGCCGCAGCACCCGGCGCTGGCTGGTCGCGACCGCTGTTCTGGGCGTCGCCGGGGTCGGCCTGCATCTGTTCGGCGTTGGGCGCGGCATGGGCGGCTGGCGCAACTGGAGCCAGAACCTGCTGGACGGGCCGCCGATCCCGGCGCCGCCCAGCTTCACCGCCCTGGCGCTGGCCGGTCTGGCGGCCCTGGACCTGATGGACGGCCGCGCCGATGGCTGACCGCTATCCGGGCTATGACGTCCTGGCCAAGCGCGACACGCCGTCCTGGAACGACGCGACCCGGCAGGTCATCGACGCGCGCCTGGCGTTGCCGCGCGCGCCGCAATTCCTGACCGAGGACGAGTGGCGGACCCTGACCGCGCTGTGCGACCGCATCGTGCCGCAGCCTCCGGACCGGGTGCCGATCCCGGTCCCGTCGATGGTCGACGACAAGCTCCGGCGCGACCTGCGCGACGGTTACCGCAACGCCAAGCTGCCGCCGCTGCGCGAGGCCTGGCGCCGGGGCCTGGCGGCGGTCGACGCCGAGGCCCAGGCGGCCCACGGGTACGCCTTCGCGGCGCTCAATGCCGAGGCGCAGGACGCGCTGCTGAGGGCGATGGAGGGGGGAGAGCTGCACCATCCCGCCTGGGGCGGCATGCCGTGCCGGCTTTTCTTCAAGGAGCGCCTGGTCCACGACATCGTCGCGGCCTATTACGCCCATCCCACGGCGTGGAAGGAGATCGGCTTCGGCGGTCCGGCCAGCCCGCGCGGCTATGTCCGGATGGGCTTCGACCGCCGCGACCCGTGGGAGGCCGTCGAGGCCCCCGATCCCCCCAAGCATGCCGCCAAGCATGCTTGAAGACGCACTGCAGGCGCCGCGCGGCAAGGACGGCCGCGCGCCCGACCCGCTCCGGGTCGGCGGCTGGATGCCGATGCGCCAATATCCCGACGGCGAGGCGGTGGACTTCGCGATCGTCGGCACCGGCGCCGGGGGCGGCACGCTGGCCTGCCGCCTGGCCCAGCACGGTTTCTCGGTGGTGGCGTTCGATGCCGGCGCCTGGTGGCGGCCGCTGGAGGAGTTCGCCTCCGACGAGGAGCACCAGCGCAAGCTGTTCTGGACCGACGAACGCCTGTGCGACGGCGACGACCCGCTGCAGCTGGGCAACAACAACAGCGGCAAGGCCGTCGGCGGCAGCATGGTCCACTTCGCCATGGTCTCGCTGCGCTTCCGCCCGGAGTGGTTCAAGTCGAGAAGCCGGCTCGGCTACGGCGCCGACTGGCCGCTCGATTGGCGCGAGATGTGGCGCTACTACGACGAAGTCGAGCAGGCGCTGAAGATTTCCGGCCCGGTGCGCTATCCCTGGGGCCCGCCGCGGCCGCGCTATCCCTACCGCGCGCACGAGGTCAACGCCGCCGGCCTGGTCCTGGCGCGCGGCTGCGAGGCCCTGGGCATCCCCTGGGCGCCGACCCCGCTCGCCACCGTCTCGGCGCCGCGGGGCCCCGCCCATGCCTGCGTCTATCGCGGCTTCTGCACCATCGGCTGCTCGACCAACGCCAAGCAAAGCCCGCTCGTGACCTGGATCCCCTGGGCGATCAAGGCCGGCGCCGAAATCCGCGACCTGGCCATGGTCGGGCGGATCGAGACCGACGCCGCCGGCCGCTGCACCGGCGTGCATTACCTGCGCGAGGGGCAGTGGCGGTTCCAGAAGGCGCGCAATGTCGTGGTCGCGGGCTATGCCATCGAGACGCCGCGGCTGCTGCTGCTGTCGGCCAACGCTCGCTTCCCCGACGGCCTGGCCAACAGCTCCGGCCTGGTCGGGCGCAACTTCATGGTCCAGACCAACCACGCGGTGTGGGGCCGGTTCGACGAGGAGATCCGCTGGTACAAGGGCCCGCCGTCGCTGGCCCTGACCGAGCATTGGAACTACACCGACGCGGGCAAGGATTTCCACGGCGGCTACGCCTATATGAGCCAGGGCCCGCTGCCGCAGCAGTGGGCCGGGACCCAGGCGGGCAATCATGGGCTGTGGGGCGAGGCCCTGATCCGCGACATGGCGCACTACAACCACCAGGCCGGCCTGAAGATCGTCGGCGAAGTGCTGCCCGACGAGCGCAACCGCGTGACCCTGGCCGACGAGACCGACCAGTACGGCCTGCCCATCGCGCGCGTCACCTTCTCCTACGGCGACAACGACCGGCGGCTGGTGCGCCACGCCCTCGCCCACATGACCGAGGTCATGCAGGCGGCGGGCGCCCACGCGATCTGGCACGAGGCGACCGAATCCGCCCACCTGCACGGCACCGCGCGGATGGGCGACGCGCCCGGCTCCAGCGTCGTCGACGCCGACTGCCGCAGTTGGGACGTGCCCAATTTATGGATCTGCGACGGCTCGGTGTTCCCGACCGTGGGCGGGGTCAACCCGTCGCTGACCATCCAGGCGATCGCCCTGCGCACCGGCGACCGCATCCGCACGCTGGCGGCGCGCGGCGAGCTGTAGTCTCCTGGCGCGGCGCCAACCGCGACGGGAGTTAAGCCATGGACCTCGGGATCGCCGGCCGCACCGCCATCGTCTGCGCGGCCAGCCAGGGGCTGGGGCGCGGCTGCGCCGAGGCGCTGGCGCGCGAGGGCGTGCATCTGGTCATCAACAGCCGCACGGCGTCGGTCCTCGATGCGACGGCCGACGCGATCCGGCGCGAGACGGGCGTGCCGGTCACTACCGTCGCCGCCGACATCACTACGGCCGAGGGCCGCGCCGCTGTGCTGGCGGCCTGTCCCGAGCCCGACATCCTGGTCAACAATGGCGGCGGCCCGCCGATCGGCGACTTCCGGGACTGGGACGAGGCGGCCTGGGCGACCGCCCTCCATGACACGATGATCACGCCGATCCTGCTGATCCGGGCCGTGATCGACGGCATGATCGGCCGCCGCTTCGGCCGCATCGTCAACATCACGTCGCGCTCGGTGAAGGGGCCGCTGCCCCATCTCGGCCTGTCCAACGGCGCCCGCGCCGGGCTGACCGGCTTCGTCGCCGGCCTCGCCCGACAGGTCGCCCGCCACAACGTCACGATCAACAACCTGCTGCCCGGCCCGTTCCTGACCGCCCGCCAGGAGCTGACCCTGCGCGCCCTGTCGGCCAAGGCCGGCCAGGACTATGACAGCTACGCCCAGGCCCGGATGGCCGAGGTGCCGGCCGGGCGCTTCGGCGATCCCGACGAGTTCGGCAAGGCCTGCGCCTTTCTGTGCAGCGCCCATGCCGGCTATATCGTCGGCCAGAACCTGCTGCTCGACGGCGGTTTTGTGAATGTGACGATGTGACAGATCAGTGGAGCGAGATTCGGAGTACCTGTCGCGACTGATCGGGGCCGCCTACGACGCCGCCACGGGCTGCGCCGGCTGGAACGAATTCGCGGCGGCGCTCAACCAGGTCTGTTCCGGCGGCCGTCCGGCGGCGGCGATGGCACGCTTCTGATCCGGGATCGCGGGCCCTTATCTTGCGCTGCGCTTCGACGAGCCAATCGTTGCCTGAGTGGGATCTGGTTGGACGGACACCCCGGCGTCGTTGCCAAGCGCGGCTGCTACGCTGCGAAACCGATCGAGCGCCGTCTCCAGCGCGTCGGCGATCTCGGCAGCAATCTCTTCAGGCGGCGGCAGCAGGTCGGGGTCGTCCAGCGTGTCGTCTTTCAGCCAGAACAGGTCGAGATTGACCTTGTCACGGGCGAGCAGGACGTCCAGCGGGTAGCGGCGGAAGCGATCGGATTCCACGCGTTCGGCACGCCGGGCGGGGCGATAGCGGTCGACGAAATCCGCAAGGTCACGCCCGGTCATGGGGCGCTCCTTCAGAGTAAACCTCTGGTTCGTGCGCAAATCGTAGACCCAGAGAGCCGAGGTCGCCGCCGTCTCGGCCGGCGGCCGCTTTTCGAAGAACAGCACGTTTGCTTTCACGCCCTGCTTGTAAAAGATCCCGGTCGGCAAGCGCAGCAGGGTGTGGAAGTCGAAATTGTTCAGCAGCCGCCGGCGGATGGTCTCGCCGGCGCCGCCCTCGAACAGTACGTTGTCGGGCAGCACCACGGCCGCGCAACCCTCGGGTGCCAAGATGGTCATGATGTGCTGCAGAAAGTTCAGTTGCTTGTTGGACGTGGTGACGAAGAAATCGGCGCGGTCGTAGTCTTCGCGCTCGCTGTCCATCTCGCCGTCGTCGCGTACGATGCGGTAGCTCTGTTTGCGCCCGAAGGGGGGATTGGTCAGCACGATGTCGTAGCTTCGCCCGCCCGCGCCGAGTAGCGCATCCTTCGCTTCGACGATGCTCTCGGCCCCGGTGATGCCGTGCAGATATAGGTTCATTGCGGCGAGCCGGACCACCTCGGGCACGATATCCACGCCGGAGAATTTGTTGCGCAGCGCCGAATAGACGCCGCGGTCACGCGCCCGCGGGTGGCGCTTCATGTGCTCCCAGGCTGCCAGCAGGAACCCCGCGGTGCCGCAGGCCGGATCGTGGACGGTCTCGTGCGGCTCGGGGTCGACCACCTCGACCATCGCTTCGATCAGCGGACGCGGCGTGAAATACTGGCCGGCGCCTGATTTGACGTCCTCGGCGTTGCGCGCGAGCAAGCCTTCGTAGATCGAGCCCTTGACGTCGACCGGCAGGCCGAGCCAGGTCTCGCCGTCGATCAGCCCGACCAGCCGCTTAAGCTTGGCCGGGTCCTGGATCTCGTTCTGGGCTTTCAGAAAGATCGCGCCAATGATGCCGCGCTGGCGCGATAGTGTATCGAGCA
This sequence comes from uncultured Comamonadaceae bacterium, assembly GCA_964511405.1. Lineage (GTDB taxonomy): Bacteria > Pseudomonadota > Alphaproteobacteria > Elsterales > Elsteraceae > CAZEFK01. Next base: position 14,296 of record CAZEFK010000057.1, on the reverse strand, counting down.
GCCGGCCATAAGCGCGGCCCAGCGCCTCGCCCGCCAGTTCCTTGATGTCCGCCCAGCGTGCGCCGGCCGGCAGCAGCGACGGCTCGCCGATCTGGGTGACCCGCTCGTCGTCCATCTTGAGGAACAGCAGGTACGAGATCTGTGAGATGTAGGCCTGATAGGAGATGCCCTGGTCGCGCAGGACATGCGCGAAGTTCCAGACCTTGCCGACGAGGGCCTGTTCATTCATGGCTGGCTCCTGGCGGCTGCGCGCGGGCGACCCGACCGGCGCGGCTTGTCGTCGGCCGATGGTTTCAGCCGAGCCAACATGGCCGCCGCGGGCTCGTCGGTCGGATCCTGGGGTACAAGGCGACCTTCGAAGGCGGCCTTGAGGATCGACTGTTTGAGGCGCGCCGCATCGGCGGTCGCGGCGTCAAGCAGTCCGAGCGTATCCGAGTTAGCGGAGAGCGCGCCGGATATGCGCCGGAGGATTTCGATCATCTCAGCCATCGGCGGCAGCGGCACCGGAAACGCGCGCAGCGTTTCTCCACTGATCTTTGGCATCGTACCGGCAGTACCTGTCGCCCTATCGGCCATATATTTCCGGCCATAGGGTGAATTTGCCACCCGCCAGAGCCATTCCGTAAGTTCAGGGTGGTTCGTGCGAACCCTTATCATCAGATCTGGGTAGATATAGGTCCTGGGTGGGCCTCGGTAGACCGCGGCTATTCCGACGTATTCGATCGTATTCCCTCGTTGAAATAGTAGATCTCCGTCCGTCAGGAAGAGGTCGGAAGCAGAACTGATCGTTTCCGCCAGAACCTTCGTAGATCGAGGGGCAAGATCGATCCATCCCTTCGTAGTCGCGGTCAATTTAAGAGATAGCGTACCATCGCCCTCGGCGTTCGTCTTTGGCGAGTACCCGTTGGTTGGTCCTGCAGTGACAAGGTCTTCCAGTCTGGCCCACACCCAGGTTTCGGGAAGTGTGGGCAGGCCTGTTGGATCGAGTGCGGTAGAGGTGGATCTCCGACGACCGCGCCCCGACCCCGATGGATTGACTGCGCGCTCGGCAGCGATGCGGGTAGCGAATTCACGGCCACTCTCGGCAGGACTATTCGTTACGCGCCAATCCCGGGTCAATTCGCCCGAGACGGCGACCTTGAGTAGGGCGCGGCGGAACGTCTCCAGTCCTTCTCGGGCCTCCACCGACGCCCTTTCCCCGTCCTCAATTTCGGCGAACAGGGCGTCGATGCGGGCGACAATTCGCCTCTGTTCAGCAAGAGGCGCGAGAGGCAAAGCCTGCGCCTTAACATCTGAATCGAGGACTGCTGGCGGACTGTTTCCTCTTTGAAGTTTGGTCGTCCAACTAATGAAGGGTGGGGAACGGACGAAGTAATTTAGGTATCGGCTGTCTATTATGTTCGACGGTCTCAGAACGCAATATGCCGTGGAGGCGATTGCTCCATCATATTCACTTGGCACTAAAGTGATGTTCTCAAGATAAACGCGAACACATGAAAACAAGGTGTCCGATTGATTTACAAGTTGTCGAGCGCGCGACGGTGCGTTGTCGCCGGGAATTTGCTGAATTTTCTCGATCTTCCCTTGGCGTATCGCGCTCAAATCGATATAAATAAACAAGTCTGATTTAAAGATCCGTTTTGGATCTTTGGTGGAGACCGGTTGGATCGCATCGTAAACTACCGACCAAAGCCATCCCTGCGGCAGGTGCCACGGCTCCCCGACTCTCGGTCGAGCCGGCGCAGACTCACCCTCGCTGTGATCGGCCAAGCTCATTTCGCCCAATCCTCGACGGCAAGGTCCGGCACGCGGGCGAATTCGCGGCGGTTGGAGGTGACCAGTGTCGCGCTGCGCCGGCGCGCCTGGGCTGCGATCAGAATGTCGTAAGGACCAATGGGCGTGCCTTGGCGCTGCAGATGCGCACGGATGTCGCCGGCATGCTCGGCGTCCTCGGGATCGAAGGTGACGGGGGTGATCGGGCCGGCCAGGAACTGCTGCAGGACGGCCCGGCTGCGCTCCGGTCGGTCGCTCTTCGCGATCCCGTAGCGTAGCTCGTACAGCACGACCGCAGACAAGAGGATCGTGGTGCCCCGGCCGATCTCGGCGTCCAGGCGCACCGCGACCGCCGGCACGCGTTCGGTCATGACGGCGATCACCGCATTGGTGTCCAGCAGGAACAAGCCGACTTAGCCGAACGAAGGGTCGTCGTCGGGGAGCGGCGGCTGTTCGGGCCGGCCCTCGGGCAGGAAGTCGGCGGCGCCGAGGGCGCGCAATCGCTCGCGCCACGCCTTCACGTCGAAGGGCGGCGGGTCGATCGGCTCCAGAATCACCTTGTTGCCGACCTTGCTGACACGTACTTCGGTTCCCGGCAGCCGAAACTCCTTGGGCAGGCGCACGGCCTGGCTGCGTCCATGCATGAAAATCTTGGCAGTCGCGCCCACGGTCGGTTCTCGAACGGTATCTACCAGATGATAGATATCAGGCAACGAGCGTCTCGGTCAAGTCGTCGAGCAGCGCCGGCAATCGATCGCCGAACAGCGTCCGCGCCCTGACGATGCCGCCGGAGGCGGCGAATTCGGGTGCATCCGACAGGTCGGCGGGCTGGATCTCGACGTTGACGGCCAGATGGTCGCGGATCGCGCGCAGCCAGGCGAGCTGTTCGTCGGTGTAGCTGCGCCCGGCTTTCTCCTCGCGGCCGAGCCACAGGTTGAAGCGGGCGGCGACGACGGCGGGCAACGGTTCCAGCGTTTCGATCTGGCCGATCGTATACCGCACCAGCATGACGATGTCGGCCAGGGTTCCGGCCGGATTACCTCTGACCCGATCGCCGGCCAGGCGCTTGTAGGCGCGCCAGACGTCGGCCGGCTCCAGCAGCCAGGGCGGCCGGCGCAGCGCATCGCGCAAGTCGTCCACCGCTTCGTAGGTCAGCCGTCGCTGCGCATAGGGCAAGCGGTAGAGGATCTGCAAGGCTGCCAGCTCGTCCTTCCGCTCGTCGAGGAACCGGGTGAACCGGCTCACCGTCTCGCCAGCCTTTGCCTCGTTCCAGCCCGAGGAGACGACGGCGTCGATCGAAACCGTGTCGATCCGGATGTCGGAGGCGGCCTTCACGTCTTTCAGGAGGCGCCGCAAGGCAGGGTCGTCGAACACCGCGACGGCCTCGTCCTTGGCCCGAGCCTGGGCTGCTTTTCGTTCCGGTTCGGGCGCGTCAGGCCCGATCTGGGCGGCCAAAACGTCGGGATCGATCGCGTCGAGCAACCGACGAGCGAGGCCGGGCAGGTCGATGCCGTTGGTCGCGGCGATGATGCGTGCCCGGTCCCGGTCGCCTACGCGGCGGTCGAGGGCGGCCAGCCGGGCGGCCAGGGTTGCGAGCGCGTCGTCGTCGCGCCGTCCAGCGGCGATCTGGTCGATCAGCTTGTCGAAGCCGATCTTGCGGTCCCGTTCGAGCGGCTGGGAGACCGACTTCATGGTCTCGGTCACGCCGACTGCGTCGATCAGGACGAAACGGGTCTTCGCCTCGGCATCGGGCGTCACGTCGCGCAGCTTCTCGGCCGGGATCGTGCGGGCGCCGCGGCCCTTCATCTGCTCGAAATACAGTTCCGACTTCACGTCGCGCAGGAAGATCAAAGCCTCGATCGGCTTTACGTCGGTACCGGTGGCGATCATGTCGACGGTGACCGCGATCCGCGGATTGTAGTCGTTTCGGAACTGCCGGATCAGCGTCTCGGGATCGGCGCCGTCGGTGCGATAGGTGATCTTCTTGGCGAAGTCGTTACCCTTGCCGAATACCTCGCGCACCAACGTGACGATCTCTTCCGCGTGGTGATCGTCCTTGGCGAAGATCAGGGTTTTCGGGACCTCGCGTCGGCCCGGGAACAGCTCCGTGAACAGGGTGTCGCGAAAGGCGGCAAGCACGGTGCGGATCTGGTTGGGTACCAGCACCGAGCGGTCCAAGGCCTGGGGCGCATAGGTGAAGTCCTCGGTCAGGGTCTCATAGCGCTCTGCCCGGGTCCGCCGGTCGCGCACCGGAAGATCGTAGCCGGCCTTCACGGTCGCGCCCCGTTCGCCGATCTCGGTGCGGATCCGGAAGATCTCGAACCCGACATTCACGCCGTCCGCGACCGAACGCTCATAAGGATATTGGGCGACGAGATTGCGGCCGAAGAAACCCATGGTGTGGAGCGACGGCGTCGCGGTCAGGCCGACGGTGAAGGCGTCGAAATACTCGAGTACTTGCCGCCAGGTACCGTAGATCGAGCGATGGCACTCGTCCGTGATTACCAGGTCGAAGCTCTCGATCGGCAGGGCTGGGTTATAGGTGACTAGCCGCTCGGTGCCGACCAGCGGGGTTTCGAAGGACGACGCTTCTTCCTCGTCCTCGGACAGTTCGTTGCCCGTCAGCACCGCATAGACGCGCTGAATGGTGGACACCACGACCTGGGCATCCTTGTCCAGCCCACCCGAGCCAAGCTTTTGGACATTGTAGATCTCGGCAAACGATCGGCCGGTCCCAGGCGGGCGATAGGCCAGAAACTCGTCGCGCGTCTGCCGGACAAGATTGGCGCGGTCGGCTAGGAACAGGATGCGGCGGAAGCCAGCATGGGCGAGCAGGCGGTAGGCGAGCGTACAAGCGGTGAACGTCTTGCCGGCGCCGGTCGCCATCTGCACCAGGGCGCGTGGTCGGTTCGCTGTCATGGACCCTTCGAGCGCCGAGACCGCGTCGACCTGGCAGCAACGAAGTCCTTCGGTGAGAAGGGGCGGCATGCCCTGGAGCCGGCGGCGCAGCGAGGACGGATCGGCGAACCAACGCTGCAAGGTTTCCGGACGGTGGAAGGAGAATAGGCGGCGAGATGCGGGGTCGAGATCGGCCCGATCGCGGAACAGCGTTTCGCTGGCGGACGCGACATATTCGAACCGGACCTGCCCTTCGGTCTGAATGAGATCCTTCGGAAGGTCGGCGATGTAGCGTTCCGCCTGGTCCGCAAATCCGGAGAGCGTCGTTCCGGCCGCCTTAGCTTCGATGACGCCGCAGAGACGGCGGCCAACGAACAGGGCGTAGTCGACCGGACCGGACGCTGTCGGGAACTCCCGCACGGCGACACCGATGCCGGCCCCGAGGTTGAGGTCGGCACGCGATTGCACCAGCCAGCCGGCCTCAACCAGACGCCTGTCGATGGCCGATCGGGCCTTGTCCTCCGGGTGGAATGCGTCGCTCACGTGGAGAGAGTACAAGGTCTCTCAACTTGTTGGAACCGCATCGCATTGCGCGACGTGAGCCCCATCGAGCATGCCCTGTGACGCCCCCACGTATTCGCACTTTTGTCACGGTCGGGCCCGCACGCACCCGGCTCAAGCTCGTCCTAGCGAAGACCGGCTGCCGCCGCCAAGCCGGGGCTGGTGCTGCGGCACCCGACCGCCCGATCGCCGACCGACTACTTCCAGCCGGCCGCGGCGCTGCAGGCGTCGCGCTCGGCGGTGTGGCTCTTCTCCCACTGGGTGATCGACTGGGTTTCGTTCGACCCCATCTTGTTGTTCATGCAGCCGCAGTACTTGCTGACCACATCCAGCCCGACCGACGCCGTCGCGCTGGAATTGTCGGCGATGCACTGGGCGACCCATTTGACGTCGTCGGCATTCTGGGCCTGGGCGGTCGCCGCGGTCAGGGCGATTGCGGCCAGGGCAACTGGGGCCAGGGCGAGGGCGAGGGACTTCCGCATGGTGATCGTCTCCGAGGACCAGATTTGATGTCCCGCAGGCGTAGCGGGATCGCCCGTGCCGCGAAGCTCCCAAACGGGAGTTGCCGTGGCGTGCTGTGGGCACCGCCACCGCGCCGGCGCCGAAGACCCTGCCCCGTGCTTGCAACAGCGTGGTTGAGGCGCACATTATCCCGCAGATATGGGACAGCTTGTGAGGCAACCACATGGCGGCGATCGAGCTTCCGTTTCTGGCCGACATTGTCGGGCAGGACGGCACGGTGCAGCTGGACCGGCTGGTCCAGGCTCTGCACGTCAGCAAAACCGAGCTGGCCCTCGCCAGCGGCCTGTCGCGCGACGCCGTGTCGAAGACGCTGCGCCGACGTGCCCCGGCCACCCAGGCCCGCCTGCGCGACGTCGCCGAGATCATCAATCGCGTCCTGCCCTGGTGTGGCTCGGTTCAGCAGACGTTTGCGTGGTATCGCGCCCAGCCCCTGCCGCCCTTTGGCGACCAGACGGCCGAGGATCTGGTGAAGCAAGGCCGCGCCGAAGCGGTGAAGAGCTATCTCAGCCGGGTCGCGGTCGGCGGCTACGCTTGAGGCTGACCTGCCTCGTTAACGCGCCCACAACCCGCTCGGGACGTTGACGGCGTGACCAGCTTTCTCCCGGTTACGGTAGAGCAAGTCTCCTGGTCGATGGTTGCGCAACGGCATCGGCAAGCGGCGGTTATGGACAAATCTCCTTGAGTCGATCTTATCCCAAGGCTATCGCTAACCAGCGCTGTTGATGACAGACGATAGCGGAATCCCCAACCACTCAAGGATAAGCAAGAACGCAATGCTCGTGAACGGCAATGTGACGAAAACCACAGCCGCTGCGATTACAATCCACAGGATAATTTTGGAAATAGTCCTGAGCGTCAAATCGATCTTGCCTCGCAGCAACTATTCTGCGGAAGCTAACAGCGCTCGCTGGACGCACCGCGAGACGTAATCTTCCGCCTGGCGAAAGGGATGATCGACCACTTCCCGGTCTCGCGGAGCTGACGCAGCTATTCGGCCGTCTGGATCCCGCGCATCCAGGAACCCGGGGCGCGCCGAGAGAGAGATCCGCCAGACGATCGAGGACAAGCCGGGCCCCGGATGTCCTCGCCCTCTGCGACGGCCATGGGCGAGGCCGGGGTGTTGGCCGGTCTCGTCGCCCGTCTCTCGGGCGGGAGGCTCGAAGGCTTCAAGCTTGCTCAACGACGGCGCCCAGGCGCTGGAGCGGGGCTGGGCGGTGCTCACGCGCAACCTCCGGGATTTCGACTATTTCGATCACCTTCTGCCAGCGGACCGCGTCCTCTTCTACGAGCGGGCGTAGGCCCTACGCCGCGCGCAGCCGCTCCAGGAAGTGGCCGACGCGGTCGCTGAGCACGGCCATCTCCGCGGTCAGCATCTCGCCGTCCTGGCGCAGGGCATCGGCCAGTCCGGAGGCGTCCTTGACCGAGTTGCCGACCTCGCCGATGGCGGTGGCCACGGTTTGGGTCCCGACCGAGGCTTCGGAGACCGAGCGGGCGATCTCCTGGGTCGCCAGGCCCTGCTCCTCGATCGCCTGGGCGATGCCGGAGCTGGTGTCGCTCAGGGTCTGGGCCATGCCGGCGATCATCTTGACGCCCTGGACGGCGCGGCCGGTGGCCGTCTGGATGGCATTGACCTTGTCGGTGATGTCCTCGGTGGCGCGGGCGGTCTGGTTGGCCAGCTGCTTGACCTCGGAGGCGACCACGGCGAAGCCCTTGCCGGCGTCGCCGGCGCGCGCGGCCTCGATGGTGGCGTTGAGCGCCAGCAGGTTGGTCTGGCTGGCGATGTTGCTGATCAGGCCGACGATGTCGCCGATGCTGCGCGCGAGCTCGTCCAGCTCGCCGATCAGCACCCGGCTCTCCTCGCTGGACTGGGCGGCTTCGGCGGCCAGCCGGGCGCTCTCGCCGACCCGATCCGAGATCGTGCGGATCGAGGCGACCAGCTGCTCGGTCGCCGCCGCCACGGTGCTGACGCTGGCCGCGGTCTGGTCGGTGGCGCCGCGGACGGTCGCGCTCTCGTGTTCGGCATGGGTCATGATGTGCGCCATGTCGGCCGAGCGTTCGGCGACGTTGGTGGAATTGGCCGCGGCGCGGTCGAGGGCCGAGCGCACGGTTTCCTCGAACTCGGCCGACAGCCGGTCCAGGAGCGCCTTGCGCTCGGCCAGGCTGCGCTCGGCATTGGCCTGGCGCTCCTGGGTCAGCCGTTGCACCTCGAGCGCGTTCTGCTTGAACACGCTCACGGTGCGCGCCATCTGGCCGATCTGGTCGCGCCGGTCCGCGGCGGGAATCTCGGCATCGAGGTCGCCCTCGGCCAGCCGGTTCATGGCGCGGGTCAGCCGGATGATCGGCTTGGTCATGTGCCGGGTGATGCCGACCACGACCAACAGGATCAGCGCCACCGCGATGCCGGCGCCGACGATCAGCCGGACCGCCTGGGCCTGGCTGCGCGCATCAAGCGCCGCGGCCGACAGCGCCACCCGCAGCTCGCCCAGCGTCTTGCCCTCGCGCAGGACGGGCGCCTTGGTCAGCACGATGCTGCTGCCTTCGGCCGGCATCTTGCCTTCGGCCGCGACCGGGCGGCCCTTGTCGTCGACGATCGCGGCCGCCACGAAGTCGCTGTCCTGGCGCAGCGCCTTCAGCAGCGCCTCGGCCGCGGCCTCGTCCATGTTCCACAGGGCGTCGGCCAGGCCGCCGGCGACGATTTGCGAGGTCAGTTCGGCCCGGGCCCGCAAGGCTTGCCGTCCTTCGGTCTGGGCGCTGGAGATCTCGCGGTAGGCGATCGCGGCGATCAGCAGCAGCAGCAGGGCGCCGATGGGCAGGACGAACTGGGGGGTGATCGACCGTCTTACGAAGCCCATGGGGCGCCTCCCTCGCGTAGTCCGTCCTGGAATAGCGCGCCAATGGCAAAGCAAGGATTAATCCGGTGGCATAACGATGCCGACGGGTTGCGCCGGCGCGCACCGGACCAGCGGGAACACCTGCCGCTCGGCCGCATCGCCGTCGATGCGGGCGGTGCGGACCGCGCCCGTCACCGCCACTCGATAGATCGTCGCGCCGAAGACGCCGCCGCCGCTGCCGCGGTCGGGCGCGAGCGGCAGGATGATGCGCTCGCCCAGCCCGGTGCCGCCGACATGGCCGAACACATGCCCCACCGACCGGACCGCCGCCGGCCTGCGCATGACCTCGAGATAGCGGCAGCGCGCGATGGGGGCGTTGAGCGCCCCGAACACCTGATCCAGACGCCGGCCGCGGACGCTCTGCCCCAGCACGCTTTCGATGTCGTCGCCGGCGAGGCGGCCGACGAAGTCGCCGATGTCGGCATCCCAGCGCCAGGACCACACGATCGGCAGCTCGCGGCCAATGGCGATCGGGTCCAGGTCGCTCCAGCCCGGCATGGCGCCGCCCCGGCAGGCCCGGTCCCAATGGTCGGCGACGGCAGCCAGGCGCGGCTCGCGAATGGCCTGGCGAAACTGCGCGAACGACATCCCGACTCCTCGGCCCGAATCGGCCGAGGCGGCGACGGGGCAGCAGTGCTGTACCGATCATAGGGCAGGGCGGCGCGCCTGCCCACCCGCGCCAGTGCCGCGCGCGGTCAGGGCGAAGCCGCGTCAGCCGCGCCGCCGGACGCCTCCCACGCGTTTCCCCCGCATGGTTCCCTTGCCGCGCAGCATTCTGGGCTATGCCTGGCGGGTCGCGGGGCGGCACCAGGCGTGGCTGGCGGTGCTGACCATCGTGGTGTTCCTGGTCGACCTGGTGCCGCTGGAGCTGCAGCGGCGGATCGTCAACGACGCGCTGCGCGGCGGGGCGCTGTCGCCGCTGGCGCTGCTGTGCGGCCTGTACCTGCTGGTCAACCTGGTCGAAGGCGGCCTGAAGCTGGCGATGAACATGTATCGCGGCTGGATCACCGAGCGGGCGGCGCGGGCGCTGCGGCGCCGGGTCATCGCCGCGGGCGAGCGGGCCGGCGACCGCGACGCCGACGCCGAGGGCACCACCATCGCCATCGTGGTGGCCGAGATCGACCCGGTCAGCGGCGTGGTCGGCGACTGCGTCTCCAATCCGCTGCAGCAGCTGGGCGTGCTGGCCAGCGTCTTCGGCTATCTCGCTGTGCTGCAGCCGTGGGTGGCGGTGGCCAGCTTCGGGCTGTTCGCCCTCCAGCTCGTGTTCGTGCCGCCGCTGCAGCGGGCGATCAACCGGCGGGCGGCCACCCGCGTCGGCGTGCTGCGCCGTCTGGGGGGCGCCATCGCCGGCGATCCCAATCTGCCGCTCGCCAGCGCCGAGCAGGACATCGGCAGCGTCATGGCGTTGAACATCGCGATCTACTGGCGGAAATACCTGATGAACTTCGCGATGAATGCGCTCTATCACCTGAGCGTGACGGGCGTGTTCCTGTTCGGCGGCTGGCTGGCCATGTCCGGGCGCATGGAGTATGGCGCGGTGGTCGCGTTCGTCTCCGGCCTCGGGCGGATCAACGATCCCTGGGGCGACCTCATCAACTTCTTCCGCGACCTGGCCAATGCGCAGATCAAATATCGGCTGATCCGCGACTATCTGGATGCGGTGATCAGCAAGACCGACAGTCTGGTGCCGTGAGGCCGGCGCCGCAGGACGACGTGCTCAGTGGGACATCAGGACCGGCACCGTCATCTGGCGCAGGACGGTGAGGGTGGCGCCGCCGAACACCAGCTCGCGCATGCGGGAATGGGCATAGGCCCCCATCACGATCAGGTCGATCGCCAGGTCGGCGGCGCGCGACAGCAGGACGTCGCCGACCCCGAGGTCGGCGACCGCTTCGCGCACCACCTCGACGGCGACGCCGTGGCGCGTCAGATGGGCGGCGAGCGCGTCGGCGCGTCGGCCGGGCTCGGCCGCCGTCGCCGCCTCGGGCGGCTTCGCCGCCTCGACGGTCATGATCCGGACGATCTCCGCCCGTCTCAGGAACGGCAGGGCGTCGGCCACGGCTCGCGCGGCCTCGCGGCTGCCGTCCCAGCCGATCAGCGGCCGCGCGCCGATGGTATCGAAGCGACCGAACGCGGGGATGACCAGGACCGGGCGGCCGGCCCCCAGGATCACGTCGGCGACCGGCAGGCGGCCGACATCGGGCTCGTCCCGGTCGGTCTGGCCGATCACCACCAGGTCGGCATAGCGCGCATGCTCGGCCAGATCGGTGGCCCAGCCGCCGAACAGCCGCCACTCCGTGCGCAGCTGCGCACCGGCGGTGCGCTCGGTGAACTTGGCCTCGGCGGCGGCCCGGCGCGCGGCCTCGGCCTGCTCGAGCATCGACAGGACCTGCGCCGTGCCCTCGAACCCGACATAAGGCGTCCAGGCGCGCGGATCGCTGCCGTAGAGGCCGGCCAGATGGGCGCCGAACCGTCGGGCCAGGGTGATCGCCACGTCGAGCCTGACGTCGCAACGCGGGCTCTCGTCCACGTGGACCAGGATGTCCTTGATCATCGGCTAGCCTCGCTCGGCAGTTCCGTCGCCGTGGATCAACGGTCGAGGGGCGTTCGTTGTCCGCCGGTCAGGCGGCCGCGGCGGTGCCGTCGACCGGGATCGGGCCCTGGGCACGGCCCTGGACGAACTGCTCGACGACGGCATTGCCCGGGCGGTCGAGCCGAGCCGCGTCGCCGGTCCAGACGATGCGGCCCTGCACCATCATCGCCACGCGGTCGGCCAGGCGCCGGACGCTGGCCATGTCCTGGGTGATCAGCAGCGTTGTGGCGCCCAGCGCCCGGGTCTGGGTCTCGATCAGCCCGTCGATGGCCGCCGTGGTGATCGGATCCAGGCCGGCCGTGGGGTCGTCCAGGAACAGGAACTCGGCATCGGCGGCGATGGCGCGGGCTAGCGCCACGCGCTTGCGCATGCCCCCGGACAGGGCATCGGGCAGCAGGTCGGCGACGCGCGCCTCCAACCCGACGGCGGCCAGCTTGGCCAGGGCGATCGCACGGGCCTCGGCGCGGGCCATGCCGCGGCCCTCGACCAGCCCGAAGGCGACGTTCTCCCAGACCGTCAGCGAGTCGAACAGCGCCCCGGCCTGGAACAGCACGCCGCAGCGGCGCATCAGCGCGGCGCGCTGGCTGCCGGCGGTGCGGCCGACCTGCCGACCGTCGATCGCGGCCGAGCCGGCGTCGGGATCGAGGATCCCCAGCAGGCATTTGACCAGCACGGATTTGCCGCAGCCCGACGGCCCGATCAGCGCCAGGCGCGTTCCGGCCTCGACCGTCAGGTCGACGCCGCGCAGCACCGGCCGCCCGTGGAACGAAAGGTGAAGGCCGCGGATGTCGAGGGCCGGCATGGCGCCAGCCTATGGCCCATGGGGTTGCGCCAGGTCAAGGGGGCGCCCTAACCGGGGCCGCGGTGGTCGCGCAGCGTGTCCTCGACCATGGCGTCGAGGCTGCTCGCCGCAATCCCGAGCAGCCGCTCGGTGTCGCCAGCGTCGACCAGGAACGGCCGCTCGAACAGGTAGGCCATCTCGACGGCTTCATGGAAGCCCGCGGCCTCCAGGTCTGATGCCGTCAGCCGCCGCAGCGGCGGCATGGCCAGCCCCACGGCCGCGGCGAACCGGCCGACCAGCTCGCGCACCGAGGCCACCTGCGACGGCACGTGGAGCGCCCGGCCCCAAGGCCCGGCCGGGCCGGCCGCCGCCAGCGTCCGCGCGACGTCCTTGGTGAAGGACCAGGCATGCGGCGCGTCCGGGTCGCCGGGGAATCCGACCGCCTGGCCCGCCCGCAGCGGCGGCAGGGCCAGCAGCGAGACATAGCTGACCGCACCGCGGCCCAGATAGTCGCTGGCGCGGACCTCGATGGCCGGCACGCGCGACCGCAGGGCGCGCTGCCACATGATGGCGCGGACGGTTCCCTTGCGGGTGGTCGGCGCCAGCGGCATGCCGGGGGTGAGGGGGATCGTCGCCTGCTCGCCGTAGCCGTACAGGTTGCCCAGCAGGACCAGCCGCGCGCCCACCGACTCCGCCGCCTGGACCGTGCCGTCGAGGATCGGGAAGAAATCCGTCGGCCACCGGTCGTAGGCGGCCATCGCGCACAGGACGATCGCGTCGGCGCCGGCGCTGATCCGGGCCAGGGCGGCGGCATCGGTCGCGTCCGCCGACACGGTTCGCACCGGCCCGGCATCGATCGCGCCGGCCCGCCGGCTGGTCAGGACCACGCGGTGACCGTCCTGCGCCAGGAGCCGCGCCGTCTCGCGCCCGACCGGTCCCGCCCCGACCACGACATAGGAGCCCATCGCCCATCCTCGCCCGCTGTCACGAAAGCCGGGCGAGGATGCGGCCGGCCGGCATTGACCGGCGCGCACGGACGGCCAAATCTCGGACATGTTCCGCTACGGATCCGGGACCGGCCCCATGCACGATCCATCCGTCCCGGCCTGGCCTCCGACCGGCGTGACCATCGCCGCCCGCCACCGGGCCCCAGGCCCGGTCCTGCTGGCACCCGCCGGCGAGCACCGGATCATGGTGCATGCCAGTCCCGCCACCCGGTCGGCCTGCCGGGAGACCGGGCAGCAGCACCTGCGGCGGCTCGGCGACATCGACATCGTGCCGGCCGGCGAGGCCGGCGGCTTCGATGCCGAGGCCGCCCATGACGCGCTGGAGATCTGCCTGGCGCGCGGCGTCCTGGACCGCGTCGCCGCCGAGGTCGGGCGCGCCGGGGTGCGGCTCGAGACCCGCCACTTGCTGCGGAACGAGCGCATCGTCCATCTGGCGCAGGCCTTGGACGGCGACCGCCGCGCCGGATCGCCCGGCGGCGTCCTGTTCGCCGACAGCATCGGCGTGGCCCTGGCCACCCAGCTGCTGGGGCCCGCGCCGGTCCGGCCCGGCCGGCTCTCGGGCGCGCAGCTCCGGCGGGTCCTGGCCTATATCGACGCCCACCTGGACCAGCCGCTCACCCTCGCGGCGCTGAGCCGCGAGGCCGGGGCCAGCAGCGCCCATCTGCGGACCTGGTTCAAGGTCGCGACCGGCCTTACGGTCCACCGCTACGTCATGCGCCGGCGCGTCGAGCGGGCCCGTGCCCTGCTGCGCCCGGACGGGCCGAGCATTACCGAGGTGGCCCTGGCGACCGGCTTCGCCCACCCGTCGCACCTGGCGCGCTGGATGCGCCGGGAGCTGGGCCTGGCGCCGGGGCAGGTGCGCCTGAGGCGGGCTTGATCAGTCGGCCACCGGCTCGCCGGCGCCGGTGCGCTCGACGATCAGGCGGTAATGCTCGGGCCGGCGGTGCTTGGCGAAGTTGAAGACGTGCTGCCGGAAGTGGTCGCCGAGCGCCAGGTCGGCCTCGACCGCGATCACTTCGTCGTCCTCGCCCTGGGCCTGCGCCACGATCTCGCCGGTGGGCGCCACGATCGCCGAGCCGCCGATCATGTGGAAGCCGTCCTCGAACCCGCACTTCGCCGCCGCCGCGATCCACAGCGCGTTCTGGTAGGCGTTGGCCTGCAGCGACAGCAGGTGATGGAACATGCGCAGATGCGGCGGCTCCGGCCAGTGGATGTTCCAGCTCGGCGTGTTGTAGCCCAGGGCCACGATTTCGGCGCTCTGCAGGCCCAT
>CAZEFK010000056.1:0-35443 GCA_964511405.1 uncultured Comamonadaceae bacterium | reverse complement strand
CCCCGCGTTCGCGGGGATGACGACAGGGGTGTTGAGTGGCGATTGCTTCACAGCCTCCGAGTTTTCCCGTCAGATCAGCTCGCGCACCCGGTCGGCGGCCACGGTCAGGGCGATCTTGCCCGCATTGGGCGTGCCGCGGGCCAGCGATTCCGCGAAGTGCTGGGCCTGCTCCAAGCTGACGCGCGGCGGCATCGGCGGTTCGTTGGGGTCGACAACGGCATGGACGATCGCCGGTCCCGGCGTGGTGAAGGCGCGGTCCAGCACGGCGCCGCAGTCGGCGGGATCCTCGATCCGGTAGCCATGGCCGCCGCAGGCCCGGGCGTAGGCCGCGAAGTCGATGGGCTGCAGGTCGCAGCCATATTCCGGGTTGCCCAGGAACACCATCTGCTCCCACTTGATCTGGCCCAGCGAATTGTTCGCGATGACCACGACCTTGACGTTGAGGCGGTATTTCACGCAGGTCGCGAACTCGCCCATGAGCATCGTCAGGGCGCCGTCGCCGACGAACGCCACCACCGGCCGTTCCGGATAGGCGATCGCGGCCGCCACGGCGTAGGGCAAGCCACAGGCCATGGTCGCCAGGTTGCCGGAGCAGGCGAACTTCTGGTTGCCGCGGATGCGCATATGGCGGGCGATCCAGGTGGTGACCGTGCCCGAGTCGGTGGCGACGATGGCGTTGTCGGCCAGCCGCTTGTCGAGTTCGTGGGCGACGACTTGCGGCTTCATCGGCTTGTCACGGCGGGTGCCGCGCTCCTCCATCAGCCGGTTCCATTCGGTCATGCCGCGCTGCGCGGTCTCCAGGAAGCTGCGGTCGCCCTTGCGCTGCAGCAGGGGGGCCAGCGCCGCCAGCACGCGGCGGCAGTCGCCGACCAGCCCGACCTCGGCGGGGTAGCGCAGGCCGATGCGCAGCGGGTCGAGGTCGATCTGCACGGCCGTCGCCTGGCCGGGCTTGGGATAGTATTCGATGTAGGGGAAGCTGCTGCCCGCGATCAGCAGCGTGTCGCACGCCTCCAGGGCGTCCTGCGACGGCCGGGTGCCGAGCAGCCCGATGCCGCCGGTGGAGAACGGGCTGTCGTCGGGCAAGGCGCCCTTGCCCAAGAGCGGCTTGGCGACCGGGGCCGCGAGCCGGTCGGCAATCTCGGCCAGCTCGGCCGCCGCGCCCAGCGCGCCCTGGCCGGCCAGGATCGCGACCTTGCGGCCACGGTTGAGCAGCTCGGCCGCGCGCTGCAGGTCGGCCTCGGCGGGCAAGTGGCCGCCGCGGGCCATCCGGTCCGAGACATGGTGCGGGCGGTTGCGCTTGGAGCGCATGTCGGCGGTGACGGGCTGATCCTGGATGTCGACGGGCACGGTGATGTGGGCAACGCCGCGGCAGGCGAGCGCCGTCCGGCAGGCCAGGCCAGTCACGTTCTCGACGTGCGCCGCGCCCATCACCCGGCTGTTGTAGACGGCAACGTCCATGAACAGCTTGTCGAGCTCGACGTCCTGCTGGGTGTGGGTCTCGACCAGGTCGTGGAACTGCAGGCCCGTGATCGCCAGCACCGGCGCCCGGTCGAGCTTGGCGTCGTACAGGCCGTTCAGCAGGTGGATGCCGCCCGGCCCCGAGGTCGCCAGGCAGCAGCCGAGCTGGCCGGTGAACTTGGCATAGCCGCAGGCCATGAAGGCCGCCGCCTCCTCGTGACGCACCTGGACGAAGCGGATGCGGTCGCGACGCTTGCGCAGCGCCTCCATGATGCCGTTGATGCCGTCGCCGGGCAGGCCGAACACGATGTCGATGCCCCATGCCAGCAGGGTTTCGACCAGGACGTCGGCGGCGGTGTCGGCCATGGCGGTCTCCCGTTTCCGAAGGGATCAGGACTGCCGAGCCAACGGGACCGCGCCGGGCCGGTTCCGCCATGCCTAGGAGACACGGGCCTAGTCGGGCGGCCGCGCCAGACCGGCGATGTCACGGCCGAGTTCGGTGAAGTGCGCCTGCAGCTCGGCGACCACGGCGTGGACCGCCGGCAGGCCCTGGCGTTCCCGGTGGACCAGCAGGCCCAGCTCGCTGCCGGATAGCTCCGGCTCGTCGAGCGGCACGTGGACGAGATCGCCCGCCTTCAGCTCGTCGACGAAGCCGGCCGGCGTGAAGAAGCCCAGGCACACGCCGGCGCGCAGCATCGCCTTGCTCATGTGCAGCGAGTTGGTGTTGACCCGCGACCGGAACTCGGCGCCGCTGCTGGTGAACTCGGCTTCGGCCACCGCATCGAGCAGCCAGGGATCGTTCATCAGGCACACCGGATGGGCGGCGCACTCGGTCAGCGTCGTGGTCGTGCGGCCGGCGAGCGGATGGTCCGGCCGCATGATCGCGCCGAGGCGCAAGCGGATACGCGCCGCGACGACATAGCCGCGCTGGCGGCGGTCGATGAACTTGATGGCGACATCGGGTCGGCCTGCCCGCATCTCCTCGGCCAGGCCGATCGGCGTGGCGTCGATGAGATGGAAGCCGATGTGGGGATGCTGGCGGGCGGTCGCCTCGATCGCCCGCGGCAGCAGGCGAACGAAGGGCGCCGGGATCGAGATGATCCGCACCTCGCCGCGGATGTCGCCCGACAGGGCCCCCGATTGGGCCGAGGCCCCGGCCTTGATCGCCTGCCACATCGCCAGGGTATCGCGCGCGTGCTGGATCACGCTCTGGCCGGCGGCAGTCGGGCGGACGCCATTGCCGACCCGCTCGAACAGCGGCGTGCCCAGCTCGGCTTCCAGGTTGAGGATCTGCCGGTTGACCGCCGACGACGAGATGTTGAGGACGGCGGCCGCGCGCCGGATCGAGCCGAGCCGCGCAACCTGGTCGATGTAGCGCAGGATTGCGGCGTGCATCCGGTCAGGCTCCGAGCGCCAGCAGATTGGCGACCACCGGGCCCAAGTCGAAGCGGCCGCGTTTCAGGTCATGGCCGGCCTTGTCGACGGCGATCAGCGCGGTCGGCGCCGGGATCGCCGCAATGGCGGCGGTGAGGTCGTCGATCGAGCCGAAGGGGTCGACCGTGCCCTGGACGAACAGGGCCGGGACCGCCAGCTGCGGGAAATGCCCGGTGCGGAGCTTGGCCGGCCGGCCGGGCGGATGCAGGGGATAGGACAGCAGCAGCAGACCCTGGGCGAGCTCCGGTGCTTCGGCGGCCAGTAGGCTGGCCTGGCGGCCACCATAGGAGGCGCCGCCCAGCAGCACGCCGGCGGGTGCCTGCGCGCGCAGGGCCAGGACGGCCTGGCGCAGCCCTTCGCGGTCGGCCGCGGCGCCTGGCGGCGACGGCGGGCCCTTGGGCCGGCGCTGGCGGAACGGCAGGTCGCAGCGCAGGACCGTGATCCCGGCCGCCGCAACCGCTTCGGCCACCGCAACCAGGAGCGGGGCGTCGCTGTCGCTGCCGGCGCCATGGGTCAGCACCAGGCCGCGGCTGGCCGGCCCGGCCCTGTGCAGCCAACCCCGCACATGAGGCGCGGTGAAGGCCGTGGCCATGGCTATTCGGCCCGGAAATAGACCATCGCGCAGGTGCGCGCGGCCGGGGCGACCGAACCTGCGGCGACGATGCCGTCGGGCAGGATCGCCCAGGCCGTCGCGTCGGGGTCGGTCGGGTCGCGCCAGACCTTGGCGGCGGCGTCGAACGACACCACGGCGTCGAAGGCGCAGGGGTTGTCGGGATCCGCCGACCCCAGGATCAGGGCGATCGCCGCGCCCGCCGCGCTGGCCGTCGCCTCCTCGGGATGGCGACCGAAGGCGCGGACCAGGCGGGCGACCAGCGGGTCGGCGCGCACCGCCGCGGCCGCCGCGATCGGCGCCGCCCGATACAGTCGCCGGGCAGCGGTCAGTTCGTCATGCACCTGGTCGGCCAGCCGCTGGCCGAGGCCGGTCAGCCGGCCGAGATAGGCCTCGGTCAGGCAGGCCCCGTCGACCCGCCCCGAAGCCCGGGCGCAGCGATCGCGCCGCGCGGCCAGGGCGGGGTCGGCCGCCGGCTCGCCGAGGCGCTCGCGGGTGAGGGACAGCAGGCGGTCGAGCGCCACCAAGTCCGCCGAGCGGCAGATAGCCTCCTCGAGCGGCCGCGCCGTCCGGCGGCAATCGATGCCCCGGGGCACCCGGGGCTCCATCAGGTGATAGGGATCGCCGGCGCCCAGCCTGTCCAGCCGGCGGATCTCGTCGCCGCTGAACGCCTCCGGCTGGCCGAGGCGGCCCTCGGGCGGCGCCAGGCGCACCGAGGCGACATGGGCATCGGCCAGGCGGGCGAACAGCCCGGGCTGCAAGCGCAGCTCGGTCGCGTCGAGGGTGGCGCCGGTGAAATCGGTGTCGAGCCGAGCGGTGACCTCGCCGATTTCGGCCTCGGTCAGGTCGGCGTCGGTCAGCACCAGGCCGCCCAGGCTGCGCGCGCAGGCGGTCTCGTCCTCGGCCGAACAGGTGATCACGGCACGGCGCAGGCTGGCGCCGGCCAGCCGTGCGCCCGCCAGATCGACATCGGCCAGCCGCGCCCCGGCCAGCTGCGCCCGGCTGAGATCGCTGTGCGCCAGGCTGCCGCCGGCGAAGCAGGCGTCGGTGAGGTCGGCGCCGCTCAGATCGGTGCCGGTCATGGCCACGGCCTCGAAGTGGACGCCGGCGGCCCGCCAGCCGGCGAGGGTGCCGCCCCGCACCGTGATGCCGCTCAGGACCGAGCCGGGCGCCAACTGCAAGCGCCGCAGCGTGGCCGCGGCAAGTTCCAGACGGCTGCCCGGCGCAGCGGCGTCGGGGCCGATCGCCAGCCGCCTCAGATCGCTGCCGCCCAGTGCCGCGACCGCGTCGGCACCGCGCACCGCCACCAGCTCGCCCAATCCCGGATCGGGTTCGCATCCCAGTGCCGCGGCGGCGCCCGGAGCGGCCAGCAGCAGGACCAGCCCGCCGGCGACCAGCGCTGCCGGGACGCGCCGCATCCTCAGGGGCTGCCGAACAGCGCGGCGAGGCCGGCGGGAGCCGTGAACATGCCGCGGCCGTCGTGCCCGACCCCGTCGATCTCGACCAGGCGGTGGCGGAGGTTGGGGTGGCGGCCCTGCAGATAGCGCCAATAGGCCCGGCCACGCTCCAGCCGCGACGGGCCCTGGGCGGCGGCGGCCGGGCTGCGGTCGAGCGACGGATGCTCGGGGTCGCAGTCGAGGCGGCCAAGCAGATAGGTGACGTCGGCGGCGACGTAGCGCCGCTCGATCTCGGCGGGCGCCAGGGCGGCGGCATAGAGTGGGCGGCCGTCCAGGCCATAGCGCCAGCGATCGACGTCCGGATGCCCGACCGCGGCGAAGCTGCCGTCCGGCTGCGGCCGCGCGGGGCTGAAATAGAGATAGCTCGACGGGTTGGCCACGACGAAGCGCAGCGGCACGGCGCCGGCGGCCCCCTGCCTGACGGCGATGTAGCGCTGCAGGATCTGGCCGCCCGCGGAGTGGCCGGCCATGACGATCCGCTTCAGGTCGGGCAGCCGCTGCCGGTCGGCCAGATGGGCGATCACCGCATCGAGCGCGGCGAACGCGCTGACCGGAGCCGGACCCAGCGCCGCCTCGCCGGCTTTCCAGCCGCTGTAGCTCCAATGCAGCAGCGCCGGCTCGCCGCCATGATGGGCGATGTCGTCGGCGGCCAGGAACTGGGGCGTCGCCACCAGGATCGCGCCGGCTTCGCGGGCCGCGCCGGCAGCGGCCTCGCCCGACGCCTGGTAGACGTCGGCATTGCGCAGCATGCCGTGGATCACCACCAGGGCATATCGGATCCCCGGCAGCGGACGGTCGAGCGGATGCGACGCCTCGATCGCCAGCACGCCGCCGCCGACCGGGATGCGGCCGGCGGCCAAGGCCGGCGGCGGCTGCCGTTCCTCGGCGCCTGACGCGTGCGGGTCCTGCTCGGTCGGTGCGCTACGCGGCACCGGGTACGCCCTTCGAGGTCGAATACTCGAAATGCAGGGCGGTACCGGGATGGACCAGGGCGTAGCAGGCGTGGGCGGCCATGGCGGCCTCGGCGAAGCCCGACAGGATCAGCTTCAGCTTGCCGGGATATGTGGCGATGTCGCCGATCGCGAAGATGCCGGGGCTGCTGGTCGCCAACGTCGCCGGGTCGACCGTCACGCGATTCTGGTCGAGGTTGAGGCCCCAGCCGGCGATCGGCCCCAGGTTCATGGCCAGGCCGAAGAACGGCAGCAGGCGGTCGGCGGGCAGCGTGCGGCGGCCGCCGTCCAGGTCCTCGACCAGCACGGCCGACAGCCGTCCGTCCCGGCCCTCCAGGCCCGCCAGCTGATAGGGGATCACCAGCTCGATCTGGCCGTGCTTGGCCAGGGCGGCCAGCCGCGCGGCACTCTCCGGGGCGGCACGGAACTTGGGCCGGCGGTGGACGACCATGACCCGGCGCGCGACCTCGGCCAGCGACAGGGCCCAGTCGACCGCGCTGTCGCCGCCGCCGGCAATGACCACGTCGAGGCCGCGGAAATCCTCGCGGCGCTTGACGTAGTACAGGACGTCACGGCCCTCGTAGGCCTCGAGGCCGGGCAGCGGCGGCCGGTTGGGGCCGAAGGCGCCGACGCCGGCGGCGATGATCACCGCGCGGGCCACGATCTCGGTCCCGGTCGAGGTGGTGAGCCTGACGCGGCCGTCGGCCTCGCGCGCCACGGCGTCGACCTGCTGGTTCAGGTGGTAGGTCGGCTGGAAGGGAGCGGCCTGCTCGGCGAGGCGGTCGATCAGGTCGGCGCCCGAGATCCGCGGCCAGGCCGGGATGTCGTAGATCGGCTTCTCGGGATAGAGGGCCACGCATTGGCCGCCGAGCGCGTCGAGCGCGTCGATCACGTGGGTCCGCATGCCCAGCATGCCGCATTCGAAGATGGCGAACAGGCCGACCGGGCCGGCGCCGATGATCGCGATGTCGGTGTCGATGCTCATGTCGGCCCGACCATGGCGGGACCGCGGCTGGCGCGCAAGCCGGGCGTGCTCCCGGCGAGGGTGGCGCACGCAACTTGGCCCGGCGCCGGACCGTTCCCGGCATACGCAACGCTATTGTTACGGAGGCCCGTCGATGCGGCGGCTGTTCCTTGGAATCGCGCCCGCGATCGGAGCGGCGGCGCTGGCGTCGCCCGCCGCCCTGGCGCAGGGCACCTGGTACGCGCCCGGATCATCGCCCGGCATGGCGATCTACGGCGCCGCGATCGAGCCCGCGACGGTGCTGCCGGGCCAGTCGGTGCGACTCCACTACACGCTGTCCTACGATCCGCTGCTGCAGCCGCCGGTAACGCCGGAGCTGACGCTGGTCGGCCTGCCGGACAACTCGGTAAGCGCCGGCACGCCGGTGCGGCTGTTGTCGCCGGGCGGGCCGCAGGTGCCCATGATCGCCGATCTGCGGATCAATCCGCCGGCCCGGGCCGGGATCTATGCCCTGTCGATCCGGGCGTCGATGAACGGGGTCGAGCAGGCGGTGGCGCCGGTGGGCTCCCTGGCGGTGCAGATGGCGCCTGCGGCCATCGTCAATGCCGAGATCGTGCCCGGCGGCCTCGGTGTGTGCAGCGCCGGCCGGCAGGCCGCGACCATCCGCTATACGGCCGAGGACGACAATGGCGCCGCGACCATCTCGCGGGTGGTGGTGAGCGGCTTGCCGCCGGTGGCGACCTCGGCGCTGCCGTCGGGCCCGGTGGGCGGCACCGGCCTGCCCGTGCCGGGCGTCGGCAGCGGCTATGCGGTGACGACGGTGACACCCTCCCGGACGACCGTGACCGAAGGGCCGGGCGGTCAGTTCGTGGTCAGCCAATCCGGCCTGCCGACCACCACCTATACCCAGACCTCGACGACCTATACGCCGATCGACGTGGCCCCGCCGCGGGACATGGGCACGGCCGTCGAGACCGTGACGGCGCCCGTGACCCTGCCCTGCCTGGGCCCCGATCCCTTCGCCTGGCGGCTGGGCCTGATCGGCTATGTCTTCGACCCGTTGACCAGCACCACGCGGTCGCTGCCGCCGGCACCTCTCGCGGTGCCGTAGCGCCCGACCGGTTGGGGAGCGAGTCGGGTGCGCACACCGGGAGGCGCGCCCGACAGCTTTGTGCTGTCGCCTAGAATGGCTCTAAGACTCCCGGTTTAATACAAAATCAATATACGGTTAATTTCGAGCGGCAAACTCTCGGACGTTTGTCCTGTGCCATATATCATATTCCGACCGGCCATCGGGCCAAGCTCGGCCGCGTGCCTACGGGTGGTGCGGCTGCGCACGGCCGTCGGCGTCGAACACGGTGATGCCGGCGGCGCTGCGCACGGTCTGCTTAAGCATGTGGCCACGGCTGTCATAATCCGTGGTGACGTCTTGGGTGCTTTCGGTCCAGCCGGCGAGGTGCCCTTGCGCATCGAAGCGGTAGTGGACCGCCGGCGCGCCGGCCCGCGCCGCGCTGGTGGCGAGCAGCAAGAAGCCCAGGAGCAGTGCAGCGCGCGACCACATGATGAGATCCTCCCTTGTCCGGGAGTTTTATTGTCGATTATCGAAGATTGACAAATTGTTCAAATGACCGAGCCGTGCCGATCACTGAACGCTCAAGTTTTTACTAAAATCCAGACATGTGCCGCGACCTGGCGGTGCGCCCCTGCGGCGCGGATGCTAAGGTCGGCGCATGGCCAGGCTGACGCTGCGCATCGACTTCGAGGTCCACGGCTCGATCGGGCCGGGCAAGATCCGGCTGCTGGAGGCGGTCCGCGACCAGGGATCGATCTCGGCGGCCGGGCGGGCCCTGGATATGTCCTATCGCCGCGCCTGGCTGCTGGTCGACGCGCTGAACAAGGCATTCCGCGAGCCGGTGGTGGCGACCAAGCTGGGCGGCCGGGACGGCGGCGGCGCGCAGCTTACGCCCTTCGGTGCGGCGCTGATCGCCCAGTACCGCGACATGGAGCTGGTCGCCCACGCCGCCCTGCGCCCGCACCTGGCGAGCCTGGACGCGGCGCTGGCGCCGGCCGCACCGGTCGAGCTGGCGCCCGAGCCGGCTGTGCCGAAGTCGGCTTGATCGAGGTCGGCTAACCATCATTCCTGGCAGGCATGACCGGCGGCACCGGACCGACCGGTCAGACCTTCGCCTTGTCGACCGACGCGCCGCCATCCACGAACAATGTCTGGCCGATTATGAAGCCGGCGTCCTCCGATAGGAGGAAGGCGATCGCCGCGGCGATCTCGTCGGGCCAGGCGAAGCGGTCCATGGGCACGATTGGACATATAGCGGCGCTCGCTATCGCTGCCGAGCGGGCTGTTGGCGCGGGACAGCTCGGTCTCGGTCGGGCCCGGCGCCACCGAGTTGCCGTGATGCCGGTGTGTGCCAGTTCCAGCGCCTAGGAGCGCACGAAGCTGACGAGGCCCGCCTTGGCGAACACGGCGTCGAGATCGTCGAGGTCGATGGCCCCGAGCCGCTGCGGCTGCACCAGGCCGACATTGATCCGAGGCCGGTTCAGTTGACGGCCGGGAATTCGGCGTCGATGTCGTTGAACCGGCGCGACGATATGCTCGACCCTCCGGCGTTACCGGAAGCCCTGGTTGAAGCCTTGGCCTTATGACGGAAACCTCTTTTATATGAGTGAGATAGCCTTATTTATCCCTCTTGCGATTGTGTCGGGTGTTTGTATATGGTGATTGTCGGGTTTTTGCCTCTGGAGGCAACCATGGCAGGTCGGGTCAGGACATTGAGGGAGCGGGTCGAGGCACGCATCGCGCGCAAGCGCGGTGAGGACGTGTTCCTGCCGCGCGACTTCGCTGACCTAGCCGGCGAGGACCAGGTGCTGCGTGCGCTGCGCGGCCTCGTGCGCGACGGCCGCCTCGTGCGCCTCGGCTACGGCGTCTATGGCCGGGCCATCGTATCGCGCCTGTCTGGCGAACCCATGCTGATGGCGGCGAACGGCTTTGCCGGCGCCGCACGGCAGGCGCTGACCAAGCTGGGCGTGAAGTGGGAGCCGACCGAGGCCGAGAGGGCCTACAACGAGGGCCGCTCGACGCAAATCCCGGCCAATCCCGTGATCCGCGTCAAAGGCCGCTTCGCGCGCCGCCTGCGTTATGCCGGCAGGGAGCTCGTGCTTGAACGGTAAGCCCACCTATCGGGAGCTCGCCGAAGTTCAGCTGCATTTCGGGCTGCCCGATATCGCCCTTGTCGAAAAGGACTGGTACGTCGTTCGTGCGCTCGCCGCCATCGCGGCGACGCCGCGCCGTTCCGTCTCGTCTTCGGCGGCGGCACGGCCCTCGGCCGGGGCCATCGCCTCATCAAGCGCATGTCGGAAGATATCGACCTGCGCATCGTCACAGAGGGCCCGGCCCCGCGCACGGCGCTGCGCCGGTTGCGCGAGACGGTGACCGGAGCGCTGCTCGCTGCCGGGTTCGCCTTCCACCCCGACAACGAAGACCACAGGCACTCCAGGGACTCCACCCGCTACACCCTCTACCAACTACCCTATGCGCCGGTCGCGCAGGGGCAGGGGGCCCTGCGGCCAACGATCCGGATCGAGACAGCGCTGTGGCCGCTGCGCCGGCCGTCCGTCGACCTGCCGGTCGCATCCTTCATCGCCGAGGCTTTCGGCCGGCCGAACGAGATTCCATCTCTGCCCTGCGTCTCCGTCGTCGAGACCGCGGCCGACAAGTTCGTGGCGCTGACCCGGCGCGCCGGCGCCGAACTCGCCCAGGAGGACCGCGAACGCGATCCGACCCTCGTCCGGCATCTCTACGACCTGCATGCCCTGCGACACCTGGTCGACCCGGCTGACGTCGCTGTCCTGGCCCTCGACATCATGCGGGGTGATGCCGAGGCCTACGGCAACCAGTTCCCGGCCTACCGCGATGATCCGGTCGGCGAGACGCTGCGCGCCATCGAGCGCCTGGCCCATAGCCGGGACTACAGCTCCAGTTACCGGAACTTCCTGCGCGACATGGTCTATGGCGACCAGGTCGATTACGGCGCCTGCATCGCCGCGCTGAACGAACTGGCAGTGCCGCTGCGGCAGGATCGATAAGCCACCCGTCACCTTCCGGGCCGACCATCCCGATGACGGCCGCGTCGTCACCGCGCCGGACCCCGGTCAGGCGAACCATGGCAGGCTCCGCTGTCCGATCGCGGGCGCGGGCCCTTGCGGCGATCCGGCCTGGGCGACCCGCCCCGCCTCCAGCCGCACGGTGTCGGTGGCCAGGCGCGCGGCCTCGTCGGCGGCGTGGGTGACATAGACGATCGGCACCCGGGCCTGGTCGCGCAGGCGTTCGATGTAGGGCAGGATCTCGTCGCGCCGCTCCCGGTCGAGGCTGGCGAGCGGCTCGTCCATCAGCAGCAGGCGCGGGCTGGTCAGCAGCGCGCGGCCGATCGCGACCCGCTGCTGCTCGCCGCCCGACAGCCGGCCCGGCCGGCGATCCATCAAGGCGCCGAGGCCGAGCAGCACCACGACCTCGTCGAACCCGATGAAGCGGTCGCGGCGGGGGGTCAGGACCTGGCCGTAGCGCAGGTTCTGACGGACGCTCATGTGGGGGAACAGCCGGCCGTCCTGGAACACATAGCCGAGCCGCCGGCGGCGCGGCGGCAGGAAGATGCCCTGGGCGCAGTCGACCAGCACCGTGCCCGCCACGGCGACGCGGCCGCGGTCGGGCTTGATCAGGCCGGCGATGATGTTGAGCAGGGTGGTCTTGCCCGCGCCCGACGGCCCGGCCAGCACGATCAGCCGGCCGGCCCCGGCGAACCGGACCGCCAGGCGGAAGTCGCCCTGGCGGTGGACGACGTCGACCTCCAGGCTCATGCGCCGGCGATCCGGCGTCCGGCGCTGCGCGCAAGCTGGTCCGAGGCGACCAGCGCGATCAGCGACAGCGCTACCGAGATCAGCGCCAGGCGCAGGGCGGGGGCGTCGCCGCCCGGCACCTGGGTGTAGGTGTAGATGGCCAGCGGCAAGGTCTGGGTCTGGCCGGGAATGTTGGACACGAAGGTAATGGTGGCGCCGAACTCGCCCAGGCTGCGGCCGAAGGACAGGAAGGCGCCGGCCACGATGCCGGGCAGCAGCAGCGGCAGCGTGACGGTCAGGAAGATCCACAGCCGTCCGGCGCCCAAGGTGGCGGCCGCTTGCTCCAGCCGCCGGTCGACGGCTTCGACCGACAGCCGGACGGCCCGCACCAGCAGTGGCAAGCCCATGATCGCGCTGGCGACCGCCGCGCCGGTCCAGCGGAACGACAACGTCATCCCCAGGGCCTCGAACAGCCAGGCCCCGACCGGGCCGCGCCGGCCCAGCAGGATCAGCAGGAAATAGCCGGTCACCACGGGTGGCAGCACCAGCGGCAGGTAGAGGACGCCGTTGAGCAGGCTCTTGCCCCAGAACTCGGCTCGGGCCAGCAGCACGGCCAGGCCGATGCCCAGCGGCAGGCTGAGGCCGACTCCCCACAGCGAGACCTTGAGGCTGAGCAGCAAGGCGTCCTGCTCGGTCTGGGTCAGGCTCCACATGCCGGGCAGCTAGTTCAACACCGAGAAGCCCTGCTTCTCGAAGAACGGCCGGGCGGCGGGCGAGCGCAGCCAGGCGACGTAGGCGGCCGCCTCGGGCTTGGCCGACGCGGTCAGGGCGATGGGATAGACGACCGGCGGATAGCTGCCGTCCGGGAACGCGCCGACCACCTTGGTGCCGGGATCGGCGCGGACGTCGGTTTCGTAGACGATGCCGTAGGGCGCTTCGCCGCGGCTGACCAGCGCCAGGGCGGCGCGGACATTGTCGGTCAGCGCCGTCCGGTCCTTGACCTGGTCCCAGACGCCGAGCTGCAGCAGCGCCTGCTGGCCGTACTTGCCGGCCGGCACCGATTGCGGGTCGCCCATGGCCAAACGGCCGCCGCCCAGCAGGCTTGCCAAGGGGAAGCCGGGCCCGATCTCGACCGCGGTGGCGCTGGTCGCCGGTCCGACCAGGACCAGCCGGTTGCCCAGGAAGCTGGCGCGGCTGGCGGGCTGAATCAGGCCCTTGCCCTGGACATAGGCCATCCAGGCGAGGTCGGCCGAGATGAAGACGTCGGCCGGGGCGCCGTTCCCCAGCTGCTTGGCCAGGGCGCCGCTGGCGGCGTAGGAGGCCGCCACCTTGGCGCCGCCCTGCCGCTGGTAGGCGGCGTCAGCCTCGTCGAGGGCGTTCTTCAGGCTGGCCGCGGCGAACACCAGCAGGTCCTGGGCCGCGGCCGGCGTCGCGGCCAGCACCGCGACGAGCAGGCCGGCGAAGAGGCTACGCATCGGTCAGTCCCATGTCGACAGTAGCGATATATTTACAGGGATACGTTGCGAGCCGGCAAGGTCACTGCGTACTTGGCGCGTTTGTGCCCCCTGGCCCGACATGGCCCGAGGACAAGGATATCTGGCCAGATATAGCGCTCGCCAATCAGCCGAACGCGATGGCGTCGATCAGGTAGTGGCTGACCATGACCGGCCACAGCACGCCGGCGCGCCGATAGAACAGCATGAAGACGATGCCGATGGCGGCAGCGCCGATCATGGTGGCGGGCCGGAAGGACCAGTGGTAGAGCCCGAAGAGCAGCGATGCGGTGACCACGGTCGCGGCTTCGCCCAGCCGGGCGCGCCGCAGCACCTCGGGTAGCGCGCGGCGGAACACCACCTCTTCGCTGACCGCGACCAAGGCGATGCCGACCGTCATATCAAGCAGATACAGGCCGCCATGCAGCGGCGGAACGCGGGTAAGCCCGGGTCCCGGCACCAGGTCGAAGACTCGCCGGCGCAACCAGCCGACGACGATCCGGTCGAACTCGACGACGCCCAGGATGCCGCCGGCCGTGACCGTCAAGGACAGGCGCCGCCGCTCCTGCGGATAGGCGACCGTGCGTGCGGCGGGGATCAGGGCCAAGACCACGAGGCCGGCGATCCGGCCGGCGTAGTCCCAGGCGAGCCACCCGACCGCATCGGCCTGGTGCAGCCGCATGACTTGCGCGCCGACCATCGGCGCCAGCGCCGCCAGCAGCCAGACCAGCGCGAGCCCGGCGCGGCGGCCCCCGCCCGGCGCGGCCGCCGCCGGGCCCAGGGTCAGGCCGCCAGCAGCGGGCTGTTCTCGCGCTCGAGCACGGTCCGCACGGCCGGCCGCTCCAGCATCCGATCCTTGAACCGGGTGTAGTGGCGCAGCTCGGCCACCGGCAGATCGATCCGCCGGCCCCAGCCATAGAACACCAGCGTGTAGCCGTCGGCGACGCTGTAGCGGTCGCCGAGCACCCACGGGCCGTCCGTCAGCAGGCGGTCGATTTCCTGCAGCTGGGTCCAGAATGCGGCACGGCCACCCTCCTTGACGCTGGGCTGGGCCGCGGGATCGTCGGCGAAACGCTCCGGACGGTTGAACCGGCTGAAGCAGGGATGGACGGTGTTGGAAAGCCAGGCCAGGTGCGACAGGCAGCGAGCCTGGCCGGGGGGCTCGGACGGCATCAGCCCGCGCTCGGGGAAGCGCTGCGCCAGGTAGGCCAGGATCGCCACGTTCTCGGTGACGATCGTCCCGTCGGCGTCGAGCGCCGGAACCTTGCCGCGCGGGTTGACGGCCAAGTAGGCCGGCGTGCGCTGCTCGCCCTTGGCCAGCAGGATCGGTGCGGCTTCGTAGGCGGCGCCGGTCTCCTCGATGCCGATGTGCGACGCCATCGAGCAGGCGCCCGGCGAATAGTACAGCTTGAGCATGATCGGTCCCTCCCGGGTTCGGCGGCCGCGGATCATATCCGGCGCGCCGGTGCTCCGCCAGCGACGGCCGCCGAGCAAGGGGTGACGCCGATCACTGATGAAAAGCGCGGTATCTAAATCGCTTAGTGAGTATTTCCCGCAAACTGTGAGAATTGCCTGTTGGGGCGGTGCAAAGGTAATTCGACTCGACTGTTTCGCGATTTGCCAGGATAATGCATCGACTTTTTGTCCGGGAACGCCCATTTGGGCGCTGATCGGCACGGACTCGACGCTCGAAAACGGGGTGTTGCATGGCTCAGGCTCAGGCAATGGTCGACGCGTCGGTCGTCGAGCAGTTCGTCAGCGTCGTTCTGGACTTCTACCAGAAGGTCGAGAGCCACCTGAAGGAACGCGAGCCGGCGCGCGGCCTCCCCGCGTGGTTCGACGAGGCGGCCAAGGCGCTCAACGGCGCCTTGAACCAGATCGCGGTCGCGGTCGAGGCCGCCAAGCGGGCCGGCCGCCAGGCGGCCGGCCGGCCGGAAGGGGCTGCGGTCGCCGCGCCGGTGCCGATCCGGCTGCTGCGCGACGAGGAGGAACTGCTGTTGGTGCTGTCGGACCCCTGTCCGGACTATTGGCTGGACCAGCCCTATCCCGGCTGGCCGGAGCGCGCGATCGACACCCGCAGCCTACCGGGACTGGTGGCCCGCGGCCTGGTCGAGGATTTCGTGTGGGTGCGCGCCGATCCCCAGCGACGCCACGCCAAGATCGAGACCACCTGCTATCGGCTGACCCGAAAGGGGCGGGCGCTGGTCGATCAGGTCCGCCGCCGCCGCGGGCTGGGGCCCTCGAACGAAGGTTAGCCCGGCTCGGCGGTCAGCAGCAGCGATAGGGGCATCTGGGTCGCGGCGCTCACCGGCTCCTGGAGGTCGACCAGGACGTAGCCGCTGGCGCGCAACAGACCGAGCCACGAGGCCAGGGTCCGGAAGTACCAGGGCATCGGCTGCCACGGGACGCTGCCGAAGTCGCGGAACTCCTCGGTCCGCCAGCCATCGTGGTAGGGCGGCCCGCAGAGCGGCGAATGGACGGTCTGGATCATCACGGCGCCGCCGGGGGCCAGCACCTGCCGGAGAGCCCGCAGCAGCCCCAGCAGGTCCTGCTGCAGCAGCGCGAAATTGGCGACGATCAAGTCGTAGCCGCCGCCGGCGACGGCGGGGTCGTGCGCGAGCTGGTCGTAGTCGGCCACCAGGAAATGGCCGCTGCCGGCAGCGCGCGCGGCCGCGATCAGCGGCGCCGACGCGTCGACCCCGATCACTTCGATGCCGCGCGCGGACAGGGCGCGCGCCAGCCAGCCCTCGCCACAGCCGAGATCGAGCACGCGCGTCGGCCGCCGCGCCGCGGCGGCCGCGACGATGGCGGCGTCGGTGCCCTGCCGGCGGCTGGCGATGGCGCCGGTGCGGACCGCGTCGGTCCAGCGCTGGGCATTGGCGGTCCAGCTCGTCTCAAGGGCGAGGGCTGGGGCGAGGGCGGGGGTGGGCGGATCGGCCATCGCGGTCCTCCGGTGCTCGCCGGGGCCTCGGCCGCGGCGCGGGTGGGCGCCGCTTCAGGCTGGCACGGTTCGGGCCGGGCCGGAATGGGGTGTCGATGGGGGAGAGGACGGCCCATGCGCCGACTGCGAGCGAGCATCCTGCTGTGTGCCCTGATGCCGGGGACCGCCGGCCCGGCCGCCGCGCAATCGAGCGGCTGCGCCGCGTCCCTGGCGCCGCTGTTCGCCGATCCGCCCGCGGTGCGCAGCTGGCGGCCGGCGGACCGGGACGGTCCGGCCCTGGCCGCGACCTGCCTCGGCTGGCGCCCCGACCGGTTCCAGCAGATGGTCGCGCTGGCCGGGCGCTTCCGGTTCGACGACAATGCCGATGCCCTGGTCGGCCGCTTCGGCGACATCGGCAGCCTGGCCGGCCTGCGCTTCTGGTCGGTGCTGAAGCAGCGCTGGATGGTCTGGATCACCCGGGCCACCGCGGTCACCGGGCCGGACGGGGCGACGCCGCGGCCGAACTTCGCCGCCGACGAGCTGCGCGACGGCCGCGAGGCCTTTTTCGCCGAGGAGGACACCGGCTCCTCCAATCGCGTGGTCTACCGGCTACGGGTGACCCGCTGGCGTCCCGACCAGGTGGTGGTCGAGGTCGAGAACGTGACGCCGGTGCGGTTCCTCCTGGTCGAGCTGTTCGCCCCGGGCGAGCTGCGCTTCGGCTATGTGCTGCTGCGCCTGGCGCCGGACAGTTGGGGCTTCTATGGGCTTGTGCGCACCGGCGCCGGCGCGAACTGGCTGGCGAGCGGCCACGAGGACGGCTACGAGAACCGCCTGGCCGCGGTCTTCAGGCACATCGCCGGCATCCCGTCCGACCGCGAGCCGCCGGTGGTGCGCGGCCAGCCCCTGATGCCGGCGTCGGAGCGGGACATGCACGGTTGACGGCGGCGTCAGCCGGCCACCGCCACGGCCGCAGGCGGTGCGACCACGCCGCCGAACCGACGCTCGCGCCGGCGAAAATCGGCGACCGCGGCCGACAGGTCGTCGGCGCCGAAGTCCGGCCACATGCGGTCGGTGAACCACAGCTCGGCATAGGCGCTTTCCCACAGCAGGAAGTCCGACAGCCGCTTCTCGCCGCCCGTGCGGATCAACAGGTCGACCTGGGCGGACGCCGGCATGTCGGGGCCGGCCTGGGCGACCAGCTGGCCGAACTCGTCCAGGGCCGGCGGCCGCCCGGGGGCGCATTGCGCCGCGGCGCGCAGGATCGCCTCGCGCGCCGAATAGTCCAGGGCGACGCGCAGATGCAGCCGGCGCCCGCCGGCGGTGGCCGCTTCGGCGGCCGCGATCTCCTGGCGCAGCCGCGGCGCCAGCCGGTCGCGGCGGCCGATCACGGTCAACCGGGCGCTGCCCTCGGCCAGCCGCCGGGTCTCGGCGCGCAGATAGGTGCGCAGCAGCCACATCAGCGCATCGACCTCCTCGGCCGGGCGGCGCCAGTTGTCGGCCGAGAAGGCGAACAGCGTCAGGGTTCCGATGCCGAGGTCGGGCGCGCATTCCACGACGCGGCGCACCGCCGACACGCCGGCGCGGTGGCCGTGCGGGCGCGGCAGGCCTTGGCGCGTGGCCCAGCGGCCGTTGCCGTCCATGATGATCGCCACGTGCAGGCCAGCTGTGGATGGCAAAGTCGTCTCCATGGCAAAGTCAATTTGCAAAAAAATTAACGCTCAGGCGGGCCTAAGGCTGCGCCGGACCTCCGGCGCCGCATCGAGGCGCGCGGCGTCGGCGGCATCGCGGACCACCTGCTCCAGCACGGCCAGGTAGTCCAGGTAGCGCCGCCGCCCCTCGGCCGTAATCCGGCACAGGGTCTGCGGCCGGTTGTGCTCGAACCCCTTGCAGATCTCGACCAGCTCCGCGTCCTGCAGCACCTGCAGGTGGCGGCTGAGATTGCCGTCGGTCAACGCGCAGAGCTGCTTCAGGTCGCCGAACAGCAGGCCCTTGGGATGGGCGATCAGCGAGGTCAGCACGCCCAGTCGCGCCCGTTCATGGATGACGCGGTCGAGTCCGGAATAGGCGAAGCGTCCGGCCGCCTGGGGATCAGTCATGGCGCTCGCTCCGCTGACTGCGATGGAGCACGGCGGCGACCAGGAGCTGGCCGATGCCGAAGGGCAGGCCCATGGCCCAGGGCGAAAACGCATCAGGCCCGCCCAGGGCCAGGCAGGCCAGGCCTGCGGCCAGATACCACACCCCGACCGCGAAGGTAGCGCGCGGCAGGCAGCGGCAAGACGCGAACACGCCGAGGGCGAACACCATCTGCCACAGGCCCGGCAGCATCCATAGGCTGGCGGGGGCCGCGCGCAGCAACACCAGGGTCAGCAGCACGCCCGCGGCGCCGGCCGGCAGGAACTGCTCGACGGCGCTGCCGATCATTTCGGGCGCCAGGCCCGAATGGACGCGCTGGGCACGGCCGACCATCTCGATCCCGATCAGCGCCGAGGACAGGGCCGCGGTCGCGCACCACAGCCCGATATAGGCCAGGACCGAGCCCGCTGGATCGGGCAGCCAGATCGCCTGGGCCGCGGCGGCGGCCAGCGCCAGGACGCCCGTGGCGGCCAGGGTCGCCGGGCCGTAGCCATGGAAGTTTGCGCTGCGGGCGATCTGGGCTCGGATCGCCGTGATCTCCGCCAGCGCCTGATCGAGGTCGGTCATGGGCGCCCAGCCTTGGACTTTCTATCGCAAAGTTACCGGTGCGGGCGGCGGCCGGTCAAGAGACCTGGTCGAGACCCTGCCGCCATCGGCGGTACGCGGAAGGCTTGCCGCGTTCGGACGGCCGGCGTAACCCATGGGTCATGGTCTACGACCTTGTGCTACCGGACGAGGCCGCCACGGCCGCCGTCGCGGCCGAGTTGGCGGCGCTGGCGCGGGCCGGCGACGTCCTGGCTCTGGCCGGCGACCTCGGCGCCGGCAAGACCGCGCTGGCGCGCGCCTTCGTGCGCGCCCGCGCCGGCCGTGATCTCGAGGTCCCCAGCCCGACCTTCACCCTGGTGCAGACCTATGACGCACCAGGCGGCGTGGTCTGGCATTTCGACCTCTACCGGCTCACCGCGCCCGAGGAGGCGGTCGAGCTCGGCCTCGAGGAGGCGCTGGCCGACGGGATCTGCCTGATCGAATGGCCGGAGCGGCTTGGTGCGCTGTTGCCCGGGCACCGGCTCTGGCTCACGCTGTCGCTGATCGATGCCGAGCGCCGCCGCCTGGCCGTCGAGCCTGGCCCGGGCTGGGCGGACCGGCGGGACGACCTTGCCCGGCTCGCCGCACATTTCGGGAGACCCGATTGACCCCTACCCGCGCCATGCTGCTCGCCGCCGGCGAAGGGCGGCGCCTGCGCCCGCTGACCGAGATCCGGCCGAAGCCCCTGATCGAGGTGGCCGGCCGGCCGATGATCGACCACCTGCTCGACCGCGTGACCGAGGCCGGCATCGAGGAAGTGGTGGTCAACACCCACTATCTGGGCGAGCAGATCGCGCAATACCTGGCCGGCCGCGCCGAGCCCCGGATCACCTTCAGCCCGGAGCCGGCGCTGCTCGACACCGGCGGCGGCGTCCGCCACGCCTTGCCGCTGCTGGGGCCGGACCCGTTCTTCGTGCTCAACACCGACTGCTTCTGGGTCAATGGCACGGCGCCGACGCTGCGGCGCATGGCCGAGCGCTGGAACCCGGCCGAGATGGACGCCCTGTTGCTTCTGCATCGCACGGCGGCGGTGCTGACCTATGGCGGCCAAGGCCACTACACCATGGACCAGGATGGGCGGCTGCACCGGCGCCTGGAATCGCAGGTGGCACCCTATCTCTATGCCGGGGTGATGCTGATCGCGCCCGATGCGGTCGCGCGCATGACGGCTGATTCCTTCGCGATCTACGAGGTCTGGGACCGGCTGGAGGCCGAGGACCGGCTCTACGGCCTGGTCCATGAGGGCCTGTGGTTCCATGTCAGCACGCCCGACGACCTGACCGCGACCACCGACTGGCTGACCGAGCGCAGCTTGTTCACGTGACGGGCTCCCACGCGACGGGCCCCCATAGGACAGGTCCGGCCGTCTTCACGATCCCGCCGGGCGTGCCGTTCGCCGACGCCCTGGCCGCGGGCTGCCTGGACGAAGCCGCGGGCGATCCGTTGGCGTTGGCCGACATGACGGTGCTGCTACCCAACCGCCGGGCGTGCCGGGCGCTGCGCGACGCCTTCCTGCGCCGCTCCGACGGCGCCGCACTGCTGCTGCCACGCCTGACGCCGCTCGGCGACCTCGACGCCGACGAGCTTGATCTGGCCGACGCGGAGGGCGATCCGCTGGACGGCGGGCTGGACCTGCCGCCGGCCCTGTCCCCGGTGCGCCGCCAGATGCTGCTGGCGCGCCTCATCCTGGCGCGCCAGGGCGGTGCGCCCGACCACGCGGCGGCCCTGGCGGCCGACCTGGCGCGGCTCCTCGACCAGCTGCAGACCGCCGGGATCGGCCTCGACGCGCTGCAGGCCCTGGTGCCTGACGAGCATGCCCGGCATTGGCAGATCACGCTGGAGTTCCTGACCGTGCTGTCCGAGGGCTGGCCCCAGGTGCTGGCCGCCCTGGACGCGACCGACCCGGCGGCGCGCCGCAATGCCGTGTTGGCCGGGCAGGCGGCGCTATGGACCGCCCAGCCGCCGGACCGCCGGATCATCGCCGCCGGCTCGACCGGCAGCGTGCCGGCGGCGGCGGCGCTGATGGCCGTGATCGCCCGCCTGCCGCGCGGCGCCGTCGTGCTGCCCGGGCTCGACCAGTCGCTGGCTTCGGCAGCCTGGGAGCAGGTGCGGGCCGATCCCAGCCATCCCCAGTTCGGGCTGGCCCACCTGCTGGAACGCCTGGAGGTGGCGCCTGACGCGGTGGCGATCTGGCCGGGCACGGCGCTGGTGCCGGCCGGCAGCGGGCCGGCGCGCGCCCGGCTGGTGTCGCTGGCGCTGCTGCCGGCGGCCTGCACCCAGGCCTGGCGCGAGGCCGCGGTGGTGCCGGCGGGCGCGCTGGCCGGCGTCACCCGCATCGACTGCCCGCAGGCGGTCGACGAGGCGGCGGTGATCGCGCTGCTGCTGCGTGAAACGCTGGAGCGGCCCGAGGCGACGGCGGCCCTGGTGACGCCGGACCGCGACCTGGCCCGGCGCGTCGCGGCGGAGCTGCGCCGGTTCGACATCGAGATCGACGATTCGGCCGGCCAGCCGCTGGACCGCACGCCGGTCGGCGCCTTCCTGCGGCTGATCACCGAACAGATGGCCGCGACCGTGCGGCCCGTGCCGCTGTTGGCCCTGCTCAAGCATCCGCTGGCCGCCGGCGGCCAGGACCCGGCTCAGTTCCGCAGCGCTGTCCGCGCACTGGACAGTCACGTCCTGCGCGGGCCGCGGCCGGGCGTGGCGCTGGGCGGCCTGGCGGGCGCGGTTCCCGCCGGCCTTCCCGGCCGCGCCGCCCTGGTGGCGTTCATCGGCCGCCTGGACCGGCTTTTGCGGCCGCTGGCGGCGCTGGCCGATGCCGCGGCCGTGCCGATCGCCGACCTGCTGGCCGCTCATATCGGCGTTGCCGAGGCGCTGGCGGCCACCGATCAGGAGCGCGGCGCCGACCGGCTGTGGCTTGGCGAGGCTGGCGAGACCGCGGCCGCGTTCGTGGCCGAGCTCGCCGATGCCGTCGCCGACTTCCCGCCGATCGCGGCGCACGGCTATCCCGGGCTGTTCGCGAGCCTGCTGTCCGGGCTGGTGGTGCGGCCGCGCCATGGCCGGCATCCGCGGCTGGCCATCTGGGGGCCGCTGGAGGCCCGCCTTCAGCGCGCCGATCGCTTGGTGCTGGGTGGCCTCAACGAGGGCACCTGGCCGGCCCCGCCGACCGCCGATCCCTGGCTCAGCCGGCCGATGCGGGCGACGCTGGGGCTGCCGGCGCCCGAGCGCCGGATCGGCCTGGCCGCCCATGACTTCGCCCAGGCCTTCGCCGCCGGCGACGTGATCCTGACCCGCGCCCAGCGGGTCGACGGCACGCCCACCGTCGCTTCGCGCTGGCTGCAGCGGCTGGATGCGGTGCTCGCCGCGGCCGAGCTGCCCGACGCCCTGGCGGGCGACCGGCCCTGGCTGGCCTGGGCGCGGGCGCTCGACCGGGTCGACCAGCTGCGCCCGTGGGGGCCGCCGGCGCCGCGCCCGCCGGTGGCGGCGCGGCCGCGACAGCTCTCGGTGACCGACGTCGAGCTGTGGATGCGCGACCCCTATGCGCTCTACGCCAAGCACATCCTGCGGCTGCGGCCGCTCGATCCGCTCGACGCCGACCCCGGCGCGGCCGAGCGCGGCAGCTTCATCCACGCTGCACTGGACGCCTTCGCCAAGGCCCATCCCGGCCGGCTGCCGCCCGACGCCTTCGAGCGGCTGGTCGCGGCCGGCCGCGACGCCTTCGGGCCCGACCTGGCGCGGCCCGCGGTCTGGGCCTTCTGGTGGCCGCGCTTCCTGGCGATCGCCCGCTGGTTCCTGGAGCGCGAGGCCGACCGCCGGCCCGACCTGCGGGGGCTGGCGGCGGAAGTCGCGGGCCGCCTGGCCCTGGACGGGCCGGCCGGGCCGTGGACCCTGACGGCCAGGGCCGACCGCATCGACCGCCTGGGCGACGGCAGCCTGCGCCTCATCGACTACAAGACCGGCACGCCGCCGACGCAGACCGACATTCGGGGCGGCTGGTCGCCGCAGCTGCCGCTGGAGGCGCTGATCGCCCGCGCCGGCGGCTTCGCCGGCGTCGACGCCGCGCCGGTCGCGGTGCTGGAGCACTGGCACCTGAGCGGCGGTGCCGTGCCCGGCGAGATCCGGCCGGTCGGCGGCGACCTCGGCGCGCTGCTCGACGCCACCATGAGCGGACTGGCCGAGCTGGTCGCGGCCTTCGACCAGGCGGCGACCGCCTATGCGGCGGTGCCGCGTGCCGACAAGGCGCCGCGCTTCAATCCCTATCTGCACCTCGCCCGCGCCCGGGAATGGGCGACCGAGCCCGACGGCGGATGACGCGGCTGGTCCTTCTGGTCGCCGCAGCGCTGCTGCACGCGGTCGGCGTGGCGGCGGCGCCTGTTACGGTCGAGCTGGCCGACGGCACCTATCATGCCGTGCCTCCGGCCGGCGCCGGTCCGGCGCCGATGCTGCTCTATCTCCACGGCTATCGACAAAGCGGCGCCGGGGCCGTGGCCGATCCAGGCCTGGTCGCCGCGTCGGCCGAGGCCGGCGCGCTGTTCGTGGCGCCGGACGGCCGCGGCCAGACCTGGTCCCATGTCGGCTCGCCGGCCCACGACCGCGACGATCTCGCGTTCCTGGCCGCGGTGGTCGCCGACGCCGAGCGGCGCTGGCCGGTCGACCGCGGCCGGGTCGTCGCGGCCGGCTTCTCGCAGGGCGCCTCGATGGTGTGGGACCTGGCCTGCCACCGCGCCGGCGGCTTCCGCGCCTTCCTGTCGGTCTCGGGCGCGTTCTGGCTCCCCTATCCCGAGCGCTGCCCGACCGGGCCGGTCAACCTGCGCCATGTCCATGGGCTGGACGACGGTGTCATGCCGATCCACGGCCGCACCATCCTGGAGCGCTTCACGCAGGGCGACCTCTATCGCAGCTTCGACATCTTGCGCCGCCTGGACGGCTGCGCCGCGGAGCCCGACCGGGTTGACCGGGACGGCGTGCTGGAGCTGCAGGCCTGGTCGTCCTGCGCCAGCGGTCGCCAACTGGTGCTCGTGCTGCATCCCGGCGGCCATGTGATGGACCCGGCGTTCCTGCGCAGCGGCTTAGCCTGGGCGCTGGCGCTGCCGTAGGACGTGCGGTTGGAGGCGTTACGCGGTGGCGCGGAAGGGGTCGACGATCCGAAGGCGACGATCGATGACCAAGCCGTCCTGCATATCTTCGGACCACAGCGTGTCGCAATCGGCATGAAGCGCTGCGGCGGCAATCATCGCGTCATAAATCGCCAGCCCATATCGCTCGCCCAGAGCGAGACCAGTCTCGTGGATCTCGATGGTCAGCGGCTCGACCCGCAGAAGGCGGCGAAACGTCGACAGCAGTTCGTGGGTTTCCGGCCAGGTCAGCCGCATTTTCCGGCGTGCGACGTTTGCCATCTCGTTGAGGACTTGAACGCTGATCACGCCGCCGGTGCGAATCAGCGCTTC
Organism: uncultured Comamonadaceae bacterium; assembly: GCA_964511405.1. Classification (GTDB taxonomy): domain Bacteria; phylum Pseudomonadota; class Alphaproteobacteria; order Elsterales; family Elsteraceae; genus CAZEFK01. The sequence continues at coordinate 11,150 of CAZEFK010000056.1, read as the reverse complement.
CGATCGGCCGGCCTTCGTCTCGTCCTGTCCCGCGAGATACAGCAGGACGTTGGTATCGAAGAAGCTACCGGGCATTGGCCTCCAGCCGGTCGAACTTGAAGTCCGCGGGCAGCCGCCCCCGAAAGGCGCGCAGGCGCTCCAGAAGCTCGTCGCGCCCGGGCTTCCGCGCGACGGCGAAGTCGCGGGCCCCGGCCACATGAATCTCGACCTCGTCGCCTTCCTTGAGCTCCAGCGCCTCGACAACCGCCGCCGGAAGGCGGACGGCGAGGCTGTTGCCCCATCGTGACACCTGCATCGCTCACTCCGTGGATCTACGAGCGCCGAAATGTATATCAGGCCGGCGAAACCTTCAAGTGGACCACCGCGCCGTTGCGCGTCACCGCCAAACCGCGCAAGCCTGGCGCCATCCCTACCCTGTCCGATCCCTTCGCCGAGGCCAATGCCGCCCAGCGCCGGGCCGCCGATCCCGGCGTCAGCGTGTGGGTGGGCGCGTCGGCGGGCACCGGCAAGACCAAGGTGCTGACCGACCGGGTGCTGTGCCTGCCGCTCGCCGGCATCGCGCTGTCGCGCAGGGGTGGAGGGAAGGCCTTGGTCCTGTCGGCGGAACGCGGCTATGCAAACCGGCCCTCTTGTCGGAGGTTAACGAGAGGTTAACTCCTGAGGCGTGCAATCACCATTGCACGGGCAGGAGCGACGTCGATGCGCGGCAGTTTACCAATCCAGGAGGTGCGCCAATTGCGGGTGGTGGTGTTCCAGGAAGGCGATCAGTGGGTGGCCCAGTGCCTGGACCACGATATCGGGGCCCAAGCCCCTGACCTCGAGGAGCTGCAGCGCCGGATAATTGGCGCGCTCGCCGCCGAGCTGAAGGAGACGTTGGAGCGCTTCGGTCGTCCCTTCGCCAATATCGATCCGGCGCCGGCCCGGTTTCAGGAGATGTGGCTGCAACGCGCGTTGCGGGTGAACCCCGTGGACCCACGCCCGCCGGAGCAGCTCAGGTTCGAGATGGCGCTGTGCGCCTGACCGATGAACGCCAAGGCGGTCGGCTGCACCGTCCTCGTCTATACTGGTCCAACCGTTCATGGCGGGACGGACACCTTCACCAGAATCGAGGCCCCGTCCGGTCGGTTCGTCACCGAGGCCGGCACCCGGCATGACGAGTACTTGACGCCGAGTTCGGTCCACCGGCTGGATCGGCGCCTGGGCCTGACGTCGCCCTTTGCGACGATTGATCCCTATGGGCCGAACTCGACGTACTGACCGGCGACCACCGTACACTTTCATCAAGGTGGTGCATGGTGGATCGGCCGCCGAGCTGGTCGAGGGAGGCGCGTTCCACGCCTCCAGAGTCCGGGCCCCGTTGCGCATCGCCGGCAAACCGCGCAAGCCTGGCGCCATGACCCTGTTCGCCGTGCCAGATCCCTTCGCCGAGGCCAGCCGCGCCCAGCGCCGGGCCGCCGATCCTGCCGCCAGCGTCTGGGTCGGCGCGTCGGCCGGCACCGGCAAGACCAAGGTGCTGACCGACCGCGTGCTGTGCCTGCTGTTGGCCGGCATCGCGCCGACCCGCCTGCTGTGCCTGACCTTCACCAAGGCGGCGGCGGCCGAGATGGCCAACCGCCTGGCGGCCCGGCTGGCCGGCTGGGCGGCCCGGCCGGAGACGGTGCTGCGGCGGGAGCTGCACGACCTGTTGGGGCGGATGCCCGACGACGCCGAGGCGACCCGGGCACGCCAGCTCTTCGCGCGCACCCTGGATGCGCCCGGCGGCCTCAAGATCCAGACCCTGCACAGCTTCTGCCAGTCGCTGCTGGCGCGCTTCCCGCTGGAGGCGGGGGTGGCGCCGACCTTCCAGGTCATCGACGACGCCACCGCGGCCGAGCTGCGCCGCGAGGCCCGCGAGCAGGTGCTGGCGGCGCTGCGCGTGGAGGATCCGCCGGGGCCGCTGGCGGCGGAGCTGGCGCATCTGTCGGCCCTGCTCAGCGACGGCGGCTTCGCCGAGCTGCTAGATGCGCTGATCGACGAGCGCGGCCGATTCCGGCGCCTGGCCGACCAGGCGGGATCAGTCGCGGCGCTGATTGCCGGGCACGCCCGGCACCTGGGCGTGGCGCCTGATGCCACGCCCGAGGCCGTCGCCGCAGCGGCCCTGGCCTTGCCGCCTGAAGTCTTCGCAGCGCTCGACCGGGTCGCGGCGGCGCTGGAGCAGGGCGGCAGCGAGGACCGGGCGCGCGGCGCGGCACTGGTGCGGGTCCTGGGTGCCGACGACCGGGGGCCGCTGTGGCCGGCCTATCTGTCGGTGTTCTTCACCAAGGACGGCGAGCCGCGCAAACGGCTGGCGACCAAGGCCGTGATCGCGGCCTGTCCGGATGCCGTGACAGTCCAGGAGGCCGAGTGCGAGCGCCTGGCCGGCTGGCTGCCGCGCATCCAGGCGGCCGGCGTGCTGGCGGCGACCCGGGCCCTGCTGCTGGTCGGCGACGCCGTGCTGGCGCGCTACGCCCGGCTCAAGGCCGCGACCGTCGCCCTCGACTATGACGACCTGATCCTGGCCGCCCGCGACCTGCTGGCCCAGGACGGCGGCTGCGGCTGGGTGCATTTCAAGCTCGACGGCGGCCTCGACCATGTGCTGATCGACGAGGCGCAGGACACCAATCCCGAGCAGTGGGAGGTGGTGGCCGCCCTGACCCGGGAATTCTTCGTGGGCGAGGGGGCGTCGGAGCGCACCCGCACCGTGTTCGTCGTCGGCGACCGCAAGCAGTCGATCTTCAGCTTCCAGCGCGCCGACGTCGCCGCCTTCCAGGCCATGCACCGCTATTTCGCGGCCAAGGTGCGGGCCACCCCGCAGGAATGGCGGTCGATCGACCTGGATGTCTCCTTCCGCTCGACCGACGCCGTCCTGGCCACGGTCGACGCCGTGTTTGCGCAGGCGCCGGCCGCCGATGGCGTCGATGACGGCATCCGGCATCAGGTCAGCCGGCTCGGCATGGGCGGGCTGGTCGAGCTGTGGCCGCCGGCCGTGCCGGCGCCGGTCGAGCCGGCACCGGCCTGGGTGCCGCAGGCGGGCCGGCAATCGGAGGTCGAACCGCGCACCCGGGTCGCTCAGTTGGTCGCCGCCAAGATCCGCCGGCTCCTGGACGGCGAGCGGCTGCCGTCGCGGGGTACGGTGATCGAGCCCGGCGACATCCTGGTGCTGGTGCGCACGCGCGGGCCGTTCACCTGGGACCTGGTGCGCGAATGCAAGCGCCTGGGCGTGCCGATCGCCGGCGTCGACCGCATGGTGCTGATCGAGCAGCTGGCGGTCATGGACCTGGTCGCGCTGGGTCGGGTCCTGCTGCAGCCCGACGACGACCTGACCCTGGCGACGGTGCTGAAGAGCCCGTTGATCGGCCTGGACGAAGAGCGGCTGTTCGACCTTGCCTGGAACCGCCCGGGCACGCTGTGGCGCGCGCTGCAGGAGAGCGCCGATCCGGTCTGCGCGGCGGCCGCGGCGCAGCTGGCCGAGTGGCGGGCCGGCGCCGACCGGCGGCCGCCCTTCGAGCTGTTCGCCGAGTTGCTCCATCGCGGCGGCCGGCGGCGGCTGGTCGAGCGGCTGTCCGACGAGGCCAACGATGCCATCGACGAGTTCCTGGGCCAGGCGATCGCCTTCGAGCGCAGCCATCCGCCGTCGCTGGAGGGGTTTCTGCACTGGCTGGAGGCCGGCGCGCTGGAGGTCAATCGGCCGAGCGACATGTCGCGCCGCGACGAGGTGCGGATCATGACCGTGCACGGCGCCAAGGGTCTGCAGGCGCCGATCGTGTTCCTGCCCGACACGCTGCAGGCGCCGACCCGGCTGCCGCCGCTGTTCTGGCCCGATGGCGCCGCCCCCCTGTGGTCGCCGCGCAAGGCCATGGACGACCCGGTGGCGGCGGCAGCGCGCCAAGCGGCCGAGGCGGCCCGCGACCGCGAGTACCGGCGCCTGCTCTATGTCGCGCTGACCCGGGCCGAGGACCGGCTCTACGTGACCGGCTGGGCCGGACGGCGCGAGGCGCCGGACGGCTGCTGGTACGCGTTGATCCGCGACGGTCTGGCGGGCCTCGCCGAGCCTGTTGCGTTCGACTTCGACGAGCTCGGCCAGCCTGGATGGAGCGGGCGGGGATGGCGCTACGAGACGCCGCAGCGCGCGACGCCGCGGCCGCCGGCGGCGACGGTCAGCGCCGCCGTGACCGCGCCGGCGCCGCCCTTCGCCGCACCGGCCCCGGCCGAGCCGGTACCCGGCCGGCCGCTGGCGCCGTCACGGCCCACCGGCCTGCCGGCGGCGCGCTCGCCGCTCGCCGACGATGGCGCCGCCGGCTACCGGCGCGGCCGCCTGATCCACCGCCTGCTGCAGGCGTTGCCCGAGATCCAGCCGGGCCGCCGCGCCACCCACGCGCGCCGCTTTCTCGAGCGCCGACATCACGGCCTCGGACCCGACGAGGTCGAGGCGATCCTGGCCGAGACCCTGCGCGTGCTGGACGATCCGGCGTTCGGGGCGCTGTGGGGCCCGGGCAGCCGCGCCGAAGTGCCCTTGACCGGACGGGTCGGGGCCCAGGTGGTCGCCGGCCAGATCGACCGACTGGCGGTCACGCCCGATCGTGTCCTGATCGTCGACTTCAAGACCAACCGGCCGGCGCCGGCGACGCTTGAAACAGTCGCTTCGGCCTACATCGCGCAACTAGCCTTGTACCGGGTCCTGGTCGGCCGCATCTACCCCGGGCGGGTGGTCGAGGCGGCGCTGCTATGGACGGATGGTCCCAGGCTCATGCCGATTCCGGGCCCCTTGCTGGACGCGGCCCAGACCCGCGTCCTGCGCGAAGAGGCTGGCCTTGCGGCCACGATCCCGTCACCCTAACTGTTGAGCCCGCGCCGCCGCATCCGCTCCCCCAGGGCGCTCCTCGGGGGACCCGGATGCGGCGGCCATTGGCTTTGACCCGACCGAGCGCAGGGCGTCTGGCCCGACGCTCCGCACCACCGGCGCCGGCCGATCAGGCCGGCCCCAGTCAGAGGACCGACACATGGCGACCACGACAGTGACCGACACCTCGTTCGAGAAGGAAGTGCTGAAGTCGAACGAGCCCGTTCTGGTCGATTTTTGGGCGGAGTGGTGCGGTCCCTGCAAGATGATCGCGCCGGCCCTGGAAGAGCTGTCCAAGGACATGGCCGGCAAGGTGACCGTAGCCAAAGTCAACATCGACGAGAATCCGTCGCTGCCGCAGCGCTACGGCGTGCGCGGCATTCCGACCCTGATTCTGTTCAAGGGCGGCCAGGTGGCGGCCCAGAAGATCGGCGCCCTGCCGAAGCAGGCGCTCTATAGCTGGGTCGAGTCGGTCCTCTAGCCCGACAGGCTCCGGCCTCAGCCGTTCTCCGCCAAGACCAGACCGGCCAGGTACAGCGCCCCGCAGATCAGGATGCGGGCGGTGCCGGGTTGTGCCTGGCCGGCCACGATGGCGCGAATGCCATCGGCGACGGAGTCGGCAGCGGCGGCGGGAATGGCGACGCGCTGCGCCGCCGCGACCAGTGCCTCGGCGGGATGGCTGGGGGTGTCGCCGGGGATCGTGATCGCCCGCAGGTCGGCGACCAGGCCGCGCAGCGCCTGCAGGTAGCCGTCGGCATCCTTGTTGGCCAGCATGCCCATGACCAGATGCAGGGGCCGGTCGCGCCAATCTGCGAGGGTCGGCGCCAGGGCGGCGCCGGCGCCCGGATTGTGGCCGCCGTCCAGCCACAGCTCCCAGCCGGGCGGCAGCAGGTCGACCAGGGGACCGCGCTTCAGGCGCTGCAGCCGGGCCGGCCACTGCACCGTGCGCAGGCCCTCGGCCAGCGCCCGGTCGGGCAGCTCGAACCGGCCCCGCAGGGCGAGCGCCGCCGCCGCGGCGACCCCGGCATTGGCGATCTGGTGGTGGCCGTACAGGCCTGGCGGCGGCAGCCCAAGGGCGTGGCCGAAGCCGGCGGTCAGCGGACCGCCGACATGCAGGCCGGTGCGGTGGTCGCCGCCGACCACGAAGTCGCGGCCATAGATCAGCAGCGGCGCGCCGATCTCGGCGGCCCGCGCCTCGATCGCGGCCAGGGCGTCGGGCTCCTGGGGCCCGATCACGCCGGTAACGCCCGGCTTCAGGATCCCGGCCTTTTCGGCCGCGATTTCGGCGATGGTGTCGCCGAGATAGGCCTGGTGGTCGAGCTGGACCGGCTGGATCGCGGTCAGCGCCGGCTGCTCGACCAGGTTGGTCGCGTCAAGCCGGCCGCCCATGCCGACCTCGAGCAGGGTGAGGTCGGCCGGGTGTTCGGCAAAGGCCAGGAAGGCCGCGATCGTCGTGATCTCGAACACCGTGATCGGCCGGCCGGCATTGACCCGCTCGACCCGCTCCAGCAGCTCGGTCAGCGCGTCGTCGGCGATCATCTGGCCGGCCAGCACGATGCGCTCGTTGAAGCGCACCAGGTGCGGCGAGGTGTAGACGTGGACCCGGTAGCCGGCGGCCTCGGTGATCGCCTTGAGATAGGCGACCAGCGAGCCCTTGCCGTTGGTGCCGGCGACGTGGACCACGGGCGGCAGGCGGCGGTGCGGATCGCCCAGGTCGGCGAGCAGCCCGGGCATGCGCTCCAGCGAGCGGTCGATGACCTTGGCGTGCAGGCGGGTCAGCCGCTCCAGGATCTCGGTGCTGGTGGCCACGTCAGGCGGCCGGTGCCGGCACCGCCGGGCGCATCAGGATGCCCAGCATGCGCGCGAGCGTCGCCTTGAGCTCGGCCCGCGGCACCACCTGGTCGACGATGCCGTGCTCCAGCAGGTACTCGGCGCGTTGGAAGCCCTCGGGCAGCTTTTCGCGGATCGTTTCCTCGATCACCCGGGCGCCGGCGAAGCCGATCAGCGCGCCGGGCTCGGCCAGGGTGATGTCGCCCAGCATCGCGAAAGACGCCGTGACGCCGCCGGTCGTGGGATCGGTCAGCACGACCAGGTAGGGCAGGCGGGCTTCCTTGACTAGCTGGACGGCGATGGTGGTGCGCGGCATCTGCATCAGCGACAGGATGCCTTCCTGCATGCGCGCGCCGCCCGACGCCGGCACCGCCACGAACGCCGCCTCGCGGGCGACGGCGGTCCGCGCCGCGGTCAGCAGCCCGTCGCCGACCGCCAGGCCCATCGACCCGGCCATGAAGGCGAAGTCGAACACCGCCAGCACCGCGGGCACCCCGCCGATGGTGCCGGAGGCGACCTTCAGGGCGTCGTGGTCGGGGCTGCGCGCCTGGGCTTCCTTCATTCGATCGGGATAGCGCTTGAGGTCGCGGAAGCGCAGCGGGTCGGCGACCGGCCGCGCCCACTCGATGCGCTCATAGCCGGGATCCATCAGCAGCTCCAGGCGCTTGCCGGCGTCCAGGCGCAAATGGTGCCCGCAATGGGTGCAGACGCGCAGGTTCTGGTCGAGTTCGCGATGGAAGATCAGCGCGCCGCAGCTCGGGCACTTGACCCACAGATTCTCCGGCACGTCGCGGGTGCCGCTGACCAGCGCCCGGATCTTGGGGCGCACGAAATTGGTAAGCCAGCTCAAGGGTCAGTCCTCAAAGGTCAGTCCTCCGCGGCCGGCCGGGGCAGCTCGGCCAGGATGCGCCGCGCCGCGGCGGCGGGGTCGGGTGCGCCCGTGATCGGGCGGCCGATGACCAGGATGTCGGCGCCGTCGGCGACGGCCGCGGCCGGGGTGGTGACGCGCTTCTGATCGTCGATGCCGGCCCAGGCCGGGCGCAGCCCCGGCACCACCAGCAGGGCGCCGGGGAAGCGGCGGCGCAGCGCGGCCGTCTCCTGGGCCGAGGCGACGACGCCGGCAAGGCCGCAATCCAGCGACAGGGCGGCCAGGCGCTCGACATGGCGCCCGGTCTCGGTGTCCTGGCCGACCGCGGCCAAGTCCTCGGAGCCCAGGCTGGTCAGCATCGTGACGCCGACCACCTGGAGTGGCGCGGATCCGCCGGCCGCCGCCTCGGCGGCGGCGCGCAGCATGGCCGCGCCGCCGGCGGCGTGCACCGTGACGATGGCGACGCCCAGGCGAGCGACGCCGCGCATGGCGCCGGCCACGGTGTTCGGGATGTCGTGGAGCTTGAGGTCCAGGAACACCGGCAGCCCGAGATCGCAGATCGCGGCGACCCCGGCCGGGCCGTTGGCCGTGAAGAACTCGAGCCCCAGCTTGATGCCGCCGACGCTGCCGGCAAGGGCGCGGGCAAGCTCCAGCGAACGGCCGAGGTCGGGCGTATCGATCGCACAGTATAGGGCAGGGGGCATGGGCGCGATGCGTAGCGCAACTGACCCCCCGGGTCCAGTCAGCTCGGGTCCAGTCAACTCGGGTCCAGTCAGCTGCGCTCCACCGCCAGCTCCGCGGCCGCCAGGTCTTCCAGGGCGTAGCCCACGGACTTGAACAGGGTGACCTGGTCGGGCGCCGATCGGCCGGCGGCGCCGCGGACCAGGTCGAACAGATCGCCGGCGATGGCGTCGGCCGACAGGATGCCGCGGCGGATCGGATCGACGATGTCGCCGGCTTCGGCGAGCGCGCCGCCACGGGTGTCGACGAACACGGTCGCGCGCTGGACGGCGCGGTCGTCGGCCTCGCGCATGGTCGGCAAGTAGCCGCCGACCAGGTCCAGATGGCTGCCGGGTTTGAGCCACTCGCCCCGGATCACCGGGGACTGGCTGAGCGTGCCGCAGCTGATGACGTCGGCGGCGGCCGCGGCGGCAGCCAGGTCGGCGGTGGGCTCGGCCGGCAGGCCGCGGGCGCGCAGGCGGTCGGCGACCGCGGCGGCGGCCTCGGCGCGGCGGCCCCAGATGCGGATCTCGCGGAACCGCCGGACCGCGGCATGGGCCTCGGCGAGGCAGGGGGCGAGTGCGCCGGTGCCGACCACCAGCAGCCGCTCGGCGTCGGGGCGGGCCAGGTGGCGGGCGGCCAGCGCCGAGGCGGCCGCGGTGCGGCGAGCGGTGAGCGCCGGGGCGTCGAGCAGCGCCAGCGGCACCCCCGTCGTCGCCGACATCAGCAGGTAGCTGCCCTGCACGGCACCCAGGCCGTGCGCGGCGTTGTCGGGGAACACCCCGACCAGCTTGATGCCGATGGCGCCGCCCTCGCGCCAGGCCGGCATCACCAGCAGGGTGCCGTCGCGGCCGCCGGGAACCGGTACGGCGTGGTGCTGGCGCTGCGGCACGGCGGCGCCGGTGCGGAAGGCCTCGGCCAGTCGGTCGATCAGACTGGGATAGTCGAGCGCCGCCTCGACCGCCGCCGCGTCGAGCTGCTTCATGCCCGCCGCCGCGTCGGCACGGGCGCGGGCTCGATCGCGACCGGGGTCACGGTGCGCGGCGCCGCAACCTCGTCCAGCCGCGCCTCGAGCTCGGCGATCCGGCGCTCGCGGGTGCGGGCGCGATGCTTCCAGGCGAGCAGGCGGACCCAGGTCAGGAACGCCCCGACCACCAGCCCGACCGCCAGGGCGCCCAGCACCAGCAGGAACAGCGGCAGGCCGACGGCGATCCCGAACGGCCACAGGCTGACCGACACGGGGTCGCGGTTGGCGACCGCGAAGACGACGAAGGCCAGCGTCAGCGGCACCGTCAGGATCAGGGACAATCGGGACATCACGCCTTCGTGTTCAGCCGGTCGCGGAGCTGCTTGCCGGTCTTGAAGAAGGGGATGAACTTCTCCTCGACCTGGACGGCGGTGCCGGTCCGCGGGTTGCGGCCGACGCGGGCGTCGCGGCGCTTGACCGAGAATGCGCCGAAGCCCCGCAGCTCGACCCGGTTGCCGCGCGCCAGGGCCGACGAGATCTCCTCGAACACGGTCGACACGATCCGTTCGACGTCGCGTTGGTAGAGATGCGGGTTGAGTTCGGCCAGGCGCAGGATGAGTTCGGACTTCGTCATGGCGGCTCAGGGCGGGATGCGAACGGTCAGCATGCCCGAGCCGCGACCGGGGCGTCAAGACTAAGTGGTTGGAGCGCAAGGGATTTTTGTGGCGGTCGGGTGCTGTGGGTGCAACCCGGCCGGCTGTCCTCCATATATCGGACGCGACGGGATGAGGGTCGGACGAGGATCGGACATGGGCCGCATGGAATGGGCGATCGTGCTGGCGCTGCTGGCGGTGGCGCTGCTGGTGATGATCAGCGGCGGCGGGCTCGACCGCACCGTGCTCGGCGCCTGGCTCAACGGCGAGCCGCTGCCGCCGATGGCGGCCATGCGCGGCCCGTCCGCCGTGGTTGCCGCCATGGGGCTGCTGGCGCTGCTGGTGTGGTGGGCGTCGCGCCTGTTTCCCGGGCAGCAATCGTTCCTGCGCACCGGCGCCGTGGTGCTGCTGGTCGGGGGCGTGGTCTACGCCCTGGCCATGAGTAGCTGATCCGGGGCGGCTGACCCGGGGCGGCAAAGAAAAAGCCCGCCCCGGAGGGGCGGGCTTCCCGGCTTGGAGCGGGCCTGCGTGGCCTCAGTCCTTGCTGGCTTCCTTCTGACGGGCCTGGCGGATGGCGGCGCCCAGGATGTCGCCCAGGCTGGCGCCCGAGTCGGACGAGCCATACTCGGCCATGGCCTGCTTGTCCTCCTCGACCTCGCGGGCCTTGATCGACAGGGTGATGCGACGGCTGGCGCGGTCGATCTGGACGACCTTGGCGTCGACCTTCTCGCCGATCGCGAAGCGCTCGGGCCGCTGCTCGGACCGTTCGCGCGCCAGCTCGGCCTTGCGGATGAAGCCGTGCATGCCGTCGCCGACCTCGACCTCGATGCCGTTGTCCTGCACCTGGGTGACCGCGCAGGTGACGACCTGGCCGCGCTGGATGCTGTCGGCGGTCTTCTCGAACGGATCGTCGACCATCTGCTTGATGCCGAGGCTGATGCGCTCCTTCTCGATGTCGACGTCGAGCACGCGCACCTTCACCACGTCGCCCTTGCGATAGCCCTGGATCGCCTCCTCGCCCGACTTCTCCCAGTCGAGGTCGGACAGATGCACCATGCCGTCGATCTCGCCGGGCAGGCCGACGAACAGGCCGAACTCGGTGATGTTCTTGACCTCGCCCTCGAGCTCGGTGCCGACCGGGTTCTTCTCGACGAACGCCTCCCACGGGTTGGCCATGGTCTGCTTCAGGCCGAGGCTGATGCGCCGCTTCTGCGGATCGACGTCGAGCACCATCACTTCGACCTCTTGCGAGGT
>CAZEFK010000055.1:0-35587 GCA_964511405.1 uncultured Comamonadaceae bacterium | reverse complement strand
ACAGGTCTTTGACAGCGATCAGCGACATATTCGTCTCATCCAGTCAGCAAGCACGGCAAACACGTGCCGAAAGGGCTGACGATGAGACGACGATACGCTCCCGGTCAGCCCCGCGAGATCAAGCGCGGGGCAAAGACAGGTCCACGGGTTCGGCTATGGGAGCGACGGTGCAGCACCCGCGTCCCTTCTCGTTCGGGTCGAAGGCCGGCAACCTTAGCGGCATCTGACCGATGTGCGCAATGCTCTCGCCCGTGCAGGGCACAGCGGGCCGCAGCGACGCCCGGAGCGCGAAGTCCCCCATGGCCGCCCAGGATCGCCGCCGGTTCGGCAAGCCGGTCGGCCAGCCGAACCGGCGGATCGGCGGTCAGCTCGGCGATGAGCCCAGGCCGCTCGAACAGCGCCAGACAGATCTGGCTGGAATCGTGCCGGGACTGGTAAGCCAATCGGCAGGTCGGCCGGCGACAGCTAGAGCGGGATGTGCATGGGATGGAATCGTCGGTGTCCCCCTCCACCCAGCCTCCTCCCACAAGGGGAGGAGGGGCCCTTGTCCTTCTGAATACTCCTCCTCCCCCCATTTTTCTGGCCCTTGTGGGAGGAGGTCGGGTGGAGGGGTGCCAGCACGCCGGTCCGAGGTTTTCTTGAGCGGGTCAACTTGATCTCATCCTGCTCCAGTCCGGCGGCGGCGACACGCCTGCCGTTCGGCGCGGCACTTCATGACGGATCGTTCATGCGGTCCGCGACCGGCGCGATGCTAATACTCGTTGCTCCAGGCAGGAACAACGATAGCGGAAATGGATCTTTGCTAAGTTCTGCTGCGGATGATGTCCAATGTTGCGGGGGCTCGCCGTCTTCGCCGCATCGTCGCGATCATCGCCGGGCCGGACTGGCCGGCCTCGCCTGGGCGGGCGGGTTCCTGGCGCTGGTGCCGTGGGTCATCGGCCTCCTGTTGCCGCCGCTCAATGGCGATGTCGCGGCGATCCTGTTCTTCGCGGTGCGCATGGTCGCCGGAGATCGGCTGTATGTCGACCTGACCGACGTCAACCCGCCGCTGATTTTTCTGCTGAATCTGCCGGCGGCCTGGCTTTCGGCCCGTCTGGGCGTGCCGGCGGGCATGATGTTCATGGGCCAGGTGCTGGTGCTGGCCGCCGCCGCCGCGGTCCTGGCCTGGCACCTGTTGCGCCCGCAGGGTCCGCGGGTTTGGACCCTCTGGCTGTTCGTCTTTGTGCTGGTGGTCCTGCCCTGGCGCGATGCCGGCCAGCGCGAGCATCTGATGGTGGTGCTGGCGCTGCCGTGGCTGGCGCTGGTCGCCCGGCGTCTTGCGGGCCAGCCGACGGCGGCCGTCCCGGCGATCGGGATCGCCGGCCTGGCCGCGGTCGGGTTCCTGATCAAACCTTATTTCTGGGCCGTGCCGGCCGCCGCCGAGCTGCTGATGGCGCAGCACCTCGGGTGGCGGCGGTGGCGGGTCCGGCCGGAGCCAGTCGTCTTCCTGGTCCTCGGCGTGGCCTACGCGGCCGTCGTCCTGACGGTGTTTCCCGCCTATCTCGACACCGTCGTGCCGGCGGCCGAGCGCCATTACGCGGCGACCGGCCTGGTGTCGGCCGTCCAGAACGTGCTCGGCGATCCCTGGCGCTGGGCGCTGCCGGTCGGCCTGGCCGCGCTGGCCGGTCCAGCGCGGCGCCGGCCGTTCGCCGCCGCCGCCTGGTGCCTGGGGATCGGGGGGCTCGCCGCGGCGCTGCTCCAGGGCAAGGGCTGGCCCTACCACCTGGTGCCGGCCTGGAGCGGCCTGGCCTTGTGCGCCGGCAGCTTGGCCGTCGAGCGCCTGGGCCGGATCCCGGCGCTGCCGGCCGGCGCGATCGCCGCCGCGCTGAGCGTGGCCTATGCCTGGGGACACCCGCCGCTGGCCGCGCCGCTCGCCTATGCCGGCAGTCCGGAGCAGCGGCTTGCCGCGTGCATCGGCGCGGCCGCCCGGGGCGAGCCGGTGATGTGGCTGGGCGAGGCGGTCTGGCCGGAATATCCGGCCCTGCTGTACGCCCATGCCAAGCCGGGCATGGCCGACATGGACCTGTGGCTGCTGGGCACGCTGTACCGGACGCGGGGCCCGGGCTATGCGCCGCTCGGCCGCCAGGGTGCCGACGAAGCCGTCCTGTTCCAGCGTGTGCTCGGCGCCTTGGCGCGACGGCGCCCGTCCGTGGTGGTGGTCGAGCCGGTGCCGATCGACTTCCTGGCCTATTTCCGGCGGGCACCGGGCTTCGAGCGGCTGTGGTCGGACTACCGCGAACTCGGACGGATCGGCGATATCCGGCTGTTCGCACGGGGCGCCGGCGCCGGCCAGCTGCGCTGTCCGGCATCGATCCCGGCGGCCGGCCTGCGGACGGCCGCCGGGCTCCGCTGACCCTCAGCTGCGCCGGCTCCGGATCAGGTCATAGAGGGCCTGGGCGGCCGGCGACAGCTGGGCGCCGGTGCGCGACACCAGCACGACGGTGCGCGACACCACGGGCTCGACCAGCTCGACCACGCGCACCCTGGGATAGCTGCCGGATTGCAGCGCCAGGCGCGGCACGATCGCCGCCGCCACGCCCTCGGCCACCATGCCCACCGCGGTCGAGCTGCGCTGGACCTCGTAGAAGGCGCGCAAACCCAGGCCATGCTCGGTCACCGCGCCGTCGAGCATGGCCCGGTTGGCGCTGGACTGGCCGGCGAAGATCAGGGGATGCGGCTCGATCGAGCGCCAGGGCAGGGCGCCGTGGCCGGCCAGCGGGTGGTCGTCGCGGCAGATCAGGACGAAGCGGTCGTCCAGCAGCGGCACGGTCACGAGGTCGGGATGCAGGGCGCCGGCGACATTGATCCCGAACTCCGCCTCGCGGCGGAGCACGGCATCGGCGGCGCCCGACGACGCATGATCCAGCACTTTGATGCGGTTGTTGGGATGGCGCGCGGCATAGGCCCGGATGATCGCCGGCAGGTACTGGATGCCGGCGGTCGGAATGCAGGCGATGGTCACGTCGCCGCGCTGCGCCCGGCCGGTCTCGCGGATCTCGGCCAGGGCGGCGGTCAGATCGGTCAGGTGGCGCTGGGCCTGGGGCAGGAAGTCCCGGCCGATGACCGTCAACGCCATCGACCGCGTCGTGCGCTCGACCAGCCGGACGCCGAGGCCGGCCTCCAGGTTCTGCAGCCGCCGGCTGAGCGCCGCCTGCGACAGGCCGAGGGCGTCGGCCGCCTTCTGGAAGCCGCCATGCTCGGCGATGGCCAGGAAGGCCTGGACGCCCAGGGTGTCGAGTTTCATGCAAGACCTGCATTAATCGACTTGATAAATCGATTTTACAGGGCATCGAAGCCGCCGCACCATGGCGTCATGAATACCGATGCCCTGACCCTGCAGATGCTGGCCTGGCTGGCCGAAGCCCCGCGCGACTACGCCGAGGTGATGGCGGCCTGGCGCACCAGCTGCCCGCGGCTGTCGATCTGGGAGGATGCCTGCCTCGACGGGCTGGTGGCGCGCGATCCGGACAGCCGCACGGTGCGGGTCACGCCCAAGGGGGCCGTGCTGCTGGCGAGGCATTCGGCATGAAGGTCACGATCCTCGACGACTATTTCGACACCCTGCGCGGCCTGCCCTGCTTCGCCAAGCTGGCCGGCCACGACGTGACGGTGTGGACCGACCATGTCCAGGACACCGACGCCCTGGCCGCGCGGCTGAAGGACACCGAAGTCCTGGTCCTGATCCGCGAGCGCACCCGGATCCAGGCGCCGCTGTTGGCGCGGCTGGACAAGCTGCGGCTGATCAGCCAGCGCAGCGTCTATCCGCATATCGACATCGACGCCTGCACGCGGGCCGGCGTGATCGTCTCGTCGAACCTGCACGCCGACACGCCGTCCTACGCCGCGGCCGAGCTCACCTGGGCCCTGGTGCTGGCGGCGATGCGCCAGCTTCCGGCCCAGGCGGCGTCGCTCAAGACCGGGCGCTGGCAGATGGGCGTCGGCCGCACGCTGCGCGGCAAGACCTTGGGCATCTACGGCTATGGCCGGATCGGCGCGGTCGTGGCGGGCTATGGCCGGGCCTTCGGCATGGATGTGCTGGTGTGGGCGCGCGAGGCGTCGCTCGGGCAGGCCGCCGCCGATGGCTGGGCGGTCGCGCCGAGCAAGGCGGCGTTCTTCGAAGCCGCCGACGTGCTGTCGCTCCACATGCGCCTGGTGCCGGCGACCCGCGGCATCGTCACCGCGGCGGACCTGGCGCGCATGAAGCCGACCGCGCTGCTGGTCAACACCAGCCGGGCGCCGCTGATCGAGCCGGGCGCCCTGGTCGCCGCGCTCGAAGCCGGCCGCCCCGGCATGGCCGCCGTCGACGTGTTCGAGACGGAACCGCTGCGCGACCCGGCCGATCCCTTGCTGCGGCGGGACAATGTCGTGGCCACGCCGCACATCGGCTATGTCACCTGCGAGGAATACGATCTGCAGTTCTCGGACATCTTCGACCAGGTCGTGGCCTATGCCGCGGGCGCACCGATCAACGTGGTCAATCCCGAGGTGCTCAGCCGGGGCGGCTGAGGCGCGGAGACACGGCGATCATTGCAGGCTCCGCCGGGCGGTCCGCTCGGGCGCGGCGAGCTGGAGCTAGGAGGGCGCGCAGGCCGTTCCCGGTGAGCAGGTCACCGAGGCCGCGCAAGTCAGCCGCGGCGGGCGCCGTGCACTGCGAGCGTGGTGCTGTCCATTTCTTTGCCGCTCTCAATCTCGCAGCCACGTTCATCTGGACACGCTGAATGTCGAATCATTCTAGTCCTCGGTCTCAGGCCACCACAGGTGCCGCACGGCGCCTGCCAATGCCGGTGCGAGCAGTGCGGCACAGCCCAGCGCTCCGAGTGCGACCACGAATGCCCCAAGCGGCTGTAGGTTCCTTGCTGCCGTTACGATTGTTCCCTCGACGCCATCAAAGAACCGCTCCAGCTCTCTGGCCACGACCAGGAGAGCCATGAAGCCGATTTGCGCTGTCGCCCAGCCCTTGCCGCGTATGCCCGCGACATTCGCGATGACGTTCAACACAAGGCCAAGCCCGACCGTGAGTCCGACCAGGTTGGCGGCGACGTCGAGCTTCTCGCCAAGCGAGACTGCCCGGGCTGCAGTGAGGAAGACCGGTACGGAGCGGTACAGCAGCGAACCCGCTGCGAACAGCAGCATGGCACCGCAGGTGGCCAGGACCACCACCTTCAGCTCCGTCAGGAACCGCTGTCGGTAGGAACCTCGATGGACGCCCGGCGGTCCGCCGGCGTCATGCGCCCCGGTTGTCGCTCGCCCATCGACCAAGCCTTGATCCAGCGATGTCATTACAGGCCCCTCAACGGCGGAACCGACGCCACAGTTCGATGATCATGGATATAAGCAACCCGCCAAATGATACCAGTTCGCCGACGTCAACCATATCCTTTACCTCGACCATGCCGAGCAGCGGCGCCGGCTGAGTGACATGCACGACATAGGAGACCCCGCTCAGCGCAGCGAGCGCGAGGCCCCAGGTTGCGGCATGACGAAACAGCTCGGCGAGAGTCGAGTTGATCTCGATGAATGCCTTGTACCATTCGGCGCCAATCTCGCGACGAAGGTCGAGCAGGGTTTTGGGAGCCGGAGCGGTAACAGCGACCGTTGCGGGCGTCACCGCGGGGAGCGGAGGTGTCGGGTCCGTCACGACGCGTGTCCCCTTCGATCCGAGAACATCGAGCGCTTCATCCCGTAGTTTTCCCTGATAGATCAGCCTACGCATCTTAGGGGGAATGACTAGCCGTTTGTGCCACCTTATCGACGGGCACCCCCCGGGAGATCGACCACCAGCGGTCCGGGCGCATGTCAGCCGGCTCGCACAGGTCTGAGCGCAAAAAGGCACGGGACCAGGTGCACCCGCCTGCAATCGACGCCGACCAACAATGGGCGAGCGCCCCGCATCTGGGCTGCCGATGCGGAGGTTCCCTTATGTTGTCGGATTGGCTCCGGGCATTGGGTTGGGCGACCGGCTGGATCTTGGTCCTGAAGTGCATCGGGGTCTTCGCGCACGAAGCCGGTCACTAGCTCGCCGGCAACATCTGCCGGACGCGCAACTCGGCACCTCGCGCCGCCGGGATGGCCGCAGGTCAAACTGACCGGGGACTACCTCTGGAACAGCCCGCAGCTGCGGGCCCGACGGCTTCCGGCCGCTCGGGAAGATCGATGTTCTCCGTTTGTCCGCCTAGCGTATATTCCTGCCCATTCTATGTAGCGACCCCAACAACCTGGCCAGTCTCTCTACAACGCCGGCCCCTCGGCTTCGGCCAGCAGCCAGCCGATCAAGGCGGCGACCGGCGGGGCCGCGGCGCGGTCGGCGGCGGCGACCAGGTACCACGCCGTGCCGCGCAGGAGCGGCGGTCGGTCCGAGGCCGCCACCAGCCGGCCCTCACGCAGCGGCTCCTCGGCCAGGCGGCGGTCGACCAGGCCGACGCCCAGGCCGTTGACCGCGGCTTGCAGGACCAGGCCGTCGTCGCCGAGATGCAGGCGGCGCGCGGGTGCATCAGCGACGCCGGCATCCTTGCACCACTCGGCCCAGGCGTCCGGCGCCGTCTCCGCCGCCAGCAGCGTGTGGCCGGCCAAGGGCGGCAGGCGGGCCGGCGCGTAGCCCGGGCTGCACACCGGCAGCAGGGCGTCGTTGAACAGATAGACGCAAGCCGCGTCGCCCCAGCCGGCGCGGCCGTGGCGGATCGCGGCGTCGACGCCGTCGGTGCCGGGCTCGGCCTCGCGGTGGCTGCTGCGCAGGCGCAGCTCGATGCCGGGATGGGCGGCGTGGAAGCGGTCGAGCCGCGGCAGCAGCCAGCCGACCGCGAACAGAGTGGGCAGGGCCACGGTGACCGCGGTCCGGCGCTCGGGACCGGCGAGGCGGCGGGTCGCGGTGGCGATGGCATCGAAGGCGTCGGCCAGCGGGGCGGCATAGCTTCGCCCGGCCGCGGTCAGGGTCAAGGACTGCGGGCGCCGCTCGAACAGCGGAACGCCCAGCGCCGCCTCCAGCGCCTTCACCTGCTGGCTGACCGCGCCAGGCGTCACACTCAGCTCGGCCGCGGCGGCCGCAAAGCTGCCGTGGCGGGCGGCCGCCTCGAAGGCGCGCAGGCCGCCCAGCGGCGGCAGTTTGCGAGGGCTTAGCATTAGGTCAGCTATGGCTCCGCACGCAGGATAACTGGTTTGCGTCGTCGAAGCCACCGTGGAACGCTTCGGTTCCGGAGGCCGAAGCATGAGCACGACTGCCGCTGCCGAAAAACCCGACCGCGCCGCGGCGATGCTGTTCGGCCTGTTGTGCCTGGCCTGGGGGTCGACCTGGCTGGCGCTCAAGACCGGCGTCGCGACGGTGCCGCCGCTGACCTTCGCGGCGGCCCGCTTCCTGCTGGCGGCGCTGCCGCTGCTGGGCTGGGCCGCGGCGCGGCGGCGGCTCCGGGTGCCCCTGGCCACGGTGCTGCCCGGCGCGGTGCTGATGATCGCGGCGAACTACGGCCTGATGGCGTGGGGCGCGGTCCGCGTCCCCGCCGGCCTGGCCGCGGCCGTCAATCTGGGCACGGTGCCGCTGGCGACCCTGCTGCTGGGGGTGGCCCACGGCCAGTCGCGCTGGTCGGCGGCGGTGCTGGGCGCCGTGCTGGCCGGCGCTGCCGGCTTGCTGTTGCTGCTCGCAACAGGCACGGCCAGCAGCGGGGCCGTCGGCGTGGCGGCGATCGCCGGCGGCGCCGCCGCCTATGCCTGGGGCACGGTGCTGACCAAAGGGCGGCCGGCCGCCGACCCGGTGGCGCTCGCCGGCTGGCAGGCCCTGGCCGGGGGTGCGCTGCTGGCCGCCGCCGCTGCCATCAGCGAGCCGGTGGCGCTGGCGCCCCTGGCGGCGGCGCCGGCGTTGCTCAGCCTGGCGATCCTGGTGCTGGCCGGCTCGGTGCTCGGCGGCGCCGCCTATCTGGCCCTGCTGGCCCGCTGGGACGCCGGCCGGGTCGCCGCCTATGCCTTTGTCTGTCCGGTGATCGCGCTCGCCGAGAGTGCTGCGGCCGGCGCCGATCTGCCCGGCCCGCGCGCGCTGGCGGCCGTCCTTCTCCTGCTGCTGGCGTCGGCCGGCAGCCTATCCCAAGCCCGGAGGTCCTGAGATGAGCCTGTCCGTCCGCGATGCCGCCGCCGCCGATTTCCCGGCCATGGCTGCGATCTACGCCCACCATGTCCAGACCGGGCTCGGCAGCTTCGAGGAGGTGCCGCCCAGCGCCGACGAGCTCAAGCGCCGCCATCAGGGGGTGCGCGCCCGCGGCCTGCCCTGGCGGGTGGCCGAGCTGGACGGACGGCTGGTCGGCTATTGCTATGCCAGCCCCTATCACAGCCGGTCGGCCTACCGCTTCACGATCCAGGACTCGGTCTATGTCGCCGAGGACTGCATCGGCCGCGGCGTCGGCAGGGCGTTGCTGCAGGACGTGATCGACGCCTGCACGGCCCTCGGCTATCGGCAGATGATCGCCGTCATCGGCGACAGCGCCAACGAGGCGTCGCTGCGCCTGCATGCGCGCCTCGGCTTCCGCACCATCGGCCAGGCGCTCCGGGTCGGCGTCAAGTTCGGCCGCTGGGTCGACATCGTCCATCTGCAGCGCCCGCTCGGCGACCAGACGGCCCGGCCGCCGGCCGAGGACCCGATCGGCTATGTGGGGGTGGCGGATCAGGCCGGGCCGTAGGATCGGCTACACGGTGAAGCGCGATATGCCGGGGTTGGCGGGCGCGGCGGTCGAGGCGCCCTACCGGCGCGGCGCCGCCTGGCTGGCCGGCGGCGGGCTGTAGGCGGCCCGCCAGGTGGTGTGCCAGTCGGGGATGGCCTCGCCCGGCATCGGCCGGGCGATGAAGAAGCCCTGCGCCACGTCGCAGCCCAATTGCGAGACCAGGGTCCAGTCCTCGGCGGTCTCGACCCCCTCGGCGACGGTCTTGAGCCGAAGCCGGCGGGCCATGGCCACGGTGGTCTCGATCAGGGCGGCCAGCACCGGGGCGCCGGCGGCGCCGGTCACGAAGCCCTGGTCGATCTTGATCTCGCCGACCGGCAGGCGCGTCAGCTGCTGCATCGACGAGAAGCCGGTGCCGTAGTCGTCGATCGACAGGCCGAAGCCCTTCATGCGGCAGCGCGCCAGCGTCTCCAGGGCATGACCGAGGTCGGTCATGGCGACGGTCTCGGTCACTTCCAGGCATAGCGCCTTGGGCGTGAGGCCGGCGGCGTGGACGAGGGCCTCCAGGCGGTCGGCCAGGGCCGTGTCGCTCAGCGACTCGACCGAGATGTTGACCGCCACCGGGATGTCCAGGCCGGCCCGCTGCCAGTCGCGGCACTGCGCCAGCACGGTCTCGACCAGGCCGAAGGTCGCCGCCGTGACCAGGCCGTTCGTCTCCATCACCGGCACGAAGGTGGTCGGCGGGACGTGGCCGTGCCGGGGATGCCGCCAGCGCAGCAGCGCCTCGACTCCGGCCAGGGCGCCGCTCTTCAAGTCGACCTTGGGCTGGAAATAGGGCACGAATTCACCGCGCTCGAGGCCCGCGGCCACATCATCGGCCGACACCGGCGGCGGCGGCCGCGCCGCCACCGCGTTCTGGCTGAAATGGCGCAGCACGAGCGGCATCAGCTTGGCCAGCGACAGCGGCTTTTCGACGATGCCCAGGATCCGCAGGCCATAACTCTTGGCCATCACTTCGGCGGTCTTGAGAATGGCGGGCTCGAGCGCGCTGACCAGGATGACCGAGCAGCACACCTGCTGCTCGGCGATGTGGCGCAGGAACGCCAGGCCGTCCATCCCGGGCATGTTGAGATCGCACAGCAGCAGGTCGATCCGCGGATCTTGGCCGATCTTGGCCAAGGCACTGGCGCCGTCGCCAGCCTCCAGGACTTCATTCGCGCCGCAATTGCCCAGGATCTGGGCGGCAATACTGCGCTGGAAGGCGTGGTCTTCGATAATCAGAGCCCGGAATGCCGGGCCGGAGGGCGTGGCCATGGCTCGATCCTTGATCGGGCTGCTCGGGTTGTTTTTGTGCAAATGAATGCCAGTCGCAAGCGTGTCCGCATTATGCAGCGCGCGACCGTTAACAGTCGTTGAACAAGATGCTGCAGGCCGTATGACGAATAGAATACTATAAATATAATAGCGATGATCGCGATGCCGTCTCGGCTGTCGAGGCGATTCGCGGCGCCCATCCGGGCCGGCGCCCGGCGATCGCCGCGGCGGCGCTGCGGGGTGCGCGCCGCCCGGCGCGGCGCTATATGATGGCCCGATGGCTCCCGACAGCACCCACCCCAGCCCTCCCGGCGGCCTCGCCGCCTCGCCCTTGCTGGCCACGCTCAACCCCGCCCAGGCCGCGGCGGTCGCCGCCCTCGACGGCCCGGTGCTGGTGCTGGCCGGCGCCGGCACCGGCAAGACCCGCGTGCTCACCACCCGCCTGGCGCACCTGATCGGCCAGCGCAAATGCTGGCCCAGCCAGGTGCTGGCGGTGACCTTCACCAACAAGGCGGCGCGCGAGATGCGCGAGCGCGTGGCCGGCCTCATCGGCGGCATGGCCGAGGACCTGTGGCTCGGCACCTTCCACGCCCTGGCCGCGCGCATCCTGCGCCGCCATGCCGAGCTGGTGGAGCTGCGCTCGAACTTCACCATCCTCGACACCGACGACCAGATCCGGCTGATCAAGCAGCTGATGCAGGCCGAGGGCGTCGACGAGAAGCGCTGGCCGGCGCGCGTCCTGCTGGGCGCCATCGAGCGCTGGAAGGACCGCGGGCTGACGCCCGAGGGCGTGTCGGGCAGCGACGCCGGCGACCTGGCCGGCGGCCGCCTCGTGGCCCTGTACCGGGCCTACCAGGAGCGGCTGCGCACCCTCAACGCCTGCGACTTCGGCGACCTGCTGCTGCACGCGATCAAGCTGTTCCAGTCGAATCCGGCGGTACTCAAGACCTGGCAGGACAAGTTCCGCTACATCCTGGTCGACGAGTACCAGGACGCCAACGTCGCCCAGTACCTATGGCTGCGGCTGCTGGCGCAGGCCCACGGCAACATCTGCTGCGTCGGTGACGACGACCAGTCGATCTATGGCTGGCGCGGCGCCGAGGTCGGCAACATCCTGCGTTTCGAGGCCGACTTTCCGGGCGCCGCGGTGATCCGGCTGGAGCAGAATTACCGGTCCACGGGCCACATCCTGGGCGCCGCTGCCGGGCTGATCGCGCACAATCAGGGCCGTCTGGGCAAGACCCTGTGGACGGCCTCGGACCAGGGCGAGCGGGTGACCGTGACAGGCGCCTGGGACGGCATCGAAGAGGCCCGCCAGGTCGGCGACCATATCGAGGCGCTGCAGCGCGCCGGGGTGCCGCTCGGCGCCATGGCGATCCTGGTGCGCGCCGGTTTCCAGACCCGGGAGTTCGAGGAGCGGCTGCTGACCCTGGGCGTGCCCTACCGCGTGTTCGGCGGCCTGCGCTTCTACGAGCGCGCCGAGATCCGCGACGCCATCGCCTATCTGCGCCTGATCGCCCAGCCCGACGACGACCTGGCGTGCGAGCGCATCATCAACCTGCCGCGCCGCGGCCTCGGCGACTCCAGCCTGCAGCTGCTGCACCGGGCGGCGCGCGCCGGCGGTACGTCGCTGATCGGCGCCGCCCACGGCCTGGCCGGGACCGACGAGCTCAAGCCGCAGGCGCGGCGGGCGCTGGCCGCATTCCTCGCCGACCTCGACCGCTGGCGGCGGGTGGCCGACGGCCTGGCGCCCGGCGAGCTGGCCGGCATCGTGCTGGACGAGAGCGGCTACACCGCCATGCTCCAGGCCGACAAGTCGCCCGAGGCGCCGGGCCGCCTGGAGAACCTCAAGGAGCTGGTGACCGCGATCGAGGAGTTCGAAAGCCTGGAGGGGTTCCTGGACCATGTCAGTCTGGTCACCGAGCGCAATGACGACGCCCAGGGCGACCAGATCGCGCTGATGACCCTGCACGCCGCCAAGGGGCTGGAGTTCGACGTGGTGTTCCTGCCCGGCTGGGAGGAAGGGCTGTTCCCCAACCAGCGCGCCCTCGACGACACCGGCCTCAAGGGGCTGGAGGAGGAGCGGCGGCTGGCCTATGTCGGCATCACCCGGGCGCGCCGCCGCTCCTTCATCAGCTACGCCGCCAACCGCCGCGTCCATGCCGAGTGGCGCAGTGCCCTGCCGTCGCGGTTCCTGGCCGAGCTGCCGGCCGAGCATATCGACGTGGTCGCCGAATCGGGCCTGGCGCGCGGCTTCGCCAATCAGCCGACCGCGACCCAGTGGAGCTGGGGCGCGGCTCGCGGGACCGCGGCGCCGCGCTACCGCGGCGCGCCCACCATCGACGCCAGCGCGATCGCGGCACCCCGGCCGAGCCAGGCCTACGCGCCCGGCGCCCGCATCTTCCACCAGAAGTTCGGGCCGGGCACGGTAGTATCCGCCGATGGCGACCGGCTGGAGATCGACTTCGACAAGGCCGGCGCCAAGCGCGTCATGGCCGGTTTCGTGGAGCCGGCATGAACCCGAATCCGCAGGGCTACAAGATCGAGCTGATCACCGCCCAGGCCCACGTCCAGGCCTGGGGCGAGGCGCTCGACTCCTTCGCCGTGGCGATCGCCGCGTTCGAGATCGTGCCGGGCGGCGACTGGCGCCTGGAAGCCTATTGCCTCGACCCGCCCGACCCCGACGCCGTGGCGGGCGCCCTGCGCGGCGCGGCCGCGGCGCTGGGCATCGCCCTCCCGCCCCACCATATCGCACCGCTGCCGCCGGTCGACTGGCTGCGCAAGAACCGCGAGGACTTCCCGGCGCTGGGGCTGGGCCGGTTCTACATCCACGGCAGCCACATCGAGCCCGGATCCAGGCCCGGCCGCATCGCGCTGCTGGTCGACGCCGCCACCGCGTTCGGCTCGGGCGAGCACGCGACCACGCGCGGCTGCCTGGCGGCCTTCGAGCGGCTGGCGCGGCGGGCGAAGCCGCGTCGCATCCTGGACGTCGGCTGCGGGTCGGGCATCCTGGCCATGGGGGCGGCCAAGCTGTGGCATGTGCCGGTTATCGCCGCCGACATCGACGCCGAGGCGGTGCGGGTGACGCGTGAGAATGTCCGCCTCAACCGGGTGGCCGGGCTGGTGCGCGCCGGCCGCTCGGCCGGCTATGCCGCGCCCTGGATCCGGCGGGGCCGGCCCTACGACCTGATCGCCGCCAACATCCTGGCCCGGCCGCTGTGCCGGATGGCGCCTGATTTGCGGCGGTACCTGGCGCGCGGCGGCGTCGCCGTGCTCTCGGGTCTGCTGGTCGGCCAAGAGGCGCAGGTGCTGGCCGCCCACAAGGCCCAGCGCCTGGCGCTGGTCTCACGCGAGCGGCGCGACGGCTGGTCGACCCTGGTGTTGCGCCGCCGCGGCTGCCGGTGACCGCCGATCCGGCGGCCGCGCTGGCCCGCTGGCTGGCGGTGCTGGCCGAGCGTCCGGACGACGGCGCGGCCCGGCGCGAGGCCGGCCGCTGCTGTCGGCAGCTGGGCCGGCTGGCCGAGGCGGCCGACCATTTCGCGCGCGCGGCGGCCTTGGCGCCGCGCGACCCCGATTCCGCGATCGAGCTGGTGCAGTGCCAGCTGGCACTGCGCGACCTGGCCGGTGCCGAGGCCGAGGCGCGGCGCCTGGCGCGGGCCCTGCCGCGCTCGCCGGCCGCGCTCAACCTTCTGGGCGTGGTGCTGAAGACCGTGGGCAAGCCGGCCGAGGCGGTGGCCGTGCTGCGCCGGGCGCTGACCGTGGATCGCAAAGGCTTTGCGTTGTGGATCAACCTCGGCAACGCGCAGCTCGCGCGCGGCGACCCGCGCGACGCGCTGGCCTCGTTCCGCGCCGCCGCCCGCCTGCAGCCCCGCAGCGGCTTGGCGCTCCGCCATGTCGGGCTGGCGCTGCTGCAGGCAGAGGACTTCGCCGCGGCGTTGGTCGAACTGGACCGGGCGCTGGAGCTCGATCCCGGCCAGTCCGACGCTCGCGCCGACCGGGCCGTGGCGCTGTTCCGGCTGGACCGCGGCGACGAGGCCCTGGCCGCGCTGGCCCGGGCCATCGCCGACGCGCCGGGCAACGCCGAGTTCGTCCAGCGCCGGGCGCGCATGCTGAAGGTGATGGGCCGAATCCCCGAGGCCGTCGCGGCCCTGGAGGCCTGGCTGGCGGCCCGGCCGCCGGCGGCGCCGGTGCTGGCCGAGCTCGGCGAGCTGAAGGCGCTGCATCAGGACGACCCGGCCGGCGCCAATCCGCTGCTGCGCCGGGCCTGGGCCCTGGCGCCCGAGGACCGGCGCACCGCGGCCACGCTGCTGTGGTCGCTGCAGAACACCCGCGGCCCCGACGAGCGCGACCGCATCACCGAGGCCGCGGATCTGGGCCGCGCGCTGCTGGACGCCGGCGGCGAGCTGCAGCCGGTCGCCTTCGGGCTGCAGTCGGTGTTCCTGAAGACGGCCGATTTCGACGCCCTGGCGCGCCTGCCGCCCATGGCCGGGTTGATGCGGCACTGGGCCGAAGGCAACCAGGTCGCTGCCCTGCACAACCAGCTGGGCCGGGTCGAGACCGACCGCGATCGCCGGGACCTGATTGCCATGCACCGGCTGTGGGGCGAGCGGGTCGAGGCCGCGGCCGTCCCCGAACGGCTGCGGCGGCCGGGGCGCGGCGGCGGCGCCAAGGTGCGGATCGGCCTGATGTCGTCCGACCTGCGCAACCACCCGATCGCCTATTTCGCCTTGCCGCTGTTCGAGCTGTACGACCGCAACAGGTTCGAGCTGTTCGCCTATTCCTTCTATCCCGGCGCCCCCGATCCGGTGCAGCAGACCCTGGCCGGCCTGGCCGACCGCTTCCGGGTGATCGCATCAGCCTCGGACCAGCAGGTGGCGCAGGCGATCGCCGACGACGGCCTGGACATCCTGTTCGACCTGGGCGGCTCCACCCATCTCAACCGCCTGACCGTGCTGGCCTGGAAGCCGGCGCCGCTGCAGTGCAGTTGGCTGGCCTATCCGCATTCCAGCGGCCTCGGCCGCATCGACTTCAACTTGGTCGACCCCTATCTCAAGCCGCCCGAGCCGGCGCTGCTGATCGAACGGCCGTTCGAGCTGCCCCACAGCTGGGTCGCGGTCGGCGGCCGCCTGGGCTTCGTGCCCGAGCCGGTCGAGCCCGGGCTGCCGGCCGACCGCACCGGCGTGGTGACCTTCGGCACCATGAACAACCCGCTGAAATATACCCGGGCCGGGATCGCGCTGTGGGCGCGGGCGATGCAGGCGGTGGCGGGCAGCCGCTTCCTGTTCGTGCGGCCGGAAGGCGGGGTGCCGCGCTTCGTCGACAATATCCGCCGCGAGTTCGCCCGGCACGGCATCGGCGGCGAGCGCATCGACTTCATCGAGGCGCGGGGCGGGCACCTGCCCTGGTACAACCGCATCGACGTGGCGCTGGACACTCTGCCGCAGACCGGCGGCACCACGACGTGCGAGGCGGCGTGGATGGGCGTGCCCACGGTCACGCTGGTCGGGCCGGCCTTCTTCGAGCGCCTGAGCTACAGCAACCTGTCCAATTGCGGACTGGGCGAGCTGTGCGCCCGCAGCCCCGACGCCTATGTGTCGCTGGCGGTGGCGCTGGCCGAGGACACGGCGCGGCGCCGGCCGCTGCGCGCCGGCCTGCGCGACCAGATCCGGGCGCAGCCGCTGGGGCAGGTGGAGCGCTGGGTCGCGGACTTCCAGGACGCGGTGCTGCGCGTGCTCCCGGGCCGGCCTTAAGCAGAGCCAACGTGGCCGCACTGGCATTGCTTTGAAATAGAATAGATGAATTTCGAAGGAAAGATTGAGGGGATATTGTTGTTTCAAGCAACGACCGACTGTTCCGCGACGGGGAATGCTCGAAGACTTTAGGGTTCGCTTAAGTAGCTTGCGATATGAAGGGGGTCATGCGGGCAGTCCGCGACGCCGGATGATTCTGAAGAGGCACTCAATGAGCAGGCTCATGCACTCCCTCAAGATCGGGGCCAGGATCGGCGTCGCCATCGGGGTCCTGGGCCTGGCGTTCCTGGTTGCGGCGGGGCAGGTCCTCAAGGAGAGCAACGACAGGGCGGCGACCATGGCGCAGCTGCGGGACCTGGCGACGTTCGTCACCCAGATCAGCAACCTCGTCCATGAAGTGCAGAAGGAGCGCGGGGCCAGCGCCGTGTTCGTCGGCTCGAAAGGGGCCCAGCTCGGGCCTGAGCTGGCGGCCCAGCGCCTGCAGGTCGACCGCGTCCACGTGGCGTTCGACGATGCGCGCGGCCGGCTCGACCCGGCCAGCGCCGGCCCGTCGGCGATGCAGGCGCTGGCGGACGCCCTCGACGCCGTCGGCCAGCTGCCGGCGCGGCGGCAGGCGATCAGCCAGTTCGCGATCTCGGCTCCGGAGTCCAATGCCTACTTCACGTCGACCATCGGCAAGCTGATCGACGTGGCGATCCAGCTCTCCACGGCCAGCAGCAACGCCGACGTGACCAACGCGATCAGTGCTTACACGAGCTTCATGCTGGGCAAGGAGCGCGCCGGGCAGGAGCGGGCGAGCGGGGCGGCCGGGATTGCCGTCGGCAAGTTCGAGCCCGTGGTCTACCGCCGTTTCGTCAGCCAGAAGGCGCTTCAGGACAGCTATTTCACGACCTTCAAGGCGCTCGCGACGCCGGGCCAGCGCGCGCTGTTCGACCGGACCATGGCCGCCGAGGTGGTGACCACGGTCGATCGCATGCGCCAGATCGCCTATGACGGCGGGCTGGACGGCCGGATGGACGGTGTCCAGGGCGCGGCCTGGTACCAGGCGACCACGGCGCGGATCAACCTCTTGAAGACGGTCGAGGATGCCCTCGCGGCCGACCTGAACCAGGCGGCGGTCGGCATCGAGGCGGCGGCGCGCCGGGATCTCGAGATCGCGGGCGCGGTGGTCGGCGCCACGCTGCTGGCGGCGCTCGGCCTGGCCCTTCTGATCGTGCGGGACATCACCCGCCCGCTGCTCCGCTTGAGCCGGGCGATGCAGAAGCTCGGCGCGGGCGACCTCGAGATCGCGATCCCCGGTCATGACCGCGGCGACGAGATCGGCCAGATCGCGCGCTCGGTCGACGCGTTCAAGCGCGGCCGGATCGAGGCCGAGCGGCTGCGGGCCGAGCAGGTGTCCCGCGACGAGCAGGCACTCGCCACGGCGCGGCGGCAGGCCATGGTCGGGCTGGCCGACACGCTCGAGCGAACGGTGGAGCATGTGGTGGACTCGGTCTTCCTGGCGTCGACCGACATGCGCTCGAGCGCCGAGGCGTTGACCACGACGACCGAGGAGGCGAGCAGCCGCGCCGCGGCCGTCGCGGCCGCCGCCGAGCAGATGTCGCGCAATGTCCAGACCGTCGCGGCGGCGTCCGAAGAGCTGGCCTCCTCGACCGTGGAGATCGGCCGGCAGGTCGCCCATTCCTCCCGGATCGCCGGCGTGGCGCGGGCGGCGGTCGACGACACCAATCGGACGGTGGCCGGCCTGGCCGACGCGGCCCAGCGGATCGGCGCCGTGATCCAGCTGATCAGCGACATCGCCGGCCAGACCAACCTGCTGGCCCTCAACGCGACCATTGAAGCCGCCCGGGCGGGTGCCGAAGGCAAGGGGTTCGCCGTCGTCGCCGCCGAGGTCAAGGCCCTGGCCACCCAGACGGCCCGGGCCACCGGGGAGGTCGCCGAGCAGGTCAGCGCCATCCGGGCCCGCAGCGGCGAGGCGGTGGTGGCCATGCAGCGGGTGGGCGACATCGTCGGCGAGATGAACGCGGTCGCCGGAACCATCGCCGCGGCGGTCGAGGCCCAGGGGACCGCGACCCAGGACATCGCCCGCAACGTCCAGCAGGCCGCCGCCGGGACCTCCGAGGTCACGGCCAACATCCACGACATCTCGGCGGCCGCCGGCCGGACGGGCTCGGCTGCCCATCACGTCCTGACCGCCGCGGGCGCGCTGGCGACGAATGGTGAGACCTTGCGCGCCGCGGTGACCGAGTTCGTCGGCAGTGTCCGGGCGGCGTAGCGGCGCCCAGGCCCGCGGCTCGAGGACGGTGGCCACCGATCCCATAGTTCCCATGAGGATCGGAGGATCATCATGGCTGCGGGAAAGTCGGTGTCGGGCGTGATCCCGGCAGAGTTGCACGACGTGGCTGCCAAACTGGCCGAAGACGAAGCCACGACGATGAGCGCGCTGGTATCGGCGGCCTTGGCCTTGTATCTGGGCCTGCCGGCCCCGGCGCGTCGCACGGCGCGCTATGTCCTGACCGCGGGGTCGCCGGAGGCAAAGGACCGTTTGCTGGATGGTTGTGGCCGCGCGATCGCCGGGGCGGGAAACCAGGTGTTGCAGGGGCAACTCGCGGCACGAGGGCGAGAGCTGGGGTTGCACCTCGACACTGCGGACGACGAGGCGCTTGCCGCCGCCGCTGTGAAGGCTGAGCGCGATACGCGCTTGGGTCGCCGCGATCGGTTGCGCGACTTTGCCGAGGGCTCGGACTGACGCGGTGGCGCTATCGGGGTTTCGAGATCGGTCCGACCAGAGCGCCCGCCGGACGGCGTGCTATCGCACCTGGTTTAGGTCGGGTGCGCGACCCTGGGCCTGCCTGCCCGCACGGGCGGCGCCGAGGCGCCTGCCCAACGCGAGCCGGCAGTCCGGTTACAGCGAGCGGATGCGGCCGACCTGGCCCTCGGGGCGAACCGAGTACAGGGTCTCGCCGGCCCGGCGCAGGCCGATGTCGGCCAGGGTGCGGTCGTCGAGCGACATCAGCTCGGCATAGGCGCGGCGCTCGGCGATCTTGGCCGCGAGGCGGGCGGTGAACTGGGTGAGCGTGGCCAGGAGGCCGACCGACCGACCCGTCGTGGTCAGGCCAGCCTGCTGGGTCGACCGGGTGTCGGAGAAAGCGGACATTTGAATGATTCCTTCACGGTGTTTAGCGATGGTCGCTGCCGAGAAGATAGGCTCGCCGATCCAAAGCTCCAGGCGTAGTTGTGCATCGCAGCATTGCGATCAGCGCATGGATCGACCCTGTGCTATGCGTCACACGCGTAACTGATTTGTCACCGGAGCGCCCGTCCATGCCCGACGATCCGCCCGAGGCCGGCCCGCTGGTGCTGTTCGACGGCGTCTGCAACCTGTGCAGCTGGTCGGTCCAGGTGCTGGCGCCGCGCGACCGCACCGGGCGGCTGCGCTTTGCCGCGATGCAGTCGACGGCCGGCCGGCAGGTGCTGGCGCGTCATGGCCTGCCGCTCACCGACCCCGACAGCTTCGTGCTGCTGGAGGACGGGCGCGTCCATCTCAAGTCGCAGGCCGTCTTCCGCTGCGTCCGCTATATGGGCGGCCTGTGGCCGCTGCTCCAGGCCGGGCGCCTGTTGCCGCGGCGCTGGGCGGACTGGCTGTACGACCGGATCGCGCGCAACCGCTACCGCCTGTTCGGCCGCAAGGCCCAGTGCATGATCCCGCCGCCGGAGATCCGCCGGCGGTTCCTGGAGTAGCGTCCAGTTCTTCGACTGACGCCGGGCCGCCCCGCCGGATTTGCGGGCCACGCGGCGGCGAACTGCTCTAGTCTCTCGGCCATCATGACCGTGACCGAGGCGCCGCGGGCCCGCTTCAGCCCGCAG
Organism: uncultured Comamonadaceae bacterium; assembly: GCA_964511405.1. Taxonomy (GTDB): domain Bacteria; phylum Pseudomonadota; class Alphaproteobacteria; order Elsterales; family Elsteraceae; genus CAZEFK01. Next base: position 15,981 of record CAZEFK010000055.1, on the reverse strand, counting down.
GAGATCCGCTTGGTGTTCGCGGGCGTCATGCTGTGCATGATGCTGGCGGCCCTCGACCAGACCATCGTCGCCACCGCCCTGCCCAGCATCGCGGGCCGGCTGGGCGGGCTCGACCAGATGTCGTGGGTGGTCACGGCCTATCTGCTGACCTCGACCGCGGCGGCGCCGATCTACGGCAAGCTCAGCGACCAGTTCGGCCGGCGCCCGGTGATGCAGGTGGCGATCTGGGTGTTCCTGACCGGCTCGCTGCTGTGCGCGCTGTCGTCGTCGATGCTGCAGCTGATCCTGTTCCGCGGGGTCCAGGGGGCAGGGGGCGGCGGCCTGATGCTGCTGTCGCAGACGATCATCGCCGACATGGTGACGCCCCGCGAGCGAGGCCGCTACCAGGGCTACATCGCGTCGGTGTTCGTGACCTCCAGCATCGCCGGCCCGCTGCTGGGCGGGGTGCTGGTCGACCGGCTGTCCTGGCACTGGGTGTTCCTGATCAATCTGCCGATCGGGATGCTGGCGCTGGTCGCGACCTGGCGCCTGCTCGGCCGCCTGGTCGCGCCGCGCGTGCGCCATCGCATCGACTATCCCGGGGCGCTGCTGATCGTCGTGGCCAGCTCGACGCTGTTGCTGGTGCTGACCTGGGGCGGGCGGACGCTGCCCTGGGGCTCGCCGCGGCTGCTGGGCCTGCTGGCCGCCGGCTTGGCGCTGGCGGCGGTCTTCGTGTGGCGGCAGCGGCGGGCGGCCGAGCCCCTGTTCCCGCTTCGCCTGCTTGGCAATCCGGTGTTCCGCGGATCGGTGCTGATCACACTGATGACCGCCATGGTCATGTTCTCGTCGCTGATCTACCTGCCGCTGTTCCTGCAGCTGACCCAGGGCGTCACGGCCAGCGACGCCGGCCTCTTGCTGATGCCGATGATGCTGGGGCAGGTGACGGCCGCCACGGTCTCGGGCCGCGTCATGAACCTGACCGGCCGCTACAAGTTCCTGCCCTTCATCGGCATGCCGCTGGTGGCGGCGGCGTACGGCCTGCTGGCGCTGCAGGCGATCCCCGGAGGGCGGTTCGAGACCGGCCTGGCCCTGGCCATGATCGGCTTCGGCCTGGGCCTGACCTTCCCGGTCATGACGGTGTCGGTGCAGAACGCGGTCGACCGGCCCGACCTCGGCACCGCCACCGGCGCCAACTCGTTCTGCCGGTCGCTGGGCGGCTCGCTGGGCGTGGCGCTGTTCGGTGCCGTGCTGACGGCCATGCTGGTTCGGGCCCTGGCCGGCGTCGTCGACGCAACAGCGGTGCGGCGGCTGCTCGAGACCGGGCCGGCGGCGCTTGCCGGCCTCGAGGCCGAGGCGCGGGGGCGGCTGGTCCAGGCGATCGGTCCGGCCTTCCATGTCGAGTTCTTCGGTGTGATCCTGCTGGAAGCGTTGGCCGCGCTGGCCTATTCCCGAGTGCGCGAGCTGCCGCTGCGCACCGAGATGGCGGGCGACGGCGCCACGGCGGCGGGGAAGCGATGAGCAAGGCGTTCACCAAGGAGACCGAGGCCCAGGACGACGACGCGCCAGAGGCGGCGGCGCCGGTCGGGGTGCGCAACTACATCACGCCCGAGGGCCTCGGCCGGCTGCAGGCCGAGCTCGCCCACCTGGCCCGCGTCGAGCGGCCGAAGGTGGTCGAGGTCGTGTCATGGGCGGCCGGCAACGGCGACCGCTCCGAGAATGGCGACTACATCTACGGCAAGAAGCGGCTGCGCGAGATCGACCGGCGCATTCGCTTCCTGACCAAGCGGCTGGAGATCGCCGAAGTCGTCGATCCGGCGCGCCAGGTCAAGCGGGACCAAGTGTTCTTCGGCGCCTGGGTGACCTATGCCAACGAGGACGGGGTCGAGAAGACCGTCCGCATCGTCGGCACCGACGAGGCCGACCTCGACCGCGGCCAGGTCAGCTGGATCTCGCCGATCGCCCGCGCCCTGATGAAGGCCGCCGTCGGCGACCTGGTCGAGCTGCGCACCCCGGTCGGGCGCGAGACGCTTGAAGTGGTGGCCATCGACTACGCCGCGGGCTGACCGGATCCCGCCTGCGGTCCGGTCAGCACGGGTCGAGCCGGGCCCGGCGCAGGGTCTTGACCAGGCGGATGATCGGGTTGTCGAGGCTGAGGAAGCGCATGGCCGCGGCCTCCTCCATCAGCCGGCACACCTCGACCCGGCCCTGGTAGCTGGTCTCCGGCATGGTCTCGGCCCGGAAGCTGATCGTCAGCTGCTGGCCCTGCCGGAAGTCGCCGGCGGCGCAGGCCACGCGCAGGCCGCCCAACGCCCAGTCACGGGTCCGGAACTCGGCGCGGCCGGTGCTGACCAGCAGCACCGGGTCCTTGAACCGGAGATGGCGGCGCTTGCCCTTCTCGCCCGACCGGTATTCGGCGCCGGTGTTGCTCTCCCAGTCATGATGCTTGTCGATCCCGGCCTTCTCCGACGTGCCGGCCGGCTGGGTCATCATCAGCACATTGAGCTTCTTGGCGAACGAGACCTTGAACTCGGCATCCAAGCCGAGCGCCAGCGCCTTGCCCAGGGTCTCCTGGGCGCCCATCAGCACCTGGGCGCGGGCCGCGGTGTCGCCGCTGCGGCTGTGGGCCATGGCCTCGTCCAGCAAGCGGTCGCACTGCTTGCGATAGGCGTCGCGCTGGATCTCCATGGCCTCGGCCTTGATCGCCTCGCGCCGGGGACCGGGCAGTGCGCTCTCGGCGATGAACTCGGCCATCCGCGTCAGGCGTTCGACAACCGGCATCGCCTGCCCGGCGCGGGCATCGATCAGGGCCGCGTCCAGATCGCTGCGGCAGCGCTGTTCCTGCTGCTCGATCAGGGCCGCGAGGGCTTCGGGATCGATCGCCGTCTTGGTTGCCGCTGCCATGGCCGATCTCCCAAATCATAAAATTTTATCTATTTGCGACGCGTTCCGACCAGATGACCACCATCAGCATGTAAGTCGGAAGCCCCTAAATTTTGGTGAATCGCCGAGTGATGATTGCGTGCCGCCGTGTTGAAGACTGATCAAGTTTTTCGCGCGTGCCCTTCGCAACTGCAATCGTGAGTTCCGGGCGGCAAGCCGATTCACGCCGGACCGCCCGCCCGGTATAGTTCGCCCAGCAGCGGGCGAGGAGAGCCATGGCCAACACCGACTGGAAGATTCCCGCCGACCTGCAGCCCGATCCGGGCGACCACGGGTTCGATCTCGATCGCGCCCTGCAGGCGGTGGTCGGCCTGAGCGTGACGGTTCCGGCCAACGCCTTCACGGCCTCGGTGCTGGGCACCGAGCGTGCGGGCAGCGGCGTCGTGATCCGCGAGGATGGCCTGGTGCTGACCATCGGCTATCTGATCACCGAGGCCGAGAGCATCTGGCTCGCCACCGGCGACGGCCGCGTGGTGCCCGGGCATGCCCTGGCCTATGACCAGGAGACCGGGTTCGGCGTGGTCCAGGCCTTGGGGCGGCTCAACCTGCCGGCCTTGGCGCTGCGCGACGATGTCGAGGTCGAGCATGGCGAGCCGGCGATCCTGGCCGCCGGTGGCGGCCGCAGCCACGCCATCGAGACCAAGGTGATCCGGCGCCAGGAGTTCGCGGGCTACTGGGAGTACCTGCTCGACGAGGCGCTGTTCACCGCACCCGCCCATCCATTCTGGAGCGGCGGCGCCCTGATCGACGAGGCCGGCAAGCTGATCGGCATCGGCTCGCTGGTCCTGCAGACCGTCGATTCCCGCGGCCGCCAGCTGGTGTCGAACATGGTGGTGCCGGTCAGACTGCTGACCCCGATCCTGGGCGACATGCTGAGCACCGGCCGCGCCAACCGCACGCCCCGGCCGTGGCTCGGCATCTATGCGGCCGAGCAGGGCGATGCCGTCATCGTCGCCGGCGTGGCCAAGGGCGGGCCGGCCGAGCATGCCGGCATCCAGACCGGCGACCAGGTCCTGGCGGTGGGCGGCGCCGAGGTCGGCGATCTCGCCAGCCTCTGGCGCACCGTGTGGGCGACCGGCCCCGCCGGCGCCGTGGTGCCGCTGAAGGTGGCGCGCGGCGACGAGACGGTGACCGTGGCGGTCCAGTCGGCCGACCGCAATCGCCTGCTGCGGTCGCCGCAGCTGCACTGAGCACCGCGGCGGGTTACCCGGCCAGCGCGCCCCAGCCGCGCAGCATCTCGGCCAGCGCGGCGCGGTCGCCGGCATCCAGGGCCGGCAGGCCGGGCAGGCGTACCGGGCCGACCGCGAAGCCCTGCAGGCTCAGCGCCTCCTTGACCACGGTGACGTTGGCGCCGTTGCCGAACTTGGTGCGCAGCTTCTCGAAGCCGGCGATGGCCGCGACCAGGTGCTGGGCGGTGGACGCGTCGCCGGCTTCGAGGGCGCGATGGATGGCGAGCGAGCGGGCCGGGTCGACATTGACCAGGCCCGAGGTGAAGCCGCGGGCGCCGACCGCGTCGAACGGGGCGGCCCAGCTCTCGGCCAGGCCGCACACCCACAGCGCCGTGCCGGCGCTGCTGGCGCGGATGCACTCGGCCAGCAGCATGACGTTGGTGGTCGCGAACTTGACGCCGGCGACATTGGGATGGTTGGCGATCGCCATCAGCTGGTCGAGGCCCAGGCTCTCGGACCGCACATAGGCGACCAGCGGCAGGTCGACGGCGTCGGCGATGGCGGTGAAGTAGGCGGCCTGGGCCTGGGGTGCTGCGAACGGGTCGACCGGCTGGTGGGCCATGAGGGCGTCGGCCCCGGCGGCCTTGGCCCGGCGCCCGAGCACGATGGCGTCGGCCAGCGAGCGGCCGACCGCGGCGGTCAGCAGCGATCGCCCGCGGTTGCCGGCGATCGCGGCGTCGTGGACGGCGCGCACCTCGTCCAAGGTCAGCGCATAGAACTCGCCGGTATTGCCGGCCGAGACGACATTGTGCACGCCCGATGCGGCGATGCGGTCGACGATCCGCGCCAGGAGCGCGGCGTCGACGCCGCCATCGGCGCCATAGGGCGTGACATGCACGCCCGAGATGCCGGCGAGCGCGGTTCTGATCCTGTCGGTCATGATGGAGCTCCTCAGCGCCGTTCGAAGGCGGTCCTCACATGCTGCTGGCCCGAGCGCAGGACATGCTCGCGCATGGCCCGCTCGGCGTCGTCGGGATGGGTGCGGGCCAGCGCCTCGACGATGGCCTGGTGCTCGGCGAGGGCGCGCGCGCGCTCCGCGACGTCGCTCAGCAGGAACGCCCGCGCGGCATGGTCGTAAATGCGCTGCCCGGCCAGGACGCGCTGCAGGTAGCGGCAGCCCGAGACCAGGTGGATGGCGTCGTGGAAGCGCTCGTTGAGGGCGATCAGCCGGTCGGCGTCGCCGGCGGTCGTGGCCTCGGCCATGTCGACCAGGACGGCGCGCAGCTGGGCGACTCCGGCCGGCGTGATGCTGCCGGCGGCGACCCGCGCGATCATGCCTTCCAGGGCCGCCCGCGCCAGCGTCATCTCCTCGGCCTGGGCCGCGTCGAAGGTGACCCGGACGCCGCGCCGGGGCACGGTCTGGACCAGGCCCTCGCTCTCGAGCCGGCGCAGCGCCTCCTTGAGCGGCGTCGTGCTGACCCCCAGCTGCTCGGCGGCCTGGCGCTCGTTCAGCACGGTGCCGGCCGGCAGCTCGCCGGCGATGATCGCCTGGCGCAACCGGTCATGGACATGCTCGCGCAGGCCCTTCAGCAGGGCCGGGTCGACCGGCTCGAGCCGGGTGCGCTGGAGATTGCTTGGCGGCATCGATGGTGATATATCAGATTTCAACAGGAAGGTCCAGGGTCGACTCTGGTTGCCTTCTCATATTACAACTGGGCGACAGGCAGGGAGGAAGCGATGACCGACGACCGTACGCAGCGTCAGCCGGGCGGCGGCGCCATCATGGGGCGGCGCCGGGTGCTCCAGGGCATGGTCGGGGGCATGGCCGGGGCAGCCGGCCTGGTCGCGCTGTCGCGGCGCGCCGCCGCCCAGGACGCGGCCAAGGAAGCGCCCGGACTGGCCAAGCTGGTCGCCGACAAGCGGCTGCCGCCGCTGGCGGAGCGACTGCCGGCGAGCCCGATGGTCGTCACGCCGTTCGAGAAGGTCGGCGGCTATGGCGGCACGCTCCGGCGCGGCCTGCGCGGCAGCGCCGACCACAACGGCATCCTCAAGGTCATCGGCAATCAGGGGCTGGTGCGCTGGAACCTGGCGTTCACCGAAGTCCAGCCCTGCGTCGCCGAGAAATGGGAGGTCAATCCCGAGGCGACCGAGTTCACCTTCCACCTGCGCCGCGGCATGAAATGGTCGGACGGCCAGCCGTTCGGCGCCGACGACATCCTGTTCTCGATCGAGGACTGCGCCAAGAACCCGGAGCTGTTCCATTCGCCGCCATCGGCGATCGTGATCAAGAACCAGCCCTGCACGGTCCAGAAAATCGACGACCAGACCGTCAAGTTCGTGTTCGCCGCCGGCTACGCGATGTTCCTGGAAGCGATGGCGACGCCGCTCGGCCAGTATCCGACCCTGTACCCGAAGCATTACGCCAGCCAGTTCCATCCCAAGTACAATCCCAAGGTCGGCGACCTGGTGAAGCAGGCCAACCTGTCCGATTGGGCGGCCCTGTTCCGCGCCAAGTGCGGCGACATCGAGATCCCGTCGCGCTGGGGCAATCCCGAAAAGCCGGTGATCGATCCCTGGGTGATCAAGGAGCCCTACACCGGGGGCGCCACCCGCGTGGTCGCCGAGCGCAATCCCTATTTCTGGCAGGTCGACACCGACGGCAAGCAGCTGCCTTACATCGACCAGATCAACTTCGGCATCAGCCAGGACGTCGAGTCCCTGATGCTGGACGCCGTGTCCGGCCGGCTCGACCTGCAGGACCGCCACATCACCGTCATCCAGAACAAGCCGGCCCTGTCCCAGGGCGCCCTCAAGTCGGACTATCACCTGGTCGAGCTGATCAGCTCGTCGGCGCAGCAGTGCCAGATCTATCTGAACATCACGCACAAGGATCCCAAGATGCGGGCGATGTTCGCGTCGAAGGACTTCCGCAAGGCGCTGTCGCTGGGCATCAACCGCCAGGAGATCATCGAGCTGGTCTATCTCGGCCAGTCCGAGCCCTACCAGACCGGGCCGCGGCCGGGCCATCCCTGGTACCATGAGACGCTGGCGCGCCAGTTCACCGACTACGATCCCGACCAGGCGGTCCAGATCCTGGAGAAGCTCGGCTACGACAAGGTCGACGACAAGGGCATGCGGCTGCGCCCCGACGGCCAGAAGGTGTTCTTCGCGATCGACGTGATCCCGACCCTCAATCCCGACGCCGTCGATACGCTTGAACTGATCAAGCGCCATTGGGCCGCGATCGGCGTCGACATCAAGGTCAACACCATCGAACGCGCGCTCTACTACCAGCGCGGCGACGACAACGCCCATGACGCGGCGGTGTGGCCCGGCCCGGGCGGCCTCGATCCGATGCTCGACCCGCGCGACTTCTTCGCCCAGCACACCCAGGGCTCGCGCTACGCCCTCCCCTGGGCGGTCTGGTACGTGTCGGGCGGCAAGGACGGCCAGGAGCCGCCGGACAGCCAGAAGGAGCGCATGAAGCTGTTCGACCAGGCCCGCGGCACCACCGACCTCGCCAAGCGCGGCGCGCTCATGAAGCAGGTCTTCGACTTGGCCGCCGACGCCTTCGAGACCATCGGGGTGTGCCTGGCCGTCAACAGCTTTGGCGTGTGCAAGAACAACCTGCACAACGTGCCGCCGAAATACCCGGATTCCTGGACCTGGCCGAACCCGGCGCCGGCGCTGCCGCAGCAGTTCTTCTTCACATGATGGACCGTTCTCGTCATTCCCGCGGAAGGAGGGGGAAGGAATTGGCGCGCGGGCTTTTCTTGGTTCGTCATCCCCGCGAAGGCGGGGATCCAGTTGGCTCAACGTCAATATCATGTGCCGAGGCTTGGAACTTGCCACAACAGCTGGATCACCGCGTTCGCGGGGATGACAACAGGGGTGTTGACTGGCGATTGTTTCAGAGCCTCGAAAGCGGGAATCCAGTTGGCGCGACGCTGATATCAACCGTGTCGACCCGGAGTCTGCCACACCGGCTGGATCCCCGCGTTCGCGGGGATGACGGCGGTCGGCAGTCAAAGGCATAGCCCTATGCTGCGCTACATCCTCAAGCGCCTCGTCTGGATGGTGCCGGCACTGGTCGTCGTCAGCTTCCTGGCGTTCGTGCTGATCCGGCTGCCGCCCGGCGACTATGTCACGACCTATATTGCGACGCTGGCCGCCTCCAACGAAGTGGTCGACCAGAACACCGCGGCCGATCTGCGCGCTCGCTTCGGCCTCGACCAGCCGATGATCGTCCAGTACTGGAAATGGATCTCGGGCATCCTGCTCCGCGGCGACTTCGGCTTGAGCTTCGAGTGGCAGCAGCCGGTCAGCCAGCTGATCTGGGAGCGCATGGCCCTGACCCTGGTGCTGACCTTCGCCACCCTGGTCGCGACCTGGGCGGTGGCGCTGCCGATCGGCATCTATTCGGCGGTGCGCAAATATTCGATCGGCGACTACGCCGCCACCTTCGTCAGCTTCCTCGGCCTGGCGATTCCCAGCTTCCTGTTGGCCCTGGTGCTGATGTACGTGGCGGCCGTGCAGTTCGGGCAGGACGTCCACGGCCTGTTCTCGGAGGCCTACGAGAAGGCGCCGTGGAGCCTGGACAAGGTGGTCGACCTGCTTGGCCATCTGTGGATCCCGGTGATCATCCTGGGCGTCTCGGGCACCGCCAGCCTGATCCGGGTGATGCGCGCCAACATGCTGGACGAGCTGAACAAGCCCTATGTCACCACGGCCCGGGCCAAGGGACTGTCGGAATTCCGCCTGCTGGTCAAGTATCCGTGCCGGCTGGCGCTCAACCCGTTCATCTCGACCATCGCCTGGCTGCTGCCCAACCTGGTCTCGGGCTCGATCATCGTCGCGATCGTGATGAGCCTGCCGACCGCCGGGCCGCTCCTGCTGCAGTCGTTGATGAGCCAGGACATGTACCTGGCCGGCGCCTTCGTGTTGTTGATCTGCGCGCTCACCATGGTCGGCTCGCTGATCAGCGACATCCTGCTGGCGCTGGTCGATCCCCGCATCCGCCTGGAGGGCAGCCGGTGACCGACATCGTCCTGGCGGTCGCCGATCCCAAGTCGATCGCGGTCGCCTCGCAATGGCAGCTGATGTGGTGGGCGTTCAAACGCCACCGGCTGGCCATGGCCTCGCTGGTCGTGGTGGTCCTGTTCTATGTGATCGCGGCCGTGCCCGGCTTCTTCGCGATCAACGATCCCGAGAAGCAGGACCAGCGCGCCGCCTATTTCCCGCCGCAGACCGTGCATGTCCTGGACCGCACGCCGGACGGCGGCTGGTCGCTCCGGCCCTACATCCATCCCAACGTGCTCAAGCGCGACCCCGTCACCCTGGCGGCGATCTACAAGGAAGACCCGGCCAAGAAGGTCTATCTGACCCTGTTCGGCCAGGGCTATCGCTACCTGGCCTTCGGCCTGATCCCGACCCGGCTGCACCTGATCGCCTCGTCCGATCCGCGCCAGCCGGTCTTCCTGCTCGGCGCCGACCGGCTCGGGCGCTGTGTCTGGAGCCGGATCATGCAGGGCACGCAGATCTCATTGTCGGTCGGGCTGGTCGGCGTGTTCCTGTCCCTCGCCATCGGCATCCTGCTGGGCGGGCTCTCGGGCTATTACGGCGGCCGCACCGACTTCGCGATCCAGCGGGTCATCGAGTTCGTGCTGGCGCTGCCGACGATTCCGATCTGGCTGGCGCTGGCCGCGGCCCTGCCCCAGGACTGGCCGGCGACCACCCATTACTTCATGATCACGGTGATCCTGTCGCTGACCGGCTGGGCGCAGCTGGCCCGCGTCGTGCGCGGCCGCTTTCTGTCGCTGCGCACGGAGGAGTTCGTCATGGCGGCCCGGCTCGATGGCGCCTCGGAGGGTCGGGTGATCTTCCGGCACATGCTGCCGAGCTTCATGAGCCACATCATCGCGTCGATCACGCTGGCGATCCCGGCCATGATCCTGGCCGAGACGTCGCTCAGCTTTCTGGGGCTGGGGCTGCAGCCGCCGACGATCTCGTGGGGGGTGCTGCTGCGCGAGGCCCAGAACATCCGATCGATCGCCACCGCGCCCTGGCTGTTCGCCCCCGGCGTCGCCGTGGTCGCGGCGGTGATCGCCCTCAATTTCCTGGGCGACGGCCTGCGCGACGCCGCGGATCCGTACAACAAATGAGCATCGCCCCATTCCCGGCCGCCGCGGCGGCCAAGGCGGACCGCCGGCTGGTGCTGGATGTCCGCGACCTGGTCACGCACTTCCCGGTGCGCACCGGCGTCGTCAAGGCGGTCGACGGCGTGTCCTTCAACCTCGAGCGCGGCCGCACCCTGTGCGTGGTCGGCGAGAGTGGCAGCGGCAAGAGCGTGACCGCCCGCTCGATCCTGCAGATCATCGACCAGCCCGGCCGCATCGTCTCCGGCCAGATGGTCCTGCACCGCGGCGACGGCAGTTCGGTCGACCTGGCCAAGCTCGATCCGCGCAGCAAGGCGATCCGGGCGGTGCGCGGGCGCGAGATCGCGATGATCTTCCAGGAGCCGATGTCGTCGCTGTCGCCGGTGCACACCATCGGCGACCAGATCATGGAGGTGCTGCGCCTGCATCTGGGCCTGTCGAAGGCGGCGGCGCGCGCCCGCACCGTCGACCTGCTGGCCCAGGTCGAGATCCCCAAGCCGGCTGAAGCGGTCGACCGCTACACCTTCGAGCTGTCGGGCGGCATGCGCCAGCGCGCCATGATCGCCATGGCGCTGGCCTGCAATCCATCGCTGCTGATCGCCGACGAGCCGACGACGGCGCTCGACGTCACCACCCAGGCCGAAGTGCTCGACCTGATCAAGCGCCTGCAGCGCGAGCACGGCATGGCGGTCATGTTCATCACCCACGACATGGGCGTGGTGGCCGAGATCGCCGACGAGGTCCTGGTCATGTACAAGGGCCGCGTCATGGAGCGCGGGCCGGTCGAGGCGATCTTCCATCAGCCCCAGGACGACTACACGCGGATGCTGATCGGCTCGGTGCTGAAGCTCGAGCACAAGGCCGAGATCCGCGAGGCGCGCGCTCCGGTCGCCGCGGCGACGCCGCCGGTGATCGAGGTCACGGGCCTGACCATGGAGTTCGTCAGCGGCAAGAACGCCTTCCGCGCCGTCGACGACGTGTCGCTGGCGGTCCGGCCCGGCGAGACCCTGGGCATCGTCGGCGAATCGGGGTCGGGCAAGACCACCATGGGCCGCTGCCTGCTGAAGATGTACCAGCCGACCGCCGGCGCGATCGCCTATCGCCGGGCCGACGGCAGCGTGGTCGACCTGGCCACGGCCGACCCGGCCACGCTCAAGGCCTGCCGGCGCGAGATCCGGATGATCTTCCAGGACCCGGTCGGCTCGCTCAACCCGCGCATGACCGTGGCCCAGATCGTCGGCGAGCCGCTCCTGGTCAATGGCCTGGCGCGCGGCCGCGCGCTCGACGACCAGGTCGCCCATCTCCTGGAGCGGGTCGGGCTGGAGCCGGCTTGGCGCGAGCGCTACCCGCACGCCTTCTCGGGCGGCCAGCGCCAGCGCATCGGCATCGCCCGGGCCATCGCCCTCAAGCCCCGGCTGATCGTCGCCGACGAGGCGACCGCCGCGCTCGACGTCAGCCTGCGCGCCCAGATGCTGGATCTGCTGATCCGGCTGCAGGACGAGCTGGGCCTGGCCTATGTCTTCATCAGCCACGACATCGGCGTCATCCGCTACATCTGCGACCGGGTCGCCGTGATGTATCGCGGCCGCGTGGTCGAGACCGGCCCGACCGAGCAGGTCTGCGATGCGCCGGAGCACGACTATACCCGGGCGCTGCTGTCGGCGATCCCGCACCCCGACCCGCGGGCGCGCCGGATGCACCGGCGCGTGCGTTACGTCGCGTGAGGGCCGATGGCGGAATGCAACACCCACGATCATCCTCGCGACGACGCATTGGCGCCAATCTGCCGGATTTCGAATTCTCCTCCTCCCCCTGTGGGAGGAGGTCGGGTGGAGGGGGGATACGACGACCTAAGGGATTAGCCGGCCACGAACATTTGATCTCCCTCAGCCGTATCCATGACACCCCTCCTCCCAACCTCCTCCCACAAGGGGAGGAGGAGTAAATGAAAGGCTGATCCAGTGAAAATCGAACGCCTCCGCGCCTTCATGACGCGCGACAAGGACCGGCCGCGCGTGATCGTGGCCATCGACACCGACGACGGCCTGACCGGCTGGGGCGAGTGCTACAATCACGGCCCCGACCAGGCGCTGCCGCCGCTCCTGGACTATCTGTTCCATTTCATCAAGGGCCATGACCCGCGCCGGATCGAATATCTGATGCACTACCTGCATCAGCAGGTGCGCTTCCCGCCGGGCGCCCTGCACCTGGCCGCCATGTCGGCGATCGACCACTGCCTGTGGGACATCTCGGCCAAGGCCCTGGGCGTGCCGGTCTATATGCTGCTGGGCGGCCATGCCCGCGACCGGATCAGGGTCTATGCCGGCGTCTACACCGCCCCCGATCCCGTCCACGCCAAGGAGCAACTCGACGCCCTCAACGACGGCTGGGGTCTCACGGCGTTCAAGCTCAGCCCTTTCCGCATCGACCTCCACGCCCACCGGTGGGGCGAGGTGGTGCGCACCAGCGCCGAATATTTCCGGGTGCTGCGCGAGACCGTGCGCAGCGACTACGAGATCGCCTTCGACGCCCACGCCAAGATCTTCGAGCCGATCCAGGCGGTGCAGCTCGGCAATGCGCTGGCGCCCTACGACCCCTTGTTCTTCGAAGAGCCGATCCGGCCCGAGGCGGTCGAGGTCTGGGGCGATCTCAAGCGCCAGCTGACCTGCACCCTGGCCACTGGCGAGTCGCTCTACAGCCGGTTCGAGTTCCTGCGGCTGCTCCGGGTCGGCGGCGCCGACATCATCCAGCCCGACATCTGCGTGGTCGGGGGCCTGTTGGAGATGCGCCGGATCGCGGCCCTGGCCGAGGCCCACTATGTCACGGTGGCGCCGCACAACCCCATGGGGCCGCTGGCGACCGCGGTCAATCTGCACTTCTCGGCGGCCCAGCCCAACTTCCGGATCCTGGAATACCGGCTGCCGGTGGGGGCGGCCTACCATGTCGACGCCAACGCCCCCCGAACCGAGGGCACCCACTATGTGCGCGACCCCTACCTGCCGCGGGACGGCCATCTGGAGCTGCGGCCCGATCGGCCGGGCTGGGGCGTCGAGATGAACGACGAGGTGCTGGCCAAGCCCGACTATGTCCATTGGGAACGCAAGGTGCCGGTGCGGCCGGACGGCTCGACCGCCTATGCGTGAGACCCCAGGATCGACATGACTAATTATCGATATCAAGCGAGGAATAACAAAAATTTAATAGCATCAGTATACAAATAGGCCTAAGTCAGATCATATCGCATGCTCGAACAAAACGAGAACGCGTCGGTGTTCCTGAAATGGTCGCGCGGGTGAATTCGATCGCAGGCGCGGCGTCGATGCTGCAGCGCATATGAAAGGCCTAACCGGCCCCGGAGGCTGAAAGGCCGAGCAGGCGTCCGAGCAGCTGATAGCCGCTGGTGATGCCCAGCCGGCCATAAGCCCGCCGCCGATAGGTCACGACGCTGGTCGGACGGATGCCGAGGTCGAGGGCGATCGCCTCGGCCGTCTGGCCCGCCGCGGTGCGGGCGCAGACCGCCAGCTCGCGTGGGGTCAGGCCGGCCGCCAGCGCGGCCAGCCGCCGTTCGAGACCGGCCAGCGGCTCGGGCACGACGCCGGCCAGGCCGGCATGCTTGCGCAACAGCGGCAATAGCAGCCGGCCGACCGCGGCCAGCCGGGTCACGTCGGCATCCCCGAACCGGCCGGTCGCGCGCCGGCGGTACAGGTTGACCACGCACCAGCCGGCGGGATGCCGGCGTCCGATCGCCAGCTTCTCGACAAAGCGCGGCTCGTCCCAGCATTGGGCCCGGTAGTCGCGGTCGGCGATCTCGGCGGCTGCCACCCGCCGCACGGCGAAGCCGCGGTCGACGGCCAGCGCGCGGTTGGCCGGATCGAGCCGGTGGAACCGGCCGCTATAACCCGCGACCCGCGCCGCCACGTTGCGCTGGGTGCCGGCCGCCAGGATCGCGACGGGCGGCGCGCCGTCGGGGCGGTCGCAGACGAACACCTCGTCGACCGGCAGCACCCGGTTGACGGCGGCGAACACGGCCTGGTCCATGGCCGGCGTCCCGGCCGCAGCGACCAGCGCCTCGTAGCTGTCCCACCCGATCGGCGTCATCGTGGCTCCTTCCTGTCCTCAGGGCGGAGGACAGACGGCCGTCCGAGATTCGGCTAAAACGGCCGGTGCGACAACAATCCGGCACGATCCACGCGCCGGACGGGGAGGGAGCCCATGGCCGAGGAGGCTGCCGTCGCGGTGGTCGGAGCCGGACCGGTCGGCCTGACCGCCGCCATCGACCTCACGCTGCGCGGCGTCCGCGATCTCGTGCTGTTCGACCAGGGCGAGGGCCGCACCGAGGGCAGCCGCGCCATCTGCTGGGCCCGCCGCACGCTGGAGATCTTCGGGCGGCTGGGGGTCGGCCGGCGGATCGCCGATCGGGGCGTCGGCTGGAGCGTCGGCCGGGTCCATCGCGGCGACCGCGAGCTCTATCGCTTCGACCTGCAGCCCGAGGGCGGCTATGCCTACCCGGCCTTCGTCAATCTGTCCCAGGCCGAGGTCGAGGCCGCGCTCGCCGAACGGCTGGCCGGGCTCGGCGCGGCGGTGCGCTGGCGCCATCGCGTGGTCGGGCTGGAATGCCGCCCGGGCGGCGCCGAGCTGGCGGTCGAGACGCCCGACGGCGTCAGGCGCTGGCGCGCCCGCTTCGTGGTGGCGGCCGACGGCGCGCACAGCACGCTGCGCAAGCTGCTGGGGCTGACCCCGCGCGGCCGTGTGTTCGACGATCGCTTCCTGATCGCCGACGTGCGGATCCCCAGCGAGTTTCCCGCCGAGCGCCGCTTCTGGTTCCACCCGCCCTTCCATTCGGGCCAATCCGCGCTGCTGCATCGGCAGCCCGACCAAATCTACCGGATCGATTTCCAGCTGGGCCCGGACGCCGACCCCGCCGTCGAGCGGCAGCCGGCGCGCGTGGCCGCGCGGATCCGCGCCATGCTCGGCCCCGACCGGCCGTTCGAGCTGGTGTGGGCCAGCGTCTACGCCTTCCAGTGCCGCGAGCTCGAGCGGTTCCGGCACGGGCCGGTGCTGTTCGCCGGCGACAGCGCCCATCAGGTCTCGCCGTTCGGGGCCCGCGGCGGCAATGGCGGCATCCAGGACGCCGACAACCTGGCCTGGAAGCTGGCCCTGGTGCTGGCCGGACAGGCGCCCGAGCGGCTGCTCGACAGCTACGACACCGAGCGGCGGCAGGCGTCGGCCGAGAACATCCGGCACGCGATGCGCACGACCGACTTCATGACGCCACCGCCGGGCATGCCCACGGCGCTGCGCGACGCGGTGCTCGACCTGGCGCCGGTGGCGCCGTTCGCCCGCGCCCTGGTCAACAGCGGCCGGCTGTCGAAGCCCTGCAGCTATGGCGCCTGTGGCGCCGACGGCATCGGCGCGCCTTGTCCCGATGCCCCGATCCTGGACGCGAACGGCCGGCCGGGCTGGCTGCTCGACCGGCTCGGTGCCGGCTTCGTGCTGCTCTATCGCCCACCGCCGGCAGGCGTGCCGGCCGCGGTGCAGCGCGCCGCCCGCCGGCTGCTGCGCCGGCCGGTTCCGGTCGCGCTGCTGACGGTCGGCGATCCCGAGGGGCTGGTGGCGGCGCGCTGCGGCCTGGCCCCCGGCGCGGCGCTGCTGATCCGTCCCGACGCCCATATCGCGGCCCGGCTGCCGCGGTTCGACGAAGCGGCCGTGGCGGCCGCCGTCGACGCCGCCTGCGGCCG
>CAZEFK010000054.1:0-35659 GCA_964511405.1 uncultured Comamonadaceae bacterium | reverse complement strand
CGCCGTCCTTGGTGATGCGCGGGGCGCCGAAGCTCTTGTCGAGCACGACGTTGCGCCCCTTGGGACCCAGCGTCACCCGGACGGCGTTGGCCAGCAGGTCCACGCCGCGCAGCATCTTGTCGCGCGCATCGGTCGAGAACTTGACGTCCTTGGCTGCCATCGAAGTTGCCTCCTCCCGTTTGCAGTCCGTCTCCCTGGTCCCGGCCCCGGGCAGGGCGCACGTCGCGACATGGGTGCGGCAAAAACGCCGTTCAAGGGACCCGGCGCATGATACCCTGCGGCCAGCAGTGCCGACGGGAAACAACCCGGCGGCTTACAGGGAGCGAAGCCGGATGCAGCCTGCGACCAGCCGGGTGCTCGCCGAGATCGACGGCCCCATCGGCACCCTGCTCTTCAACAACCCCGCGCGGCACAACGCGCTGTCGCTGGACATGTGGGAAGCGGTGCCGACGGTGCTCGAGGCTTTCGAGCGCGACCCGCATGTCCGCGTCATCGTGGTCCGCGGCGCCGGCGAGAAGGCGTTCGTGGCCGGCGCCGACGTCTCGCAGTTCGAGACCGAGCGCGCCACGCCCGAGACCGTCGAGCGCTACGGCAATGCCGTGGAGCGGGCCTACGAGGCGCTGGCCGCCCTGACCAAGCCGACCATCGCCATGATCAGCGGCTATTGCATCGGCGGCGGCGTCGGGATCGCGGTCGCGTGCGACATCCGAATCGCCGCCGACAATGCCAAGTTCAGCATTCCCGCCGCCAAGCTGGGCGTGGGCTATCGCGCGGCGGGCATGAAGAAGCTGGTCGACCTGATCGGCCCCGCCTTCGCCAAGGAGATCTTCTTCACCGGCCGCCAGTTCACGGCCGAGGAAGTGCTGGCCATGGGCCTGCTGAACCGGGTGGTGGCGCCGATCCTGCTGGCACCCTATGTCAGCGATTATTGCCACATGATCGCGGCCAACGCGCCGCTGACCATGCGCTCGGTCAAGCACATCATCGGCGAACTGGCCAAGATGCCTGATGTGGTCGACATCGACGGCTGCGAGGAGACGGTGCAGGCCTGCTTCGACAGCGACGACTATGTCGAGGGCCGCCGCGCCTTCCTGGCCAAGCGCAAGCCCGCGTTCAGCGGGCGGTAGCGCGGGCTGTGCATGAATGGACTCGTCGGGATTCCCCCTCCACCCGACCTCCTCCCACAAGGGGAGGAGGGGCGGCGCTGCAATGACAGAACTCCTCCTCCCCTTGTGGGAGGAGGCTGGGAGGAGGGGTGTCATGGATACGTTGGATGAATGGTGCAGATCGTCTGCAGATAGTTTTATCAGACTTCGTGTTTGGACTGTGCGTACGCTACTGAATACTCTCAAATCGTGAACCGCACGCCCGCGCGCGCCAGTCCGCCGCCGATGCCCAGGGCGGTCCCGTCGGCGCGCCAGCAGGCAGCGCCCGTGAGCGTACCGTCGGGCGCGAAGGCTATGGCGTTCATGCCGCCCGCGATGCGCGGCACGCTCTGCACCGGATGGCCGCGCGCGGCCAGGGCGTCCAGGGTCGTCCGCGGATAGGCCTCCTCCAGCTCCAGCCGGTGGCCCTGGGTCCACACCCGCGGCGCCTCGACCGCCTCCTGCAGGGTCATGCCGTGGTCGATCAGGTTGATCAGGGCCTGCATGGCCGAGCCGAAGATGCGCAGGCCGCCGGGCAGGCCCAGGGCGTAGGCGAGGCGGCCGTCGCGCACCGCCATCATCGGCGCCATCGAGGTGAACACCCGCTTGCCGGGCGCCACCGAGAGCGCCTTGCCCGGATGCGGGTCGAAATTGAACATGTAGTTGTTGGCGATCATGCCCGTGCCCGGGATCATGACGCGGGCGCCGAACAGGGCGTTGATGGTCTGGGTCGCGGCCACGACGCCGCCGAAGCGGTCGGCGACCGTGACATGGGTGGTGTTGGCGGATTCGCCGGGCGCCACGCCGGGCGCCCAGTCGCGGGCGCGGCCGAGGTCGATGGCGGCGCGGCGGCGGTCGGCATAGTCCTTGGCGATCAGGCGGTCGACCGGCACGTCGACGAAGGCCGGGTCGGCGGTGGCCACGGCGCGGTCGGCGAAGGCGATCTTCAGCGCCTCGGCGATCAGGTGGATCGCATCGGGCGAGCCGAAGCCCATGCCGCCGAGGTCGTAGCCCTCCAGGATGTTCAGCATCTGCACGATGTGCACGCCGGCCGAGGAGGGCGGCGGCGGCCCGATGATCTCGAAGCCGCGGTAGCTGCCGCGCACGACCTGCCGCTCGATGACGCGGTAGGCGGCGAGGTCGGCCATGTCGATCAGGCCGCCTGATGCCGCCATGTAGGCGGCCAGCCGTTCGCCCAGCGCGCCGCCATAGAGCGCCGCCGGCCCCTCGGCCGCGATCCGGCGCAAGGTCTGGGCGTAGTCCGACTGGACCAGCCGGTCGCCGGCCGGCCGCGGCCGGCCGCCGGGCAGGAACAGCGCCGCCATGCCGGGATCGCGGGCCAGGTCCGGGGCCGAGTCGGCGATGCAGTCGGTCAGGTAAGGCGTGACCGTGAAGCCGCGCTCGGCCAGGCGGATCGCCGGCGCCACCACGTCGGCCAGCGGCATGGTGCCGTAGCGCTCCAGCGCCGTGCACCAGCCGGCGAGCGCCCCGGGCACGGCGACCGCCAGCGGCCCCACGGCGTTGGCGCGGCCCTCGGTCTCCTGATAGTCGGGCAGGGTGTCGGACAGCGTCCGGTACATGTCGTCCCGGGCCCGGCGCGGCCCGGTGCTGATGCCGTCGAGCACCCGGTGCGCACCGTCCGGAGTGCGGATGTGGGCCAGCCCGCCGCCCAGCACGCCGACCATCATCGGCTCGACCACGGTCAGCGCGAACAGCGCCGTGACCGCGGCGTCGACGGCGTTGCCGCCCGCCAGCAGGGCCTCGGCCGCGGCGGCGGTCGCCAGCGGATGGTTGGTCACCGCCATGCCGCCCGCGCCGGTGGCCGGGCGCTTCTCGCAGGCGAAGGCGACCTGGCGGGCGCCTACCACGTGGCGTGGTCCACGTAGTGCCGCACGAAGCGGGCACCGATCTCGGTCAACTGCTCGACCAGCTTGGCCCCGGTCTCGGCCGAGCACAGGCGGGGATCGCCGCTGCGCACGGCGTTGGGCGCGATCTCGTCATACTCGACCGGGATCGCGACTTCCGCGCCGTCGAAGCGGGCGGTGCCGAAGGCGGTGGCCGGCATGCCGAACACCTGGCGCAGCGGCGAGGGATCGGGCACCAGGTCGGGGCGCAGGAGGTCGGGGAACAGGTGCATGACCACGCTGGTCAGCGGGTCGGCGCCGTGGCCGGCGGCCTTCTTCGCGGTCTCCTCGCCCAGGATGCCGGGCAGCAGGCCATAGCCGATGCGCCAGAGATAGAGGCTGGGGACCAGCACCTTCCGGCTCTTGTAGACGACCTGGGTGGTGTCGTGGATCGCCTGGACGTTGCCGCCATGGCCGTTGATCACGATCAGCCGGGTCAGGCCGTGGCGCAGCAGGCACGCGAACATGTCGGTCAGCACCGCGCGCAACGTCGACTGCTCCAGCGCGATGCCGCCGGGCATGGCGCCGAAATAGTCGGCGCCGCCGAAGGGCAGCACCGGCGCCACCAGCGTGCGCACGCCGCGGCCGGTGGCGCGCTCGGCGATCAGCTCGGCGATGCGCGCGGCCGACAGATAGTCGCCCATGGGCGCGTGCGGCCCCTGATCCTCATGGCTGCCCATGGGCAGCAGGATGACCGGATTGCCGGCCAGCACCTCGCGCGCCTCGCCACCGGTCAGCTCGGCCATGCGCAGCTTCTGCATCCCCGCCACGTCGGATCTCCTCGATTGCGTGGACGCTACGCTATCGCCTCGCTAGCGTTGGTCTCAACCCGCCCTGCCGGAGTATCGCCATGCGTCTCAGTCGCCGCAGCCTGCTGATCGCCGGCGCCGCCCTGCCGGTTCTGGGCCAGCGTGCCGGCGCCGCGCCGGGGCCCTTGCGCTTCGGCCTCTCGGCCTATCCGCCGAACCTCCTGCCGTGGGTCTCGACCGGACAGTCCTCGGCCACGGTCAAGCTGCTGATCTATCGCGGCCTGCTGTCGTTCGGGCCGGACGGCCAAGTGCGCGCCGAGCTGGCCGAGAGCTGGGGCCGCGACGGCGACACCGGCTGGGTGTTCAAGCTGCGCGAGGCCAAGTTCCAGAGCGGGGCGCCTGTCACCGCCGCGGACGTCGCCTGGACCATCGACCAGGTCCGGGGCGAGGGCTCGAATGCCCTGATGCGCAGCCAGTTCCAGGGCGTGGCCGCGATCGAGACGCCGGATCCCCGAACGGTGCGCCTGGTCATGAAGCAGCCGACCGTGACCGTGCCGCTCTGGCTCGCCAGCCCGCACATGCCGGTCATCGAGCGCCGGTCGATGGCGAGCGGGGGCAGCCCGGTCGGGGCGGGGCCGTACAAGATCACGGCGCAGGAGCGCGGCGTCTCGATCGACCTTGATGCGGTCGACGGCTTCTACAAGCCGGGACTGCCGCGGACGTCAGTGATCCGCATGGTGGTGTATGCCGACGAGACCTTGCGGGTGGCGGCGCTCAAGGCCGGCGACGTCGACATCATCGAGTATGTGCCCTGGCAGAGCATGGACGAGCTGGCCAAAAGCCCGCAGTTCAAGCTCGACGGCACCGTCGGCCCGTTCATGAACCTGATCTTCAACGGCCGCACCGGGCCGTTCAAGGATCCCCGGATCCGCCTGGCCACCGCCTATGCCGTGCGCCGCGAGGAGATCGTGCAGGCGGTGTTCTTCGGCCGCGGGGCGCCGCTCACGGGGGCGCCGATCGCCCCCGGCACCGAGTTCTACGACGACACCTTGGCCCATGGCTGGGGCTACGACCCCGACAAGGCCAAGGCGCTGCTGAAGGCGGCGGGCGTCGCCGACGGCTTTTCCTGCACGCTGCTGGCGACCGCGCAATACAGCATGCACAAGACCACCGCCGAGATCGTGCAGCAGCACCTGGCCGAGATCGGCATCCAGGCGACGCTCAGCCTGCCCGAATGGGGCCAGCGGGTGGCGCTGGGCAACAAGGGCCAGTACGAGGTCTCGGTGTTCGGCACGACCACCGACAGCAACGACCCCGACGGCCTGGCCTCGGTCATGGATGGCGAGCTGTCGGTCACCTATGGGCGCAGCTACGGCATCCCGACGCCGAAGCTGCACGCGCTGTTCGCCGCCGGACGTCAGGAGTTCGATTCGGCCAAGCGGCGCGCCATCTATGCCGAAGCCCAGCGGCTGGCCCTCGACGAGCCGCCGATGGTGGGGCTGGCCTGGCGCGAGCAGTCCTATGCCATGGCCAAGGCGGTGCAGGGCTTCAAGAGCCTGCCCGGGGCGCTGTGCTCGAACTCCGGCATCATGCTGGAGGAGACGGCGCTGACATAGGTCCAGGATAACCCGGCCGAGTCTCCCGAATCGATCGAAGCCGGCGATCGGCCTCGGTAGCATAGGCCCCGGGGAGGACTCGGACGGGCGCATGGGGGAGGAACCTGCCACCGGGCCGGCGTTGTGGGCGGCGCTGCGGGTCGCGGTCGCCGAGCGCCGCGCTTGGACCGAGTCGCGCGGCCTGCTGCAGGCGATCGGCCGGCAGATGGCCGCCGATCTGCCGCTCGGCCGCTGCCCGATGCTGTCCGACCTCGAGGCCGCGGCGACCCGGCAGCTGCTGGCGCTGGGGCTGGGCTGGTGCCGCCTGCGCGAGGGCGAGGGCGCGCTCGACATCCTGCATGTCGAGGCGCCGCCGGTCAGCGGGCCGGCGCTGTCGGTGCTGCCGGCCGTCCTGGAGGGGCTGTTCGAGGCGTGGCTGCACGCGGCCGGCGCCGATCCGGGCCTGCGCGCCGAGTGGCTGCGCCGCGAGGACGGCCCATTGCCCCGTCACCGCTTGCGCTTCGGGCGTCCGGCCGTGCCGCCGTCTTGACCGTCACGGCGGGACGCCGGACGCTGGGGAATGGCCGACCCGTTCCACGGTCCCAGTTCGCACGCTCATGACGACGACCGCCGGCGCATCTTGGCGACCTGGGCGGCGATGGCGGCCCTGGTGGTGATCGGCGCCGTGGTCTTCGTCATCTTCCGGGCGCTGTGGCTGCAGCAGCGCGAGGCCGCCTGCGTCGAGGCCCGCCATCGCAACTGCGCCCCGGTCGACGCGCCGGACCAGCGCCCGGTCGAGCCGATCCGCCTGCCCGGGCACTGACCGCCCGATGGGGCGGCGCGCCGCCTTGACGGCAGGCCGCCGGGGCCGGAGGCTCAGGGGGCCATGGCCCTGCCCGCCGACCGCGACTACTGGCGTCGCAAGCCGCTTGCCGAGATGTCCCGCGAGGAATGGGAGGCGCTGTGCGACGGCTGTGGCAAGTGCTGCCTGATCAAGCTCGAAGACGAGGCAACCGGCACCCTGGCGTTCACCGACGTCGCCTGCCGGCTGCTCGATCCGTGCAGCGCGCGCTGCCGCAACTACCGGCACCGGCGCAAGCATGTGCCGGATTGCGTGAAGCTGACCCCGGACAATGTCGGCGACCTGTCGTTCATGCCGCCGAGCTGCGCCTACCGGCTGCTGGCCGAAGGCCAGCCGCTGCCCGATTGGCATCCGCTTGTTTCGGGCGATCCCGAGACCGTCCATCTGGCCGGGATGTCGGTCCGGCACCGGGTCATCGGCGAGGACGAGATCGCCGACGAGCAGGCCTTCCTCGACCACATCGTCGATTGGCCGCGCCGGCGCTGATCATCGGCCGCAGGGCGTCCGATGGCCATGATCGTCGCAATGGAAGCGGTCGTTGTGCGGGGGCGGGGGCGGTGGCGGGGGCGGTGGTGACGGGCGCGGCGGATCGCGATGGGTTTCATGGTGCTCATGGCGGCGTCGCCAGGGCTCGCTGTCGTCGTCCCAGCGGTGCCCCCACCAGTCGCGCTCGATGATCACGGTCCGCGGCGGGGGCTGAGGCTCGGGATAGACGTCGTCGTTCGGGTAGTACATGCAGCCGGTAACGGGGAACGCGACGATCGCGGCCAGCGCGAAGGGGCGCAGGGACGGGCGGGGCATCGGTCCGTGCCTACTCGGGTGTCGACCTGACCCCAAGTGCCGACAGCCGCCGATTAAATGCGAGTGAATTGCCGTTCATCCGCGCAGCATTGCAGAGCGGCAACCGGAAATTGAATGTTTTGAGACAAGCTCGCGATTGGGCTTGGAAGCCGCGGTCGGATCGTGTTTAAGTATCAATCGACCGACATTGCTGGCGAGGACGTCATGGACGGCGGCGGCAAGGCGCAGGTGGCCCGGCTCGGCACCTACAAGGTCGAGAAGGGACGGAGCTCGATTTCCGGGCTGTCGTCCGGGGCCTTCATGACCGTGCAGATGCATCTGGCCCATTCGGCCAGCTTCGTGGGCGCCGGCATCATTGCCGGCGGCCCGTTCCGGTGCGCGGAGATGTACCGGGAGGCCGCGGCCATCGCCGAGGACGCCTATGAGCTGACGGCGCTCTATCTCTGCATGAATCCGCTGGTGCCTCAGGTAGCGCCGTCGGCGCGGGAACTGGCCGCGGTCGCGCGTCGGACCGCCGAGGCCGGCGCGATCGACCCGGTCGCCCATCTCGCCGACGACCGCCTCTACATCTTCACGGGCAGCGCGGACAAGGTCGTCTATTCCGACGTCGTGGCGCGCACGCGCGACTTCTACGAGGCGTTGGGCGTGAAGGCCGGCAACATCGCCTATCACGACGGCGTGCCGGCCGGCCATTCGATCATCACCGACAATCCCGAGGACTCGCCGCTGGCGGCCAACCAACCGCCCTACATCAACAATGGCGGCTTCATGCAGTCGCACGACATCCTGCGGCACATCTATCCGGGGCTGAAGCCGCCGGCCGAACAGCTGAGCGGGCGCCTGATCCGCTTCGACCAGACCGAGTTCTTCGGCAACGAGCCGCGGGCGAGCATGAGCGCGTTCGGCTACGCCTATGTCCCGCGCGCGGTCGAAGAGGAGGGGGCCTCGGCCCGGGTGCACATCGCCCTGCATGGCTGCAAGCAGGGCTATAACTATACCGACTTCGTCGACGGCCGGGCCGACACGGCGAACCAGCCGCCCTACGGCAACCGCTACATGACGACCACGGGCTACAACCATATCGCCGACAGCAACAACATCATCGTGCTCTATCCCCAGGCCGAGGGCAGCGACGGCGGCGCCCTGCAGAACCCGGACGGCTGCTGGGACTGGTGGGGCTACAGCTGCGTCGACCCGGCCAAGCCCGACTATTATTCGCGCGACGCCATCCAGATCCGCGCCATCCACGCCATGCTCGCCCGCCTGGGCGGCTGAAAGGAGGCAAGCCATGCCGCAAGTGAAAGCGCGGCCGGTCGCCGCCGCCAATCCCGCGACTCACGTCAGCCACCCCGGAGCGTCAGCGCCGGCTCCGGCGGCCGCCCCTGCGACCGTCGCCCATCATGTCAAGCGCGCGGCGGTGCTTGGAAGTTGGAGCGCGCGGACCGTCCGATCGAGCCTGGATGCGGCCCAGCTGATGGCGCTCCGACCCGATGCGGACACCTGGCACGACCTGATCGACCTGCAGGAGGCGGCGCTCCGGCAGCTGTTCCAACTGGGCGAGGCCTGGCAGGCCGGCTTCGCGGCCTGGACGCGGGAGTGCGCCCAGATGCGGACGGCCAACACCCTGTCCAAGCTCACCGAGCAGGACTTCAACATGATCGGCGGTTTCGGCCAATTGGTCAGCCAGCAGATCACGGACTGGGTGACGGTGATGGAAGGCATCCAGGTCGGCTGCGCCTATTGGCTGCGGCAGAAGGTGTCCGCCTAGCGCAACCGGCCTTGCGGGAATTGTGGCAGACGGGTGACGAAGTTCGGGGCAGACTGTTCATAGAGCAGAGGACCAGCCGCGCCGCTTGCCGGCGCGGCTGCCACCAGAGCAAGGAAGCCCCCGCCCGTGCCCGCGATCCCGATCACCCGCACCCCCAGTCCCAAGACCCGCCCGGCCGACGACGCGCTCAGCTTCGGCACCGCCTTCACGGACCACATGTTCGTGATGGATTATGCGGAGGGCCAAGGCTGGCACCGCCCGCGGATCGTGCCCTACCAGCCGTTCTCACTGGACCCGGCAGCGGCGGTGCTGCACTACGCCCAGGCGGTGTTCGACGGCCTCAAGGCCTTCCGGGGCCGCGACGGCCAGATCCGCCTGTTCCGGCCCACCAAGCATGCCGAGCGGCTGGCGCTGTCCTGCGAGCGGATGTGCATCCCGGCACCGGCGCCCGAGGCCGTGCTGGAGTCCTTCCACGCGCTGATCGGCCTGGATCAGGCGTGGGTCCCGTCGAAACCGGGCACCGCGCTCTATCTGCGCCCGACCGTGATGGCCACCGAGGCGTTCCTGGGCGTGCGCCCGGCCAAGGCTTACAGCTACTTCCTGATCCTGTCGCCGGTCGGCCCCTACTATGCCGAAGGCATGAACCCGGTGAAGATCCTGGCCACGGACACCTATGTCCGGGCCGTGCAGGGCGGCACCGGCGCGGCCAAGACCGCCGGCAATTATGCGGCCAGCCTCTATGGCGCCGAGATCGCCAAGAAGCTGGGCTATACCCAGGTGCTGTGGCTCGACGGCGTCCACCACAAGTACCTCGACGAGGTCGGCACCATGAACATCATGGTGAAGATCGGCGACGAGGTGATCACGCCGCCGCTCAACGGCGCGATCCTGGCCGGCGTCACCCGCGATTCGATCCTGACGCTGATGCGCGACTGGGGCCTGACCGTGTCGGAGCGGCCGGTCTCGATCGACGAGGTGACGGCGGCCGCCGCCAACGGCACCCTGGCCGAAATGTGGGGCACCGGGACGGCGGCGGTGGTGTCGCCGGTCGGCGAGCTCGGCTATCGCGACCACAGGATCGTGATCAACGGCGGCAAGACCGGGCCGCTGACCCAGAAGCTCTACGACGCCATCGTCGGAATCCAGTACGGCCTCAGCTACGATCCCCACGGCTGGACCGAGCCGCTGAAGGTGCTGCAGACCGCGTGATCGGCGGGCCTACCCGCCGATCCGCTCCCCGCTGATCCGCTCGATGAAGGCGCGCGCCGCCGCGGGCGCGCGCTCCTTGGCGCCCGAGATGAAATAGACGAAGCAGTCGCGGGGCACCGCCGGCGCCGGATCGTCGGGGGCGGCGAGGGCGAGGTCGGCGGGCGGCGTGCCCGCCGCCCAGCCCTGGAAGCGTTGCGCCCAGCGGTCGAGGTCGGCCGGCGGATAGCCCGTGGGCTGATCCGACTGGGTCTGCTGCAGCCGGGCATAGACAAAGTCGGCCGTGGCATCGGCGCGCATCGCCTTCTTGTCGGAATCGATCAGCACCTGGGCCACGCCATGGCGGCGCAACAGGGCGATGGCGGCGGGGTCGGAAAAGCTGGCATGGGCCGCCTCCAGCACGTGGCGCAGCGGATGGCCGTCGAGCGCCTTGGGCAGCAGGCCGAGAAAAGCGTCGATCAGTCCGGCCTCGAAGCGACGGGTCGGCGCCAGCTGCCACAGGATCGGGCCGAGCTTGCCCTTGAGTTCGCCCACGCCGGTGGCGAAGAACCGCTCGATCGCCGGGCCGGCCTCGGCCAACTCGCGCTTGTAGGTGACCGAGCGCGGCGCCTTCATCGAGAACACGAAATCGTCGGGCGTCTCGTCGTGCCAGCGCTGGAAGCTGGCCGGCGATTGAGGCCCGTAGAAGGTGCCGTTGATCTCGATCGAGGTCAGCTGGCGGCTGGCATATTCCAGCTCGCGCGCCTGCGGCAGCCCGGCCGGGTAGAACACGCCGCGCCAGGGGGCGAAGGTCCAGCCGCCGATGCCGGCGCGGATGCGGCCCGTATTGGCAGCAGCGGTGTTGGGAACTGGAGCCATTTCGTCAGACCAACGTCCCGTTGCGGTTGCGGCCAGTGTGTTCGGTGTTTGTTCGCGATGCAACCCTGAACCGCACCAACCGGACGGGACGTTGTCACGCGATGGACACTGTGACGCCCGCCGCCGCCGATGTCGTCGAGACCGACGTGCCGGCGCGCCTCGACCGGCTGCCCTGGCGCGGCTTCCATAGCCTGGTGGTGGTGGCGCTGGGCATCACCTGGATCCTGGACGGGCTGGAGGTCACGCTGGCCGGCGCCGTCGCCGGGGCGCTCAAGGCCAGCCCCGCCCTGCATCTCAGCGACGCCCAGGTCGGCCTGGCGGCGTCGTTCTATTTGGCCGGCGCGGTCAGCGGTGCGCTGCTGTTCGGCTATCTGACCGACCGGCTGGGGCGCAAGCGGCTGTTCACCGTCACCCTTGGCCTCTACCTGGTGGCGACGGCGCTCAGCGCCTGCGCCCTGGACTTCTGGACCTTCGCCCTGTTCCGGGCGCTGACCGGCGCCGGCATCGGCGGCGAGTACGCCGCCATCAACTCGGCGATCCAGGAGCTGATCCCGGCGCGTTACCGCGGCCGCACCGACCTGGTGATCAACGGCAGCTTCTGGGTCGGCGCCGCGATGGGAGCGGCCGGTGCGGTGGTGCTGCTGGCGCCCGGCCGGCTGCCGCCTGATCTGGGCTGGCGGCTGGCCTTCGGCATCGGCGCTGCGCTGGGGCTGGTCATCCTGGTATTGCGCCGCTGGGTCCCGGAAAGTCCGCGCTGGCTGATGACCCATGGCCGCATCGCCGAGGCCGAGCAGGTGGTGGCGGACATCGAGGCGCGGGTCGCTGCGGCGGCGGGCGCCCGGCTGGCGCCGGCCGCCGGGCGCGTTCGCCTGCGCCGCCACGAAGGAGCCACCGAGCTCGCGGCCATGGCCCGCGGCATCGTCCGGCGCTATCCGCGACGGGTCGTGCTGGGGCTCAGCCTGATGGCCGCCCAGGCTTTCTTCTACAACGCGATCTTCTTCACCTACGCGCTGGTGCTGGGCCGGTTCTACGGCATCTCCGCCGATCGGGTGGGCTGGTACCTGCTGCCCTTCGCCGCCGGCAACTTCTTGGGGCCGCTGCTGCTGGGGCCGCTGTTCGACATCGTCGGACGCCGGCCGATGATCGCCGGCACCTATGCCGCCGCCGGCGTGCTGCTGGCCGCCACCGCCTGGGCCTTCGGCGCCGGCCTGCTGGATGCGGCGACCCAGACGATCTGCTGGACGGTGGTGTTCTTCTTCGCCTCGGCGGCGGCGAGCTCGGCCTACCTGACGGTCAGCGAGAGCTTCCCGCTGGAGGCGCGGGCCTTGGCGATCGCGCTGTTCTACGCGTTCGGAACGGCGCTGGGCGGCGCCGTCGCGCCATGGCTGTTCGGGCACTTGATCGGCACCGGCGACCGCGGGGCGGTGGTGCTGGGCTATTTCGGCGGCGCGGCGCTGATGGTCGCCGCGGCGGTTGTCGAGCTGATGCTGGGGGTGGCGGCCGAGCGCCGGCCGCTCGAGCAGGTGGCGGCGCCGTTGACCAGTATAGAGGGGTAGCCCCGGCCGCCGAACGGCGGCAGCATCGGGGCCCGGACAAGGACCCCCGATGCCCGATGCGCCGACACCTCGACCGAGCCTGCTGATCCCGGTGGTGATCGCCAGCGCCCTGTTCATGGAGAACCTGGACTCCACGATCATCGCCACCTCGATCCCGGACATCGCCCGCAGCCTGGGCGAAAGCCCGCTCCGCCTGAACATGGCGGTGACCAGCTATCTGTTGAGCCTGGCCGTGTTCATCCCGATCAGCGGCTGGGTCGCCGACCGGTTCGGCACGCGCACCGTGTTCTGCTCGGCGATCATGCTGTTCACCGCCGGCTCGGCGTTGTGCGGCCTGTCGACCGACCTCGCGACCCTGGTCGCGACCCGGGTGCTGCAGGGTTTCGGCGGCGCCATGATGACGCCGGTCGGCCGCCTGATCCTGGTGCGCACATTCCCCAAGGACGACCTCATCACGGCGATGAGCTACATGGCCATGCCGGCCCTGGTCGGGCCGGCGCTGGGGCCGGTGGTCGGCGGCTTCCTGACCACCTACGTGTCGTGGCGCTGGATCTTCTACATCAACATCCCGATCGGCCTGCTCGGGATCGCGCTGGCGCTGCGCTTCATCGCCAATGTGCGCATGCCGGCGCCACCCCGCTTCGACATCATCGGCTTCGTGATCGCCGGTCTCGGCCTGTGCTGCCTGGAGCTGGCCATCGAGAACCTGGGCCGGCATCTGGTGGCGCCGCAGGTCGAAGCCGGGTTCTTCGCCGCCGCCGCGCTGGCGCTGTGGCTGTATGGCCGCCATGCCCGGCGGCTCGACAGCCCGGTCCTGGACCTGACGCTGCTGCGCCTGCCGACGTTCCGGGCCTCGGTCGTGACCGGCGGGATCTGCCGGATCGGCCTGGGCGGCATCCCGTTCCTGCTGCCGCTGCTGTTCCAGTTGGGCTTCGGCCTCGATGCCATGCAGTCGGGCCTCCTGACCTTCATCACCAGCCTCGGCGCCATGCTGATGAAGACCGTGGCGCCGGTCCTGCTGCGCACCTTCGGGTTCCGCCGGCTGCTGGCCGCCAACTCGCTGGCGGTCGGTGCCATGACCGCGGGGCTGGCGCTGTTCCAGGCCGACACGCCGCACATCCTGATCCTCGGCTACCTGCTGACCTTCGGCTTCCTGCGTTCGGTCCAGTTCACCAACATCAATGCGCTGGGCTACGCCGACCTCACGCCCCAGATCATGAGCCGCGGCACCAGCATCGCGAGCGTCGCCCAACGGTTGTCCATGAGCTTCGGGGTTGCCGTCGCGGCCAGCCTCCTGAGCGTCATCGTCGGACCCGACCGGCCGATCGCCGCCGCCGACTTCCGGTGGGTCTTCCTGCTGGTGGCCCTGTTGCCGCTGGTCTCGACGCTGGGCTTTCTCAGGCTCGACGCCCAGGCCGGGACCCAGGTCAGCGGGCATCGCACCGTCTGACACCGGCAATCGCGGAATTTATCGCGAACCCGTGCTATAGCCCTTCGGCAGCCCATAGGTTGCGGAAGCGGAGGCAGGCCCATGCGGGGAATGCAGGATGCCGTGCTGGCGGTACTCGTCCTGGCGCTGTCGGGGGGTGCTGCGTTCGGCGACGAGCCGATCGGCCAGGTCAAGACCAGCGACGGCCCGGTCACCATCGAGCGCGCCGGCGCGATGCGGCCGGCCAAGGTCGGGGACAAGCTGTTCCAGGCCGACGTGATCGCGACCGGTCCCGACGCCGCGGTCGGCATCACCTTCCTGGACGACAGCATGATGTCGCTCGGCCCCGACAGCACGCTGGCGCTGGATCAGTTCGCCTTCGATACGACCACCCATGACGGCACCTTCGAAAGCTC
Organism: uncultured Comamonadaceae bacterium; assembly: GCA_964511405.1. Taxonomy (GTDB): domain Bacteria; phylum Pseudomonadota; class Alphaproteobacteria; order Elsterales; family Elsteraceae; genus CAZEFK01. Next base: position 21,370 of record CAZEFK010000054.1, on the reverse strand, counting down.
GCTCAAGCACGGGACCCTCGCCGTCAAGTCGGGCCAGCTGGTCGAGCAGAAGCCCGAGGCCATGACCATCCGCACCCCGTCGGCCGTACTGGGCGTACGCGGGACCGAGTTCGTCGTGCGTGCGGTGGAGAATTAACCCATGGCCCGCTTCGGCAGACTGGCCGCGCTGGCGGCCATCCTCCTGGTCGCCGCCTGCGGCCCGAAGGACAACCTGATCGTGGTGCTGCCCAGCGCCGACGGCCATATCGGCGGCGTGGCAATTCATGACGCAGCCGGAACGACCTTGCTCGACAAGCCCTATGCCGCCGCGGAAGCCGACCGGGGGGCCTCGCGTGTCGCGACCGGCACGGTCGGGTCGCAGCAGGTCCGGCAGATCTTCCAGCGGGCGCTGGCGGCCCGTCCGATCCCGCCCAAGTCGTTCCGCCTGTATTTCCTGGAAGGCAGCGATGAGATGACCCCGGATTCGCGCCAGGCCTTCGAGGCGGTGTTCCAGGACATCGCGCGCCGTCCGGCCGCCGAGGTCATGGTGGTTGGCCACACTGATACGGTGGGCTCGCTGACCGACAACGACGCGCTGGGCTTCAAGCGGGCGCAGGCGATCCGCACGCTGCTGATCAGCCGCGGCCTGGCGCCGGACAGTGTCGGGGCCGCCGGCCGCGGCAAGCGCGAACTGCTGGTGCCGACCGGCGACCAAGTGCCTGAGCCGCGCAACCGCCGGGTCGAGATCATCGTCCGCTGACCCAGCGCAGCGCGACGACGGTCAGGTCGTCGCTGGGGGCGGCGCCGTCGACGAAGTGGCGGACGGCATCGCGCAGTGTCTGCACGGCGTCGGCCGCCGCGGCCCCCGCCGGCAGCGCCGCCAGGGACGCGGCGGCGGCGGCGCGCCCCATCAGGGCCCCGGTGCGGTTCATGGCCTCGGACACGCCGTCGGTGCTGAGGCAGACCACCTCGCCGGGCCGCAGCTGGATCACGCCGGTCGCATACTCGTAGTCGTCCACCGTGCACAGCGGCGGACCGCTGTCGCCGTCCAGAGAGCGGGGGGCCTGGCCGGGCAGCACCAGCCAGGGCGGCTCGTGGCCGGCATTGGCAAAGCTCAGCCGCCCGGTCGGCAACTCCAGGATGCCGGCGAACAGGGTGATGAACAGCATCTCGGGATTGTCGCGGGCGATGTCGCGGCTGGCCGCGGTCATCACCCGGCCGGCATCGCGGACGCCGCTCAGCACGTCGCTCTTGTAGAGCGCCTTGCCCATCGCCATGAACACGCAGGCCGGCACGCCCTTGCCGGAAACGTCGCCGATGGCGACGAACAGATGGTCGTCGTCGATCTTGAAGAAGTCGTAGAGGTCGCCGCCGACCTCCTCGGCCGGTTCCATCAGCGCTTCCAGGTCGAACCGCGGGTCGGGAGCCAGGCTGTCGGGCCGGGGCAGCAGCCCGAGCTGGATGCGCCGGGCCGCGGCCAGCTCGCCGTCCAGCCGGGCCGCGTGCAGGCGCTCCTGCTCCAACGCCTGGCGCAGCCGGCGGCGGCGGCGGTCGGCGTCGACCAGGTCGCCGGCCAGCAGTGCGACCAGCACTCCGGCGCTGCCGAGCGCCGGAGTGGCGACATCGATCAGCCAGCGCGCCTCCGCCCAGGCCGCCAGCCCCAGCGCCGCCGCCACCGCGCCGACCGCGGCAGCGGCGGCGGCATAGAGCGGCAGACCGCGACGGGGCAGCAGGCCGACCAACGCCGCGCCCAGTCCGAGCGTCAGGGCCAGCTCGGCCCTGGGCGCCCAGCGCGGGCGCACGGGCAGGCCGCCGTCGACGATGGTCTCCAGCAGTTGCGCGTGGATCTCGGTGCCGGACATCAGGCCGAGCGGCGTCAGGAAATGGTCCTGCAGGCCGAGACCCGTGACGCCGACCAGGACCAGGCGGCCATCCAGCTGGTCCGGCCCGATGGCGCCGGCCAGGACGTCGGCCGCCGACAGGAAGCGCCGCGGATCGCTTGGGGTCGGGTCCAGCCACAGCCGGCCGTCGGCCTCGGTGTCCAGGACGACCGGCCCGATCCCGACGCGCCTGATGCCGCTGCCATCCAGCGCCACGTCGAGCGCTGGAACGTGAGCCGCCACCCGCAGCATTTCGACGTCCAGCGACGGGACCAGCGCGGGGCCCACCCGCGCCAGGGTCGGCAGCCGCCGCACGATCCCGTCAGGCTCCAGGTCGACCGACAACAGGCCATGGCCATGCGCGGCGAGGTCGAGCACCCGCAGGCTGCGCGCCAGGCCGGGAAAATCGGGCAGGGAATGCAGGGGATCGCCGCCATGGCTGCGCACCGGCGCCAGCGGCCCGCGCGTCCCTTGCCCCTTGTCCAGGCCGACCACGCCGATGACGCTCGGGGCCTGCGCCAGTGCCTGGGCCAAGAGCGCGTCGTCGTCGGGCAGTGCCGCCACGCGCCCGGCCAGCTCTGCCGGCACCGTCGGCATCGCGCGCGCCCAGTTGGGCGGCGACAGGCGGTCGGGCTCTGGCATCACCATGTCCAGTCCGATCGCCGCTGGCCGGGCAGCGGCGATGCGCGACACCAGCTCGGCCACCAGCTGCCGGGGCCAGGGCCATTGGCCATGGCGCTTCAGGCTCGGCTCGTCGATCTCGACGATCACGACAGGCGCGTGGTGCCGCGCCCGCGGCAGGGTCCGCATATAGAGATCGAACAGGGCGCGCCGGGCCGGCTCGAAGCGCTGCGGCGCGCCGGTGGCGAGCCCGAGCAGGGCGGCCAGCGCCACGGTTCCGGCAATCCGGCCGATGTGGAGCCAGCGCAGCAGGCGATCGCGGCGAGGGCGCCAGGCAGTCACGGCGGCAGACGGAGTCCCGTGGATGCGGCCGGCGGGATGCCGCGCCCCGCCGGTCAGCCTGGCATGAAGCGCCGCCGCTGGCTACGCCGCGTGGCGGACCGTTTCGGCCGCGACCCGGTCCAGGATCCCCAGCGCCTCGTCGATCTCCGCCGCGGTCACGATGAGCGGCGGCAGCAGGCGGATCACCTGGTCCTGGGCAGGCGCCACCAGCAGGCCGGCGGTGCGCAGGGCCGCCACCAGGGCCTCCGGGTTGCCGCGGCAGCGCAGGCCCTGCATCAGGCCGGTGCCGCGCCGCGCCTCGAACACCTCAGCATGCGCCGTCGCCAGCGTCTCGAGCCCGGCCCGCAGGCGGTCGCCGGCGCGCCTGATGCTGTCCAGGAAACCGGGCTCCGCCACCGTGTCTAGGACCGCCGCCGCGATGCTCATGGCCAGGGGATTGCCGCCGAAGGTCGAGGCGTGGCTGCCGGCGGTCATGCCGGCGGCCGCGGCGCGGGTGGCGACGCAGGCGCCAACGGGGAAGCCGCCGCCCAGTCCCTTGGCCAGGGTCAGCACGTCGGGTGCGACGCCGGCCGCCTGATAGGCGAATAGCGTGCCGGTGCGGCCGATGCCGGTCTGGATCTCGTCGAACATCAGGAGGCAGCCGGTGCGGTCGGCGAGGGCGCGCAGCCCGGCCAGGAAACCCGCCGCCGGCTCGCGAATGCCGCCGTCGCCTTGAATCGGCTCGACCAGGATGGCCGCAGTCTCGGGGCCGACCAGCCGCGCGGCGGCATCGAGGTCGCCGTAGGGCGCGTGGTCGAAGCCGGCCACCACGGGCCCGAACCCGTGCAGGTTCTTGGGGCTGCCGGCGGCGGCCAGGGTTGCCAGGGTGCGGCCGTGGAAGCTGCCGGCGAAGGCCAGAATGCGCCAGCGGTCCGGCCGCCCGGCCGCGGCATGGTGGCGGCGGGCCAGTTTGATCGCGCACTCGTTGGCCTCGGCGCCCGAATTGCCGAAGAACGCAACACCGCCGATGCTGAGCGCCGCGAGGCGCGCCGCCACGGCCTCCTGGCCGGCGACCTCGAACAGGTTCGAGCAGTGCCAGAGCTTCCCGGCCTGCTCGGTCAGCGCCGCGACCAGGCGCGGATGGGCGTGGCCCAGGGCGCACACGGCGATGCCGGCCGCGAAGTCGAGATAGGCGGCGCCGGCGGTGTCGTAGAGGCGACAGCCGACCCCGTGGGTGAAGGCCACGGGCGCGCGCTGGTAGGTCGGCATCACGGCGCTGGTCATCGGCGGTCTCCCGGTGAAGTCTAGGGGGTGAAGTCTGCGCGCCGGATCTTCGCGGCGGCGGCGCGGGGCCGGAACCGGCGATGCCGCCGGACGGTCCCGCGCGGATGCGGGGAGGGGGCGCCGCCATGGACTGGGACCATCTTCGCTTCGTGCTGGCGGTCGCGGACGCCGGCGGCCTGTCGGCGGCGGCCCGGACGCTCAGGGTCGACCCGGCGACCGTGGCCCGGCGGCTGGATGCCCTGGAGGCGGACCTCCGCTGCAAGCTGTTCCACCGGTCCCGTCAGGGGCTGGACGCGACGGCCGCCGGCGCCAAGCTGATCGCCCACGCCCGGCGCATCGAAGGCGAGATCCGCGCCCTGGGGCTGGAGCTGACGGCCGAGGACCGCGGGCTGCACGGCACGGTCGTGATCACCGCCACCGACCCGGTGGCGGCCGGCTTCGTGGTGCCGGCGCTGCCGGCCTTCCACGCCCGTCATCCCGGCATCGCGGTCGAGCTGGTCACCGACATCCGGGTCCTGGACCTGGGGCGCCGCGAGGCCGACATCGCCTTGCGCCTGCTGCGCCCCGACACCGGTGATCTGCGGGTGCGGCGGCTGGGCGCCGTCGCCTATGCCCTGTATGCCAGCGCGGCCTATCTGGACGCCCATGGCCGGCCGTCCGAACAAAGCGGCTTGGCCGGCCACCGGCTGATCGACTGGCCGCTCGACTACACGGTCATTCCGCAGGTGCCGTGGCTGCGGGCGCGGGCCGGCGGCGCCTCGGTGATCCTGCGCAGCAACAGCGCCATGACCCGCCAGGCGGCGGCCGTGGCCGGCCTCGGCATCGCCCTGTTGCCCAGCATCCTGGCCGAGGCACAGCCTGGACTGGAGCGGCTGGCCGGCGAGCCGCCCAGCCAGGAGCTATGGCTGGTCACCCACCGCGACGTCGCGCGGGTGCCGCGGGTCCGTGCCCTGATGGCGCATCTGGCGGACAGCGCGCGCCGCACGCGGCGGCTGAAGACACACCCCTAAGCAGCCTTGCGTGGCTAAAGCCACGATTGATTTTCCTCGGAACGAGGAAAATCAATGCTGCTTGGACTTGAAAGTGTAAGCAGGCTCAATAGAGCCTGCTTAGGCGCTATGGGACCACTTGGCCGCCGATATTGGCGCATTGGGTGGTGCTCATCAGCGCTACATTGCCTTGGTCGGTCCGGCAGTTGGCCAGCGTGGCCTGCTGCGGGGCGACGCCCAGCATCCGGTGCAGCGACATGAGATAAGCGCGGCAATCGGAATAGTGCTGACCGAAATACTGCCGGCAGTCGGCGTTGTCCTCGACCGCCGCGGCCGCGCACAGCGATGGGGTCTGCCGTCCTAGCTTGTCCTGCTGGCACCAGGCGAGCGCCCGGTCCTCGTTGCCCAGGTCGGCGCACCCGGCGAGCCCGATCGTCGCGACGGCGGCCATGATGATCGCGATCCGTGGCACTCGGGACGCTCCTTCCTCGAACTCCGAGTTTGCGCTTAGTTGCTGCCGCCGAGAATACGTCGCCAAGCCCGATCCTGGATGACGTGACAAATCGGCACTCGAAACGAACCTCATTTGGCCGCGCCGCTGCGGCCGGTGCCCAGCGCGGAGCCCGAATCTCGATGGCCTTGTCGACCCTTTGGCTCCGCCGCGCGGCCTTCGCGCTGCTGACGTCGGCCACGGCTGCGGCCTTGGGCGTGGCGTTCTGGCTGGTCCTGGCGGCGGGCGGCTGGAGCTGGCCCAAGGTCTGCCTCGTGCCGGCGTTCCTGCTGACCACGCCCTGGACCGTCATCGGCTTCTGGAACGCCGTGATCGGCTTCGCGATCCTTCACCTGGCGCGCGATCCCCTGCGGTATCTCAATCCGCTGGCCATCGAACCCGGTCCAGTGCCCATCGCCGTTCGGGTCGCCGTGCTGATGGCGATTCGCCATGAGACGACCGATGGGATCGAGGCACGCATCCGCATCTTGCGTCACGAGCTGGATGCCACCGGATTCGGCGACCGCTTCGACATCTTCGTGCTGAGCGACAGCCAGCGCGCTGATACGGCCGAGGCCGAGGCGGCGATGATGGCGCGCCTGCGCCGCGACGAACCGCACCCGGGCCGGCTCCGCTACCGCCGCCGAACGGCCAATGACGGTTTCAAGGCCGGCAACATCGCCGAGTTCTGTCGGCGCTGGGGCGCCGAATACGAGCTGATGCTGCCCCTGGACGCCGACAGCCTGATGTCGGCCGCGGCAATCCTTCGCTTGGTGCGCATCATGCAGCGCCATCCCCGGCTCGGCATCCTGCAGGGCCTGGTGGTCGGCCTGCCGGCCGACAGCCTGTTCACCCGGCTGTTCCAGTTCGGCATGCGCCACGGCATGCGCTGCTACACCGCCGGCGGCGCGTGGTGGCAGGGCGATTGCGGGCCCTATTGGGGGCACAACGCGGTCATCCGCGTCAGGCCCTTCGCCGAGCACTGCGCATTGCCGCCGCTGCCCGGCCGGCCGCCGCTCGGGGGGCCGGTCCTGAGCCACGACCAAGTCGAAGCCGCGCTGATGCGGCGCGCCGGCTACGAGGTGCGGGTCTACCCGATCGAGGGCGGCAGCTGGGAGGAGAACCCGCCGACGCTGCCTGATTTCATCAGGCGCGACCTGCGCTGGTGCCAGGGCAATCTGCAATATCTGCGGCTGATTGGCCTGCCCGGGCTGCGCTGGATGAGCCGGGTACAGCTGTCGCTGGCGATCCAGATGTATGTCGGCGCGCCCTGCTGGATCGCCATGATCCTGCTGGGCCTGGTGCAGGCCTGGCTGCCGGCCGCCGGGGGCGCGGGCGATCCGGTCCTGAGGTTTGGCCTGCTCGCGGCCACGATCGGGATGTCGCTGACGCCGAAGCTGGCCGGCCTGGCCGATGTGCTGGTGTCGGCGGATGCCCGGCGGGCCTATGGCGGCGCCGGCGCGGTGGTCCTGGGCGGGCTGGCCGAGATCCTGTTCGGGATGCTGACCGGACCCGTGGTGAGCCTGTCGGAGACGATGTTCATGGCCGGCCTGCTGGTCGGCCGCCGGATCGGTTGGGAGGCGCAGCAGCGCGCCGGCCGTGCCATCGGCTGGCGGATGGCGGCGCGCGGCCTGTGGCCCCACACTCTGTTCGGGCTGCTGGCGGGTCTGTCGCTGGCTCTCAGCGCCCCGGGGGCCGTGGTGTGGGCGGCGCCGCTGCTCGCCAGCTTCCTGCTGTCGGTGCCGGTCGCGGTCGTGACGGCGTCGCGGCAGGCGGGCGCACTGGCGACGCGGTTCGGGCTGTGCGCGATCCCCGACGAGCGGATGCCGGAGCCCGCGGTGGCGCGGCTGCTGGGCTGGGAGCCGGTGGCGACAGTTGCCGGGCGTCGGCCGGTTCGGGTCTAATCGCCGATCATGACCGAGACCGCCGCCGGCCCCTGCGTCACCCGCCTCGGCCCTGCCGATCGCCCGCGCTGGGCCGAGCTGTGGCAAGGCTATCTCGCCTTCTACAACACCACCCTGCCGGACCGGGTCTATGACGCGACCTGGGCCCGGATCAGTGCCGCGGACGGTGCCGGGCGCGGCGTCCATGGCCTGGGGCTGCGCCTGGACGGCAGCCGGGCGCCGCTGGCCGGCATCGCCCATTACCTGTTCCATGAGCATGGCTGGAGCGAGCAGCCGGCCTGCTACCTGCAGGACCTGTTCGTCGATCCCGCTGTCCGCGGGCACGGCCATGGCCGCCGCCTGATCGAGGCCGTCGCGGCTGCCGCGGTCACGCAGGGCTGCGCGCGCTACTACTGGATGACCCAGGCGGATAACGCGACCGCCCGCCGGCTCTATGACCGCGTGGCCCGCTGGAACGGGTTCATCCGATACGACTACCCTCTGCCGGCCGCCTCGCCGCCCGGTTGACGCTGGAGGGATTCGGCTCCTACCGTTGAGCGGCATTCCGTCGGTAACGGTGGGAGGCGCTTGTGAAGGCTCTGGCGGTCATCGGGCTTGCCTTGGCGAGCCTGGGTCTCGGCGCTCCGGCATGCGCGGCCGATGCCGTGGACCTGGCGCTGGTCCTGGTCGTCGACGTGTCGCGCAGCATCGACGATGGCGAGTTCCGGCTGCAGCGCCAGGGTTACGCGGCCGCGTTCACCGATCCGCGCGTGCTGCAGGCGATCCGCTCCGGGGCGATCGGCAGCATCGCCGTAAGCTTCGTCGAGTTCGCCGCCTCGACCCAGGTCAAGACGGTGATCGACTGGACGGTGCTGAGCGACGACGAGACCGCCGGCGCCTTCGCCGACCAGCTGCAGACACTCCCGCGCTCGTTCGCCGGCTTCACGTCGATCAGCGGCGGCATCGATGCCGGCGTGAAGCTGCTCAAGGCACTGCCGATGCAGACCGAACGCCAGGCGATCGACGTCTCGGGCGACGGCACCAACAACTCCGGCCGCGACGTCGCCGTCGCCCGGGACGAAGCCGTGGCCGCCGGGATCGTCATCAACGGGCTCGCCATCGTCAACGAGCACCCGATGAACTACACCTTCGCCCACGTCCAGCCGCCGGAAGGACTGCAGGAATATTACCGGCGCAACGTCATCGGCGGCCCCGGCAGCTTCGTGCTCATGGTTCGGGACTTCAAGAGCTTCGCCGAAGCCATGACCCGCAAGCTGGTCAGCGAGATCGCGACCGGTCCGGGCGCACCCGGACGTCCGCCGGGCTAGGCTTCCGCCGCCGCCAGCGCCGCGGCCGCCGCGGCAATGCCGGCGCCCGGCTCGACCCGGTGGCCGAGGTCGCGCAGCGCCGCTTCCAGGTGGACCAGGTCGGTCAGGATGTCGGCATCGTCGATGGCGCCCATGGTGCCGATCCGGATCACCCGGCCGGCCAGGCGGTTGCGCGACCCGGCAACCACGGTGCCGTACCCCGTCCGCAACCGGTCGCGCAGCGGGGCGGCATCGATCCCGGCCGGCAGCTCCAGGGCGGTGACCGTGCTCGACAACAGGGGCGCCCGCGTGAACACGCCCAGCCCGAGCGCCTCGGCGCCGGTGCGCAGGGCCCGGGCCAGCCGGCGATGGCGGGCGATCACGGCCTCGAGCCCTTCGGCCTCGATCATCCGCAGCGCTTCCAGGAGGCCGCGGGCCAGCGTCACCGCCGGCGTGAAGGGCGTCTCGTCCTTGTCCAGCGCGGCGCGGGCCTTGCGGAAGTCGAAATAGAAGCGCGATGCGCCTGGCCGTTCGATCACCGGCCACGCCTTCGGCCCGACCGCCACCAGCCCGAGGCCTGGCGGGTTCATCAACGCCTTCTGTGAGCCCGTGAAGACGACATCGAGGCCCCAGCCGTCGATCTCCAGCGGCATGCCGCCGGCCGAGCTCACGGCATCCACCACCAGCAGGGTCGGCCGGTCGCGCAGGGCCGCACCCAGGGCCGCGAGGTCGGCGACCGCCCCGGTCGAGCTCTCGTTGTGGCAGATCAGGACCGCCCGATAGTCGGCCTGGTCCAGCCGGGCGAGGATCGCCGCCGGCGGCACCGACTGGCCCCACTCGGCCTCGACGGCGTCGACCGTGGCGCCATAGGCGGCCGCGATCTGCCGCATGCGCTCGCCCCAGCTGCCCTCGACCACAGCAAGGACGCGGTCGCCCGGCGCCACGACGTTGGCGATCGCCGCTTCCATGGCCGCGGTGCCGGACCCCGCCAGCAGGAACACCGGAGCGGTCGTCCGCAGCACCGATTGGGCCAGCCGATTGATCTCCTGGAAGACGGCGCGGAACTCGGGCCCGCGGTGATCGACCATCGGCTCGGCGAGCGCCCGGAGGACGCGCTCGGGGACGGCGACCGGACCGGGCAGGCGCAGGCGATAGGCGGGCGGGCGGGGCGCGTTCATGGCTGATCTCGGATCCAGGGTCAGGCCAGTCCTAGAAGCCGGCGTCGCTCCTGGCAAGGCCGGCGAACCGCGTCCCCATCCGGGCGTTGAGGATCCAGACACCGCCTGCGCCCGCCCGCATCGACCGGCGCGCCGGAGCCGTGGATGCGGGGGCGTATCAGAACCATCGCCAAGGAGGACGGTTCGCATGAACTTGGTGACCGGCTTCGCGCCGGCCCTGCTGGCTGCCGCCACCAGCCCGCTTGGCCAAGCCGTCGCCATCATCCTCGGCACCTTCGTGCTGGAGGACGCGACGACCGTGCTCGCGGCCATGCGGGTCACCGACGGCGCCCTGTCCGGGCCCCTGGCGCTGGCTGCGCTGTGCCTCGGCGTGGCCATCGGCGATCTGGGCCTGTACGGCCTCGGGCGCTTGGCGGCGCGGCTTGGCTGGCTTCGGCGGTGGATCGGCGAGCCGCGGATCCGCTGGGGTCGGGCCTGGCTCGGCGATCGGCTGGTCTCGACCGTGGTCGCCACGCGCTTCCTGCCGGGCACGCGACTGCCGACCTATACGGCCTGCGGCTTCCTGGGCCTGCCGTTCGGGCGGTTCGCCGTGGCTGCCTCCGGTGCCACCCTGGTCTGGACCAGCCTGCTGTTCGGGCTGTCGCTGGAGTTGGGCGCCGTCGCCGACCGCTACGTCGCGACCTGGCGCTGGCCGGGCGGGGTCATGATCGCCCTGGCGCTGGTCCTGGTCGGGCGATGGATCGCATCGCGCCGCCAATCAGCCCAAGCCGCTGCCCGATGACGCTTTCGGCCGGACCGGTGGCGGCAGGCTGGGTCGCCCCGGCTGGGCCGTCCGACCTGCCGCCGCTCGGCCCGGGGCGCCGGGTGCTGTCGCCCTTCGAGTTCTGGCCGCCCAGCCTGTTCTATCTGCCGGTTGTGCTGCAATGGGCCTGCCTGGCCGTGCGCTACCGGTCCTTGACCCTGCCGACGCTGGCCAACCCGGCCATGGAGGCGGGCGGGCTGTGCGGCGAGTCGAAGACCCGGATGTTCGCCGGCCTCGGTGTCGATGCCCGGCGCTGGTTCGCGCCGTTCGTCAGTCTCCGGACCTCGGGCGATCCTGGCCGCGACCGGGCCGCGGCCGAAGCCGCGCTGGCCGAGGCCGGCTTGGGGCTGCCGCTGGTGGCCAAGCCCGACATCGGCTGCCAGGGGGCCGGCGTCCAGGTCATCCGCGGCGCGCATGACCTCGCCCGCTATCTGCAGGCGTTTCCCCAGGGCGAGACGCTGCTGCTGCAGCAGCTGGTGGCCGAGCCGGGCGAGGCCGGCGTGTTTTATGTGCGCAGGCCCGGCGACGCGAGCGGCCGGATTTTTTCGATGACGTTGAAATATTTCCCGCGGGTGATCGGCGACGGGATCTCGACCGTCGAGCAGCTGGTCCGGCGCGACCCCCGCGCCGGGCGGATCTCTCGGATCTACCTGCCGCGCCTGGCCGCGCGGCTGGCCGAGGTGCCGGCGGCGGGCGAGGCGGTGCCGCTGGTGTTCGCGGGCAACCACTGCAAGGGCGCCATCTTCCGCGACGGAGCCGCCTATGTCACCCCGGCCATAGTCCGTCGGTTCGACGAGATCGCCCGGGCCATTCCGGAATTCCATTTCGGCCGCTTCGACGTGCGGTTCGCCTCGCTGGCTGCGCTGCAGCGCGGCGAAGGCTTCCGGATCATCGAAGTCAACGGCGCCGGGAGCGAGGCGATCCATATCTGGGACCGCGACACCGGGCTGTGGTCGGCCTGGCGGACGCTGCTCCGGCAGTTCGGCCTGCTGTTCGAGATTGGCCATTGCAACCGCGCCCGCGGCTACCGGCCGATGAAGCTGCGCGATCTCCTGGACCTCTATCGCCGCCAGCAGGCGCTGCTGGGGCGGTATCCGGTGACCGAGTAGCCGCCTACTCCGCGGTCAGCGCCGGCCGCTCGATCGGAATGCGGCTTTCGCGGTTGAAGGCCGTGGTGAAGCGGTCCAGCAGGCTCATGAACATCTGGCCTTCGCGCTCGTCGAAGACCGACAGCGCCCGCTGCTGGGCGCGCCGCACCGGCTCGGCCAGCGCCACCAGCATCTCGTGCCCGGCCGGCGTCAGGCGCAGATTGCGGCGGCGCTGGTCCTGCAGGTCGACCGCGCGCTCGATCAGGCGGCTGTGCTCCAGCTTGCGCACGACCAGCGCGGTGGTCGAGCGGTCGAGCCCCAGGAGCTTGGCCACCGAGATCTGGTCGAGCCCGGGCCGGTGCTTCAGGATGTACAGCACGCCGTACTGGGTCGTGGTGATCCCGAAGGCCTGCGTCTCCTCCAGGAAGAGCGAGACCGCGATCTGGTGGGCGCGCCGGATCATGAAACCGGGCCGGCTGTACAGCGCGTCGAGCGGATCGTTCGGCAAGTCCCAGTTCCCGGCGGCTCTGTTTCAGAAACACGTCTGACGGAAGGGCTGCCCGTGCGGCCGGGCCGAGTCAACTCAAAATTGGATTGCCAAGGACATTGCGCCGAGGACTGTCGTTAGGCGTGATGCAGCGCGGGAACAGTGCGAGGACGGGCGATGCGGGGACTGGCGGGCAAACGGGTGATCGTAACCGGCGGAGCGCGCGGCATCGGGCGGGCCACGGCGATCCGGTTCGCCGAGGAGGGCGCCCATGTGGCGATCGCGGACCGCGACATTGGCGCCGATGCGCAGGAGTGCCTCGGCCTCGTGCAGGCGGCGGCAGCTGCGTCCGGACATCCGGCTTCGGCCGTCGTGATCGCGGCTGACGTCGCCGATCCCGCCAGCATCCAGTCCTTGTTCGCCGAGGCCCAGGCCAGCCTCGGCGGGCTTGATGTGCTGATCGCCAATGCCGGCATCCAGCGTGGCGGACCGTCCGACACTATTGCCCTGGCCGACTTCGACCGGATCCTGAGCGTCAATCTGCGCGGCGCCTATCTGTGCGCCCGGGCGGCGCTGCAGGCATTCCTGGCGGCGGGCACGCGCGGCGTGATCCTGTCGACCTCGAGCGTCCACGAGACGGTACCGAAGCCGGGCTACCTGGCCTATTCCATCAGCAAGGGCGGCCTCGGCAACCTCACCCGAACGCTGGCCCTGGAATATGCCGGCCGCGGCATCCGCGTGAACGCGGTGGCTCCCGGCGCGACCGAGACACCGATGAACCGGGACTGGGTGGACGACCCGGTCCGGCGCGGCGCCGTCGCCCGCCACATCCCGATGGGCCGGCCGGGCCTGGCGAGCGAGATGGCCGCGGCCTTCGCCTTCCTGGCTTCGGACGACGCCGCCTACATCACCGGCCAGACGCTCTACGTCGACGGCGGGCTCACCCTCTATCCCGAATATCGGGAGAATTGGGCGTCCTGAGCGCAACCGCCAGCGCCGCCTGGCCCGCCAGCGCGGCTCCGGCCAGCACCAGGGCGGTGGCGCGCGCGGGATCCGGTCCGATGCCGGCCAGCGCGGTGCACAGCGCACCGATCACCATCTGGCCGCAGCCATAGAGCCCGGCGGCGCTGCCGATCGTCTTGGCGTCGGTGCTGACCGCGCCGGTCAGCGCCAGCGGGCTGGCGACGCCGGCGGCGGTCGTGAACAGCAGCATGGGCATCAGCACGCCGGCGACGCTGAGGCGGCCGGTCAGCACGATGCCCAGGAACAGGAGCGCGGCGACGGTCGCCGTCATGCTGGCCGCTCGCAGCAGCCGGTCCGGCGCCACCCGCGCCACGCTCCGGTTGGCGATCAGGCTGCCCACGGAAACGCCCATGATGACGACGAAATAGTAGATGCCGACCTCTTCCAGCGGCCGTCCCAGCTCGCGCACGAAGATGTAGGGCGATGCCGACAGGAAGGCGTACATGCTGGTGGTGTTGCAGGAGCCGCCGACCAGGTAGCCCAGGAAGCGCGGGCGGGCGAGCAGCCGGCCATAGCCGTGGGCGAGCGCGGCCAGTCCTTGCGCGCGCGCCGCAGCGGCGGTCTCCGGTAGGCGCAGAAGGACCAGGCCCACAGTCACGGCGGCGATGGCGCACAGCAGAACGAAGATCGCGCGCCAGCCGACGGCCACCGTCAGCAGGTCGCCGGCCAGCGGCGCCAGGCCCGGCGACGCCATCAGCACTAGGTTGAGGAGGGCGAGCCGGGCTGCGATGTCCCGCGACGCGGCAGTGTCGCGCACGATCGCCCGGCCCAGGACCAGGCCCGCGCAGCCGCCCAAGGCCTGGGCCAGGCGGGACAGGATCAGCAGCCCGGCGGTCGGTGCCATCACGGCCAGCCCGGAGGCCGCCAGGTACAGCAGCAGGCCGGCCAGGAGCACCGGTCGGCGGCCGAAGCGGTCGGACAGCGGTCCATAGACCAGCTGCCCGATCGCGAGGCCGGCCATGTACAGCGTGACCGTGAGCTGCATGGTCGCCGCGTCGGCGCCGAGGTCCCGTCCGGCCTCGGCCAGCGCCGGGATGAAGATGTGCATGCCCAGCGTTCCCGACGCCGTGATCAGCACCAGCAACCACAGCGGCGGTGCGGCCGCGCGGCCGGTAACGGCGGATCCCTCGGTCATCCGCCAAGGCTGGGCCAGGCGACCGTGGGATGCAACCGGTCAGCGGCTCAGCTGGGTGGTGCGGCCGAGCCTTCGGCGCGCTTATGAGCCGGCCCGCGCCGGCGCATCAGGTTGTGGGCGCTGTTGATCAGCGCGACGTGGCTGAAGGCTTGGGGAAAATTGCCGAGCTGCCGGGCCGTGCGGGGATCATATTCCTCGGCCAGCAAGCCGACGTCGCTGCACAGCGACAGGAGATGCTCGAACAGGCGCTCGGCATCGTCCAGGCGGCCCATCAGCGCATAGTTGTCGACCAGCCAGAAGCTGCAGGCCAGGAACCGCCCCTCGCCAGGCGGCAGGCCGTCCTCGGCGGTCGCGGTCTCGTAGCGCTTGACCAGGCCGTCCTCGATCAGCCGGCGTTCGATCGCCGCTACGGTGCCGACGATGCGTGGATCGTCCGGGGGCAGGAAGCCGACCAGCGGCAGCAGTAGTGCGCTGGCATCCAGCTCGGTCGAGCCGAAGGACTGGACGAAGGCTCCGAGCTCGGGGTTGTAGCCGTGGCGGCAGACGGTCTCGTGGATCTCCCGGGCGAGCGCGCGCCACCGCTCGACCGGGCCGCTCAGCCCAAACTCCTCGATGCTGCGGACGGCGCGGTCGAAGGCGACCCACGCCATGGCCTGGGAATGGGTAAAGCGGCGCTCCGGCCCGCGCACCTCCCAGATGCCGCGATCGGGCTGCTGCCAGATCGACTCCAGGTGCTTCAGCAGGGCGCGTTCCAGCCGCCAGGCGGCGGGCTGCGGCGGGATGGCGTGGCGGCGGCACTGATGCAGGGCGTCGAGCAGCTCGCCCATGATGTCGAGCTGCAGCTGGCCGGCGGCGGCGTTGCCGGTTCGCACCGGCCGGGCACCCTCATAGCCCGGCAGCCAGGGCAGCTCGACTTCGGTCAACCGCCGTTCGCCCGCGAGGCCGTAGAGCACCTGCATCTGCTCCGGGCTGCCTGCCACCGATCGCAGCAGCCATTCCCGCCAGTCCCGGGCTTCTTCGATAAAGCCCGCCTCCATCAGGGCATAGAGCGTGAAGGTCGCGTCGCGCAGCCAGCAGAAGCGGTAGTCCCAGTTGCGCTCGCCCCCCAGCGCTTCCGGCAGCGACGTCGTCGGGGCCGCGACGATGCCGCCGGTTTCGTGATGGGTGAGGGCCTTCAGCGTGATCAACGAGCGCTGGGCCGCCGCCGACCAGCGGTCCTGAACCGGATAGCGCCCGGACCAGGCGCGCCACTCCGCGACCGTCGCCGCCAGGGTCGCCAGCGGATCGATGGCGTCGGGCACCGGGCGATGGGAGGGCGACCAGGTCAGCACGAACGGCACGGTTTGGCCGGGCGCCACCACGACCGTGGCCTGCGTGCTGAGACCTCTGCCGTGGATCGGCGCCGGCGTGGCCAGGGTCAGACGATCGGGGCCCGCGACGGCGGTCAGGCGATGATCGGGCAGGCGGGTCACCCATGGCACGATCTGCCCGTAGTCCAGGCGGAACACCAGATCCATGCCGATCTCGACCTGGCCCGACAGGCCCTGGACCACGCGCACGAGGTCGGCGGCGGCGGACCGGCGGATCATGCAGTCGGTTACCATCGCGCGGCCGGCCGATGTCGCAAACTCGGTGTCGAGCACCAGTGTGCCGTCGCGGTAGCGCCGCTCGGCCGAGGCGTCGCCGGCGGTCGGCGCCAGCTGCCAGCGGCCATGGTCGCGCGTGCCCAGCAGGGCCGCGAAGCAGGCCGGAGAATCGAAGCGCGGCAGGCACAGCCAATCGATGGAGGCGTCGCGGGCGACCAGGGCGGCGGTCTCGCAGTTGCCGATCAGCGCATAGTCCTCGATCCGGCCAGGCATGGTCGTCCCCTTCCCGGACGCCCGCGTCACGAAACTTGAACATGGGCGGGCCTCCGAAGAACGGCAGATGCGGAAGGCAGTTCGGTACGGCGGCGCGGCCAGGGTCGGCGGCACGAGGCCAGCGGCATGCCATTCGGCGGAGCCCCGGTCGCCGATCGGCATCATTCATGCCATGTTCCCGGCAAACTGTCTGCCGTCGGCTTAAGCGGAACCACCGGAGTTATTGTTTAATATAAATATAGACAGTCTTCGATGACTGTAGGGGTCCTTTACAGGTCGTTGGCGCCGCATTGGCCGGCTGGAGAAGAACTATTGATTCCCCATGGGGTTTTCGGACTTGGCACGGCGGATGCTAATGGGCTTGGGGTCTTCTTCTCTGGGAGTGGCGACATGCGATTTACCCATCTCGTTCCCCGCCTGGCGCCGATCGCAGCCGCGGTCGGTCTCGTGGTCGGGCTGAGCCTGCCAGCGGCGGCGGCGCCGCAGCTGAACGGCGCGTTCTCGGTGGCGGGCGGCGTCAATGACGGCGGCCAGCCGCTGACCACGGCGACCAGCCTCAGCTTCGAGGGCATCACCGTCTCCGGTCCGGAGAGCGGTTCCTTCGTCAGCCTGCTGTCCAACGGCGACGCCGTGACCATGCTCACCATCGCCGACCTCACCATGCTGAACATTCCGAACTTCCTGTCGGTCGACAACGTCGTGTTCAGCATGACCGGCGGCAACGTCACCCGCGGCACCGACATGGTCGGCAGCCAGACGATCGGGACGCATCTCACGCTCGACGGCTTGGGCACGTTCACGACCACGGACGGTTCCTTCGCCCCGACCAATGGTGCGATCATCCTGACCGCCAACAGCGACTCAGCGGGGACCAGCATGTCGGTGTCGGCGACGCTTCCGACCCAGCCGACCCCGGTGCCGGAGCCGGCTACGCTCGCCCTCCTGGGCTCGGGCCTGCTGGCCATGGGCTTCGCACGCCGCAAGGCCTAGCCGGATCTGCGTGACCAACGATCGGCGGAAGCCGCAGGGCTTCCGCCTCTTTTTTTGGGGGCTGAACTTGGGCGGCGAGGGCTCGTTGGGCCGAGCACAGCTATCGGAGGCCCAACATGTCCATCCTCGATCTGCTCAAACGCGACCACGCTGACCTAAAGGGCCTGATCGACAAGGCCGTGGCGGCCGAAGACGCGCGAATGCGCGGCGAACTCATCCGGCGGATCCGGGCCGAGCTGACCGCCCATTCCGAAGCCGAGGACAAGGTCTTCTATCGCAAGCTCGCCCGGATCGAGGGGGGCCATTGCCCGGTTCTGGAGGCCGAGTGCGAGCATGAAATCGTCGAGCGCCTAGCCGAGGAGCTGGCAGGGGCGCGGATGAAGAGCTCGGACAAATGGGCGGCGCGCTGCAAGGTCCTGGGCGAGCTCGTTGCCCATCACGTCCGCGAAGAAGAGGGCGAAATGTTCAAAATCGCCCGTGCGGGCCTGGACGCAGCCGCCCTGGACCGGATCGGCGCGGAGTTCGCCAAGGAGAAATCGAAGCTTTTGGACGGCGCGCTCAGCGAAGCCGCCGAATGACCGCGACGGCCGAGTGACCGCGACGGCCGGCCAAGCGCCCCGGCGGTCGGTCGCGCGACCGCCGCCGCCATCACCGGCGATCCCCGGTGATGGCGGTTGGCACCCGGAGCAGGCGGGGCCACCGGCCCCGCACCGCGTCAGGACAGGGCGATACCGCCGGCCTCGCGGCCCTTGATGCCCTCGACCACTTGCATGGTCACGCGCTGGCCTTCGGTCAGGTCGGACAGGCCGGCCCGCTGCAGCACGGAGGCATGGACGAACACGTCCTTGCCGCCGTCACCGACGGACACGAACCCGAAGCCCTTGTCCGGGTTGTACCACTTGACCGTGCCGGACAGCTCCACCGCGGTCGACAGGTCCGGGCCGCCGCGGGGACGGCCACCACCACCTCCGAACGGCCGCGCGCCGCCCTCGGGCCGGGCACGACGCGGCGGCTCCGCCGTCGCCGTGCTCTCGTCGACCCCCAGAACTTCGGCGACCTGCGGTCCCTTCTGGCCCTGGCCGGCGCGCACGCGCAAGGTCGCGCCGGGCGGAACCGACTTGTGCCCGGATGCCTCCAGCACGGCGACATGCAGGAAGGCGTCGCCCGACCCATCACCGAGCTCGACGAAGCCGAAGCCCTTCTCGGGGTTGAACCACTTTACCGTGGCATCGATGATCGGCCCCGTGGCGACAGGTGCACGCGTCGGTGCCATCCGGGGCGGCGGGCTCCCGAAACCCCGCGGGGGAAAGTTGTCATCGTCGAAGCCGCGACGCTTCGGTTGGCGGAAATCCCTGCCTTTACTCATTCGGCGTATCGTCTTTCATGGTCGAGTGATGCATCTGCACGCTGGTACGCTTGGGGCCGGCGGAAGCGCGCCCGTCCCCCCTGTCCTCCGGTTCCGGAATGATGGCAGCCAGTCCCCGACCGGCCCCAATCGTCCCTGGAACCGGTCTCGCCGAAACCCCTCGAACGAGGGGCTTGACATTGACCCGGCAACGCGACACCACACCGACCGAGATTGCCATCGCATGCGCGACCCAATCGGATCAGTGCGCAGCAGCGCTGCCCACTTCCTGGCCCGTTTTTGATAGTAGCACATTCCGCGCGCGAGTCTGTGCCTGTTACGTAGTGGTCCGGCGGAATTTTACGTAGTCCTAACGGACGCATGGCGTGGCGCCCTGCAGGCCGCGCCAGAGGCCGCGAGGGCCGTGATCCGGGCCCGGAACCATCGTCTGCGCCGGCGGCGGTGAGGGCCGAGGGGAGCCGCGGTGAATCGCCGCAGTCAGGCGTTGTCGCCGTCGCCCGCCGCAGCGGGAGCCGGCTGAACCGGGCCGGGCAAGGCGGTGGTCCGACCCGGTGGCCATCCGGGCGCCGGCACGCGGGCCACCCAGTGCGACACCCGCGGCGCCTCGCGGCCCTGATGCAGGCTGCGCACGCTCTGGAACAGGGCGTGGTCGGCGACGGTGGTCCGGGTCGCCTGGCGCAGATCGTCCCACCAGGACGGCAGGATGAAGGCCTCGATCCAGCGCGTGGCGTCGGCGGCGTCCTGATAGAGGGTCCAGCGCACCGCGCCATCGCGCTTGCGCACCCGGCGCAGGTCGCGCATCACCGCCTGAAAGTCGGTGACCCGGTGAGCGGCGATCCGGTATTCGACGGTCACCGAGACGGCGCCGTCGCCCGGGTCGATGCCGGGGGCCAGACTGGGCATGGGCTGCAGGGTCGCCGGCCGCATGTCGGTCTCGAACGCGTGCGGCAGGCGCAGGGGCACGCTCAGGACCAGACTGGCCAGGAGCAGGCCGGCCTCGATGCCCAGCGCCGGGCCCACCCCCATGCGGTCGGCGACGACGCCCCAGGCCCAGCTGCCGAACGCCAGGCCGCCGAACATCGCCATGAAATAGATCGACAGCGTGCGCGCCTTCACCCAGTTGGCGGCCGACAGCTGGACCATCACGTTGAAGCTGGACAGGGCGGTCAGCCAGGCGCCGCCGCCGAGCGCCAGGAACGGCACCAGCGGCCATACGCCGGGCGCCCAGGCGAGCGCCGCCATGGCGACGGCGTAGGCGACGAGGGCGCCGTCGACCAGCCGTTCGTTGCCGGCCAGGCGGCGCAGCCGGCCGACCAGCGGCGCGCTGGCCACGGCGCCGACGCCCAGCATTCCCAACAGCAGGCCGTATGTGAAGGCACCGCCGCCCAGCGACTGCTTGGCGACCAGCGGCAGCAGGGCCCAGGAGCCGCCGGCGATGGCAGTGAAGATGAAGGCGCGCGCCATCACCGTCAGGATCACCGGCGAGCCGGCGACATAGCGGACCCCGGCCAGCATGGCCGGCAGCAGATGCTCGCGCGGCATGCTCGCGGGCTCGATCGGCCGGCGCCAGCGCACGAGGACGGCGATGATGAAGATGTTGCTGAGCGCGTTGAACAGGAAGGCCGCCTGCACGCCCAGAGCGCCGACGATCAGTCCGCCCAGCCCCGGCCCGAGCGCGCGGGTGATGTTGAAGCCCAGGCTGTTCAGCGCGATGGCGGCGGGCAGCTCGGCCCGCGGCACCAGCTCGCTCACGGTCGCCTGATAAGCGGGCTGTCGCAGCGCCGAGCCGCTGTCGAGGGCGAAGGTCAGGCCGAGCAGCAGCCACGGCGTGACCAGCCCCACATGATCCAGCCAGGACAGCAGCGCGCTGACCGTGAGCACGATCGACTGCCCCAGCAGATAGACCTTCCGCCGATCCCACAGATCGGCCAAGGCGCCGCCCAAGAGCGAGAACAGCAGGACCGGCAGGGCGGTGGCCGACTGGACCGAGGCGACCATGTCGGGGCTCGGCGCAATGGTCGTCATCAGCCAAGCGGCGCCGACCGACTGCACCCAGATGCCGAAATTGGACGACAGCGACGCCAGCCAGATCGCCCGGAACACCGGATAGCGGAACGGCGACAGGGCGGTGCCCTCGGACGGTGCAGCGGTCATCCCAGGAGTCCTAGCGTGGATCGCCGACGCCGGGAACCATTCGGCAGCACCGGGCGTCGGGTGGCGATTCGGCCCGAGGACATCGCGTCGCACGGCGCCGCCAAGCCAAGAAAAATCTTATCAAGCCCTCCAAACCGGGGTTTTATTTGATCTCGCCGACCATACGTCAATAAGCGCTTGGCGTCGTCATGGCCGGAGTGCTAACGACTGGCTGTCGCGGCGTCGGCGGGCGGGATCTTCCGGCCGGGCAAGTTTCGGCCCTTCCCGATGTTCGAATGCGCCAGACTCGACAAGGCTTTGCGTGCAGGGCCGGTCGTCGGGACCGGGACGCCTGTCGGGCGGTCCCGCGGGTGTCAGGAAGCTTGGTGGTCACTCCGTTCAGTAATGCAGTGTGGATGTTCCATTGGCTAATCTCTCGAACCTAGATCTCAAGGCGGTCGTCGACATCCTGTGCCCGGTGGTCGCCACCCAGCCGCTCCCGCCCGAAGCGCTCAAGTTGCTGATCGGCTCGATCGGCGAGCTCATGAGTCGGCC
>CAZEFK010000053.1:0-35758 GCA_964511405.1 uncultured Comamonadaceae bacterium | reverse complement strand
GGCGGCCGGCCTGCTCGATCGGGCCGCGCCGGACCGGGTGGTCGACGCGCTCCAAGCGGGATTGGCCGGCCGGCCGCTGGCCCTGCACCTGTTCCCGTTCGGCGGCCTCGATGCCGCGCTCGACTGGGCCGGCCGGCGGTTCAGAACAGGATAGTCGTGCGCATGCCCAGCACGGCTTCATCGCCCAGCGGCCGGCCGGGGCTGGCCGGATCGGGGATGCGGCCGCCGGGGTTGAAGACGTACTGGAAATCCGGCTGCAGCTGCCACCACGGCGCCAGCTGCAGCTGGTACGTCAGCTCGATGAAGGTCTCGCTCGACCGCGAGAAGGCCGGCGCGCCGCCGACGTTGCGCGAGTCGCGGTCGAAGTCGGTGGCGCGATCGCTGATCTTGGCGACGCCGAACTCCAGGCCGAGCGTGTCCTTGTCGCGGCCCGCAAAGGGCGCCTTCAGCGTGACGCCGGCATTGACGGCGACGTCGACCAGGTTGCGGTCGCCAGGCGCGCCCATCAGCCGGGCGAACAGGGCCAGGGCCTGGGCGCCCTTGAGGTCGGGCTGCCAGATCGTCTGGTCGGCGACGGCGTAGAGGCTGAAATTGCCGCGCCGCATCCGCGCGACCCCAGTGCTGGCGGGATCGGCCAGCGAGCGGCCGCGATTGTCGAAGCGCTGGTCCGGGAAGGCGCCCGTGTCGTACCAGGCGCCCAGCTTGTACAGGCCGGCCAGGCCGGTCGCCGGCGTCTTGTCGTCGGCCGGCGGCGGGTTCACGGCGTACTGCAACTCGGCGATGAGCAGCGCGCCGGTGTTGAAGTTGAAGCGCGTGCCCGAGGCGTCGCGCGACTGGCCATCATTGGTGAACGGGCCGCCCAGCGGGTTGTCGTTGAACACGCCGCCCAGCACGGTCAGGGTGTCGGTGGGCTTGGCGCGCACGCGCAGGCCGGGCGACGCCAACGGATAGGCCGGGCCGCCGGCATATTGGTCGACCGACGGCAGCACCGGCCAACCGGCGGCGGTGTTGAGGAACAGGCTGGAGCCCTGGCTGACGAGGAACTCCTGGTCCAGGCTCTGCTTGCCGACCTTGACGTCGACGGCGCCGCCCCACAGCGCCTGCTGGTACCACAGCTCCCACAGCCGGGTCGCGCGGTTGGCCTCGATGCCGCTGGCGGTCTGCAGGGTCGCCAGGTTTTCCGTGCTGAGGTTGCGGCCGTGGATCTGGAAGGCGCTGGCGTTGAACAGGCCGCCGTCCAGGCCGAACGCCTTGCCCGTGTCGAGCTGCAGGGTCGCCGTGGTCAGGCCGTCATACTCGGCGCCGCGCTTCAGGCCGCCGCTGACATTACCCAGGATCTCGCTCTGTTCCTGGAGGTTGAGCGTGATGCCGTAGGTGCCGAGCTGGGTGCGCAGGCCGCCCATGTCGCCCAGCAGCGTGTCGCGGGTCCAGAACCCTTGCGGCTGATCGTCGGCCCAGGCGGGGCCGACGATCAGCCAGGCCGCGATCATGGGAAGCAGGACGCGGACGGGCGTGGCGGTGGTCACGAGGCAAATCTCCTGGCGTGTCTTGGTGTGAAGGCCGGATGCTAGTCGCGTGCCACGGGCGCGACGCCGAGCTTGTCGGCGATCCGGACCAGGTCGGCGAGCGTGCCGGCCTTCATTTTGCGCATCGCTTGGGCGCGATTGACCTTGACGGTGATCTCGCTAAGGCCAAGGTCGGCGGCGATCTGCTTGTTCAGGCGCCCCGTGACCACCAAGGCCATGACCTGCCGCTCGCGGGCCGTCAGCGTCGCCAGGCGGCGCTGCAGGTCGGCCATGGCGGCGCGACTGTTGCGGTCGGCCCGGTCGCGATCGATCCCGGCGCGGATCGCGTCGAGCAGGTCCTGCTCGCGGAACGGCTTCAGCAGGAACTCCACCGCGCCCGCCTTCATGGCGCGGACCGACATGGGCACGTCGCCATGGCCGGTCAGGAAGACGATCGGGATGGTGTCGCCGGCGCCGGCCAGCTGCGCCTGGAAGTCGAGTCCGCTTGGACCCGGCATGCGGACGTCGAGCACCAGGCAGCCCGGACCGTCCGCGCGCGCATGGGCGGCGAACGCCGTGGCCGACGCGAAGCTGCGGACCTGGTAGCCGACCGAGCGCAGCAGGCTGTCGAGGCCGTCGCGGACCTGGGGATCGTCGTCGACCACATAGACCGTGGCGGCTGCCTCGGGCATGGCGTCAGCGCTGCGCGGGCGCCGCGGCGGGCAGGGTGAACCCGAACACGGCGCCGCGCGGATAGTTGCGGGCGGCGTAGATGCTGCCGCCATGGGCTTCGATGATCGACTTGCTGATCGCCAGCCCGACGCCCAGCCCGTCCGGCTTGGTGGTGCAGAAGGCCTCGAAGATCTGATCGGTCGGCGCCGCCGGCAGGCCCTGGCCGGAATCGCGCACCGCGACGGTCACGGTGGGGCCGTCGGTCGCCGCGCTGACCAGCAGGTCCCGGTGCGCGGCGTCGGTGCCGGCCATCGCCTCGATCGCATTGATCACCAGGTTCAAGACGACCTGCTGCAGCTGGATGCGGTCGCCGATCACGGCGGGCAGGGTGCTCGCCACCTCGGTGCGCAGCTGGATCTGGCTGCCGCGGATCTCGCCGCGGGCCACCGCCAGCGTTTCATAGATCATCGCCGCGATGTCGACCGGTTGCCGCGAGGGCGGCGCCCGCTTGGCGAGGCCGCGCACGCGGTTGACCACCGCGCCGGCCCGATCGGCGGCCTCGACGATCCGGTCGAGGGCGGCGCGAACCTCGGCTTCGTTGGGCGGCGTCGCCGCGAGCCAGCGGATCGCGGCGTTGCCGTTCGAGACGATGGCCGCCAGCGGCTGGCTGACCTCGTGCGCGATCGACGATGTGAGCTCGCCCATGGTGCTCACCCGGGACATATGGGCCAGGTCGGCCTGGGCCTGGAGCACAGCCCGATCGGCAGCCTCGATCTTGATCGCCAGATAGGTGGTCGCGCCTGATGCAATCAGGCTGAGCACGCAATTGATCAGGCCGACGCGCAGCGAGCCGGTCGGGCTCAGCACGAAGCTCGCCACCATCAGGACCGCGCAGCCGGCCCCCACCGCCGCCACGACGCCCGGCCGTCCGCTCCAGACCGACAGGAGGACGACGACGACATAGAGGACGGAGAACGCGATCTCGCGATCGGTCGCGGTATCGGCAGCGAAGATCGCCAGCGCCAGGACCGCCATCGCGCTCCACAGCAGGAGCGTGTTTGCCTGGGATGCCGCCCGCGTCCGCTTCATCTCCGCTCCTTTGCCGGCGTCACGCGCAGCCTCGCACCAGGCCGGGGTGATCGGCACATATACGAAGGTATACCCGAACCATGCCGGGACATTCATCGGTCAATGATCGGATCTTCCAAATAAGAGGCCCGTGATAAATCTAATATTATCGAACTGGTAAGAATTTCACGGAGAGACCGGGCGTAGCGACGTAGTTGATGGCCGAACATCCGAGGGGCTTCGTATTCTGGGAGCGTTGCCGGCTCCTTGACCTGATCGACGTCAACATCATCAGAAATTTTAGAAAGCCGGTCCCGTCGGAGTCCAAGCGCCATGAACAGCTCGATGCGTGGTTCAACGGGTCTCACGGGCACCGGCGTTCGATGACAGGCGACACGATCATTGCGGCGATCGCCGTCACCAACGATTGTCGTCACAGACAACGAACGCGATTTCGCCGGCATCGAGACCGTCAATCCCATTCGCGGGGCGAGCCCTCACGCGAGTCGGCCATAAATCCATGATATGTCTCGGTCGAGATCGACGGAACCCGGCCGGAGAACGAGATGGCGAGCGTGCAGAGCCAGGTCCTGGCGACCGCCGGTGACCAGGACGACGAGCGGCGATACGAGGGCGCGGTCGCTACGGCGACGCTGGGCGCGCTCGGGGTGGTGTTCGGCGACATCGGCACGTCGCCCCTCTATGCCCTGCAGGCCGCCATCGCCGCGCTCGGCGCGCCGCCGACAGCCGATCAGGTGACCGGCGTCGTCAGCCTGGTGATCTGGGCGCTGACGCTGGTCGTGTCGATCAAGTACGTCACGATCGTGATGCGCGCCGACAACGATGGCGAGGGCGGCATCCTGGCCCTGTTGGCGCTGGCCGGCGGCGACGGGAGCGTGCGCCGCGGCTTGCCGCTGCTGGTCCTGGTGGGCGTCGCCGGGGCCGCCCTGCTCTATGGCGACGGCACGATCACGCCGGCGATCTCGGTGCTGTCGGCGGTGGAGGGGCTCAAGGTCGAGGCGCCGGCGCTGGCGCCCTGGGTGGTGCCGATCACCCTGGTCATCCTGGTCGGGCTGTTCGCGGTGCAGAGCCGGGGCACCGGCAGCCTCGGCCGCTGGTTCGGGCCGATCATGCTGGTCTGGTTCGCCGGCATCGCGCTGCTGGGCCTGCGCGGCCTGGTCGCGGCCCCGCAGATCCTGGCGGCGCTCAGCCCGCTGGCGGGGGCCGCCTTAATGGCGCAGCAGCCGGGCCTGGCCGTCGTGGTGTTCGGCCTGATCTTCCTGGCGCTGACCGGGGCCGAGGCGCTCTACGCCGACATGGGCCATTTCGGCGCGCGGCCGATCCGCATCGCCTGGTTCGCCGTGGTCTATCCGGCGCTGATCCTCAACTACCTGGGTCAGGGCGGGCTGCTGCTGGCGACGCCCGCGGCGGCCGACAACCCGTTCTACAAGCTGGTGCCGCAGGCCCTGCTGGTGCCCGTGATCGTGCTGGCCGCGGCCGCCACGGTGATCGCCAGCCAGGCGCTGATCTCGGGCGCGTTTTCGCTGACGCGGCAGGCGATCGCCGAGCGGCTGATGCCGCGCATGACCGTGCGGCCGACCTCCGGCCGGTCCTACGGACAGATCTATGTGCCAATGATCAATTGGCTGTTGATGGTGGCGACCATCGCGGTCGTCCTGGCCTTCCGCAGCTCCGATGCCCTGGCCAGCGCCTACGGTATCGCCGTGGCCGGCACCATGCTCGCGACCACGCTGCTGCTGTTCCGCGTGGCCCGCGACCGCTGGCGCTGGCCCTTGCCGCTGACTGTTGCGATCGTGGCCGGGTTCGGCGTGATCGACGCGGCATTCTTCTCGGCCAACCTGGTCAAGTTCCTGGAAGGCGGCTGGCTGCCGTTGGCGATCGGCGCGGTCGCGGGGCTGTGCATGATCGCCTGGCGGGTCGGCATCGTCGCCGTCCGCGATCGGCTGGAGCAGGGCGGCGTGAGTTTCGAGGCGTTCCTGGCCAAGATCGACACCATGTTGGTCGCCCGGCTGCCCGGCTGCGGCGTCTTCGTGACGCGGCTGGCGGACCACGCCTCGCCCATGCTGGTCCATCACGTGCGTCACAACCGGGTGCTGCACGAGCATGTCGTGCTGCTGACCGTCGAGCCGACCCGGCGTCCGCGGGTGCCGGCGGGGGAGCGGCTGACCGTGCTCGACCTCGGGCACGGCTTCCATCGGGTGATCGTGAAGATCGGCTTCATGCAGCGCCCCGACATCCCGACCGCGCTCCGCACTTGCGCCAAGCTCGGCTACGGGTTCTGCCGCGACGACCTGCATTATTACATCGCCCATGAAGCGCTGGTGCGCCGCAAGGCGCCGCCACGCCTGCCCGGGCTGCTGTGGCTCCTGTTCAACGTCATGCACGGCATGAGCCTGCGCGCCGCCGACTATTTCCAGCTGCCGCCGGCCCAGGTGATGGAGGTCGGCTTCCGGCTGGAGATCTGACCCGGAACGTCCGATCGCACCATTGGCGCTGATCGAGCGCGGCATCATCGCGGGGGCGCTGGAGTATCCGGTGTCCCGGCACCCGCAGCGTGACCCGCACCGAGCGCTCGACCAATGTCTCCGGCAACCAGGTCGAGCCCGGCCAACCGACCGAGAGCCGCCTCGGCGACAGCGTCGACACCTTGCGCACTGGCGTCCGCGCCGACAGCTCCAGCCGGACGACAATCCGCAAAATGGATGGAGCCCTGCCAGATTGTATCGAACATCAGCGTCACGACCATGACGGCGCGCATTATGCGCCGATGTCGATAATGTCGGCAGGCCATACCGGTCGGCGCTGCTGCCGGTTGATGCTGCCGCCGGCGAAGGCCCTGATGAGCTTCTCATCAGGCGTAAAATCGATGTTTTGATCTAATTAATTTTATGATATCTATCGATGCGATGTGCGGACAGACCTATATCGCCCGGCTTGTGGCTTTGTTCTGAGGGATCAGCGCAATGGTAGAAATAATGCTCACGGGATCGACGGTTGATTGCGTGTCAAAGCAGCTTGCGTCGCGGGTGGCCTTTGGGGTTCTTACCGGACTGCTTCTGTGCAGCTGTTCGTCATTGGAGGTCAGCCGGCTGCCGGAAGCGGCTGCGGACCCAAAAACCCACACGAATAATTACGACAACTACAAACCGATTGCCGCTTGGCCGTACTCGCTCGGCTTCGTCAGATATGAGGCCACGTTTGTTTACAAGCTCTCCTCGTGCGACGGCGGAAACGCGGCGGTCGACGTGAGCGCGTCGGTGACGGCGACCAATGCCGACGATCCGGCCGCGCAGTTCATGATCAAGTACGACAGTCCGTCCGGCTTCACCAAGACGGTGGACCTGAAGGTCGAGTATTGGGATGGCCGGCAGACGCTGAAGAGCATAAACGGCACTGTGAAGGACGAGACCGGACCGATGATCGTCAATACCGTGACGGCCTTGGCCAAGGTTGCCGCTGCTGCCGCGGGCGGCGGCAAGAGTTCCCAGCAGCAGCCGCCGCCACGCATCACGTGCACTGCTGGTAGTGTCGCCGCCTTAGACAAGGTGAAGGAAAAAGAGATCGCGTTGGACGCAGCGACCAAGAGGCTGCACCGGTCGACTGTGGAGCTGACAAGCATTACGTCATCGCTGGCGACACTGTCGTCGGCGCGCAGCAAGCTGTCCGAGCATCAGGTGACCGAGATCTATGCGGCGATGAGGCAGGTCGGAGCTGATCAGCTGGCTCTTGACCAGGCGACCTTGGAATATTCGGACGCTGGGGCTGCGGTGACGGCGACGTCGACGGTACTATGGCCGCCCAATGGCACGGAGTGGGAATCGGCCGTATACACCGCGCCCGACGCCGTCCGGCGCTGGTTCGATAAAGCTGCGTCGATGGACCTGCCGACAGTCAAGCTGTTCCTGCGGAGCATGACCGCCGCCGCGTCGACCGATCCCAATGTGGGCCGGTATCCCGATAACGTGCGGACCTTGTTGGCCAGGCTCAAGGATGACGAGCGGGGCGGCGGGATCGTCGTGCGCAACGGCGTGCCTGGGCGCCTGATGGCCCAGTATTGCCAGTCGCTGAGTTCGTGCGTGGACCAGAAGCTGGATGAGCGGACGTTGCCGCAGCTGGGTCTCCCTTATCGATTGACGCTGGAATCCGGTCCGTTCGACGGCACCACCTTGTCCGCGACGTTTAGCGAGGATGGGGCTCTGGCCAGCGCCGGCTATGGGCACCCAGAAAGCGCCGGCGCGAACCTGACGTCTGCCTTGGCCAACGCCGCGGCCCAGGTCGGGCCTGCAGTGCAGACGGTGCGCGACGCCGCCGTGGCCCGGGTGAAGCGGGAGACCGACCTGCTGAATGCCAAGGTTGACCGTGAGAAAGCGCGGACGGCGTATATCGGATCGTTCGCCGACATCACGCAGGAGCAGACCGCCGTGATCGAGGCCGATACGGCGCTGAAGAACGCCACGAAAGCCAATCTGGAGGCGGCCAAGGCCCTGGATCAGGCGCGCGCCGGCAATGGCGGCGCGGCGGCCTCGGCGCAATAGCGGCAGGGGAATGTGACGAGATGGCATCCGTGCCCGAGGAGCTGCAACAGCTCGACAATTGGTGCTGGGCGGCGGTGAGCGTCGCCGTGGCGAAAAGCTATGATGACGGCAGCCCGGCGACCCAGGCCGGCGTTGCGACGACGGTGTGCGGCCGGCAGTGCGATCCACCAACCCATGGCGGGCCGTGCGATTTGCCGCAGCCACTCGACAGAGGGTTGCGGGCGGTCGGTCACTATCTTGACGAGTTCGACAGTCCGGCAACCTTCGCCAGCGTCACCGCAGAAGTCGGTCAGAATCCGTTGTGTGCTATGCAAAGCTGGACGCTGCTGCCGGGCCAGAATCACTTTGTGGTGATATTTGGCGCGTTTTCAAATGGCGGGGTCGAATACGTGGAGATCATGGATCCAAGCTCAGGCATCAGCACCCTGACCTATGATGTTTTCCGCACCAACTACTCTTCACTGGAGGGGATGTGGACCCGTACCTACCGAACCACGTCGAGCATGCCGCCGCTGGGCGGGGGTGTGCATGAGGTGCCGGGAAGCGCATAATCTTGCAGCGTTCCTATACGCCATGCTGGAGGAAGCTGGAATGCCGATAGCTGCCCCGCGGATACCGATCGGGCCGGCGGAACAGGTGAGCACGCATCTAAGTGCCGTGGTGCCGCGGATGCGGGATCGGCTTGCCAGATCGGGCGGCGCCGTCGCGGCGGCCAGGCGGGCCGTGCCCGCCGAGGACAAGATCGTCTCGGCAGGCCTCCCGAGTGCTGACTTTGCGTTGCGCGGCCGCCATCAGGCCATTCTGGAGGCGACCTTGGACGGGCCCAGCGGCGGTGCCGTGGCGCCGAACGCGCTTCAGGCGCCGATCCCGGTGTTTGTCTTGAAGGCGCCGGCGGATGCGACGCTCACGGCAGAGACCGCCCTGGATCAGTGCAAGCTGAGTTTCTATCGGTACTTCATCAATGTTGGCGGGACCTGGGCATTTGCGGATGCCGCAGAGGGTGCCTTCCATAAGATGACGGAAGGTACGTACGCCGAGCAAATGTACGAAACCTGTCGATTCGCCGTCGAGATGTTCGCTTCTCTGCCGGAGCTGTATGAGCTGCGGATATTGGAGATTGCCAATGTCGCGACCGCGGTGTGGATGCGTGGAACGACCGGCGCGAACCATTTCATTCCCGTGCACTATGGTCGGGAGATGGGCCCGACTTCTGCCGAGGATCCGTCATTCCTGGACGAGGCGCTCCGGCGGCTGAGGGAACTGAAGCCGCATCCCGTGTCGCTCATGGAGCGCTAAGATCGCGCGCCGCGTAGAGACAGATCGAGGGAGGTTGGGGCGCCCTTGTTGTCCCGCCGAAGCGCGAGTCGGCGGCTCACTCTACCTGCGAGGTGGCAGATTGATCGGCGTCGGAAGCGTCTGCCCGGTCGGCGCGGTGGCGCTGATTGTCGGTTGGCCGGACGAGGTGGCGCCGATGGTGCCGGCGAGGAAGGTGAAGGTGACGGCGATCGCTCCGGCCGTGACGCTGTCATAGAGGCTCTGCAGCGCCAAGCCGGGTAGGGTATATACCCAAATCAGAAAGGCCAACGACTGGATGCCACAGGTGAGCCAAAATGCGCCTGGGCCCCCGAGCCGGCGCAAATAGACGGCGTTCCCTAACAGGATGATGGTGATCATGATGATTTCGCCAACAGTACGCTGAATGGGAATAGTCTGAGGGTCTATTCCTTGGCGTAAAATCTTATCGATAGCCATGAATGTGGCAAGCGCCTCGCCTGGAATATACTTTGCGACCCTGGCAGAATAATTATCGCCAGTATCAAGTGTTTGGACAGAGCCGCCGTCGAGGCGAACAGTCATATACTGTCGATGCTTGACGAGTCTGCTCATGATCGGCCGATCCGCGTGTGGGTCGCTACTATAATACAGCGGTGGAACTGAGGTGTCGAGACAAAATTGCAAGATTTGGTATTGTCTACGCCCGGGCGTGCAGCTTGCGTGCGAATCGCGGCTGTGAAAAGCTCGGTGCAGAGCTGCTGGGCGCTTGGTTGGGCAGCCAGCGCGGATCGGTCTTCAGGCCAGTGACGCCCGATAACGGGCTCCCGCATAATGGATGGAAGGAAATGCGTCGCGCGCATTTCCTGGGGATGTGTGCGTTACGCCGGCTCCAGATCGACGCCGAACAGGGCTTTGTGCATGTCGTCGATGGCCATACCCATAGCAAAATTCATCGAAGGCCTGACATCCGGCGCAGTGAAACAAAGCTGGGCATTTGGGATGTGTGCCCCTGACGCGCCCCGGGGAACTTCGGCGCGTAAATCCTGTTGGCCTGTCGGAGCTTCCTTCGGGAAGCGCTTTGATGGAGCACAGGCATGCTTCGATACGCGATCGCCGGGATGGCGCTGCTGGCCGCGACGGCGGGCGGCGCCATGGCGCAGGCCATGGAGGACGCGGCGCCCGTGGTGCCCGGTACCTCCAGCACGACGCACACCGAGCGTTCGACCGACATCTATGGCAACCAGGTCGAGCGCAGCCAGTCGAGCCGGACCGGTGTCGGCGGCAATGTCGACACCTCGCGCAGCGACGTCCGCGGCGCCGACGGCTCTCGCCAGACGACCGTCCGCAGGCAGTGGACGGGCCCGATGCTCGAGCCCGACACCACCACGACAACGACGCGCACGGTGCGATGACCCCATCGGGGCGTCCGGTGCGGCATTGACAGGGGACTGGCGGCGGTCGCAGAGTTCTGACTGAACAGGTTTGAACAGGTTCTGTGGAAACGCGATGCCGCCGCCGGACCCGCCGTCCAAGTCGAAAGGGGTCGCCAGCGCCCTGGAAGCCGAGATCCGCAAGGGCAGGCTGCCTCGCGGCGCGCGCCTCGAGAGCGAGCACCAGCTCGCGCGCCGGTTCGCGGTCAGCCGCAACACCGTGCGCAAGGGGCTGGAGGATCTGGCCCAGCGTGGGTTGATCGCGACCCACAGCGGCATCGGCTCGTTCGTCACCTTCGACAGCCGCACGATCGACAACAGCCTGGGCTGGTCGCGGGCGCTGGCCGAGGCCGGCGTCGCGCTCGACACCGAGCTCTTGTGCCTGGCATCCGTCCGCGACGCCGCCTTGGCCGCCGAGCTGGGGCTGGGCGACGACCGCTTCGTGGCGGTCGACCGGATCAGGCGCCTGTCCGGCTCCGGCCGCGCGATCTCGCTCGAGCGCAGCCGGGTGCCGCAGGTGCCGGCGTTGGACGGCCTGCCGGCTCGCGGCCTTGCCGACGGCTCGCTCAGCCGCACCTTGGCCGAAGCCGGGCTGTTTCCGCAGTCGGGCGAGGAGTGGGCGGAACTGTGCCGGCTGGAACCGGCCGATGCCACCGTGCTTGGCCGTGAGATCGGGACGCCGTTTCTGCGGACGCGGCGGCTGAGCCGCGGCGCCGACGGCCGGCCGGTCGAGCATGTGGTGAGCCTGCTCGACCCCGAGCGCTTCCGCCTGCATCTGCGGTTCGTCGAGCCATGACCGCCGGCCTCGACCGTGCCCAGGACCGAGCCTTGGGCGCGCTCTACGGCCTTGCCATCGGCGATGCCCTGGGCATGCCGACCCAGTTGCTGTCGCCGGCCCAGGTCCGCGCCCGCTTTGGCCGGATCGATCGTTTCGTCGCCGCCGCGGCCGACCATCCGATCGCCCGCGGCCTGCCCGCCGGCCGCATCACCGACGACACCGAGCAGGCCGTGCTGCTGGGCCAGGCGCTCGTCGACGGCGGCGGCGTGCTCGACCCGCGCCGGTTCGCCCAGGCCCTGATGGATTGGGAGCGCGACGTCGCGGCCCGCGGCGGGCTGGACCTGCTCGGGCCGTCGACGCGCCGGGCGCTCGAGGCGCTCAACGCCGGCGTGCCGCCGGCCGAGGCCGGCCGCACCGGCGACACCAACGGCGCCGCCATGCGCATTGCGCCGCTGGGGATCGCCTGCCCACCGGGTCCGGTTGCCGTGCTGGTCGAGCGCGTGGCCGAGACCAGCCGGCCAACCCACAACACCGGCGTCGCCATCGCCGGGGCCGCGGCGGTCGCGGCGGCCGTCAGCGCCGGCGTCGCGGGCGCCAGCTGGCGCGGGGCGCTGGCCGCGGCGATGGAGGCCGCAAGGCTGGGCGCCGCCGAGGGTCGCTGGGTGGCCGGCGCCGACGTCGCCGCCCGCATCGCCTGGGCCGTGGACCTGGTCTCGGGCCTGCCCGAGGACCAGGCCGGTCGGCAGATCGTCGAGCTGGTCGGGACCAGCCTCGCAACCCAGGAATCGGTGCCGGCCGCGTTCGCGGTGCTGGCCGCGACCGGCGGCGAGCCGTGGCGGGCGGCGCTGCTGGCCGCCAATCTGGGCGGCGACGCCGACACCGTCGGCGCCATCGCCGGTGCCGTCGGCGGCGCCTGCGTCGGGCTCGCCGCCCTGCCGGCCGAGGCGGTGGCCATGATCCGCCAGGTCAACGGGCTCGACCTGGAACCCTTGGCGCGCGCCTTGCTGGCGCTGCGGGCCCGTGCCCCATGACCGCGCCGCGGCTCCTGGCCCTGGCGCCCCTCTCGCCACGGCTTGACAGCGTGCGTCCACTGCCAGACTGTTTGTATGCGAATGAATTTCGTCGCGTGCAGGGGGGCGCCATGGACCTGCGGCCCAGGGCGGTGGACAAGGCAGTGGCGGTGCTGGACGGTGCCCTGGACCGGGCCTTGGGCGCGCTCTACGGCCTTGCCATCGGCGATGCCCTGGGCATGCCGACCCGGCCCGCCCTGCTGGCGCTGCGGGCCCGCGCCCCATGACCGCGCCGCGGCTCCTGCTGATGGGCGGGATCGTGGTGGATATCGTGCGCGCGATCGACCGGCTGCCCGAAGCGGGTGCCGAGGTGACCGCCACCGGCAGGTTCCTGCAGGTCGGCGGTGGCATGAACCTGCTGGTCGCGGCCACACGCTGCGGGCTGCCCGCGGCTTATGGCGGGCGCCATGGCAGCGGGCCGTTCGGCGAACTGGTGCGCCGGGCGCTGGCGGCGGCCGGCGTCGCCGTGCTGCAGCCGGCCAGCGACGGCGACAGCGGCAGCTGCATCGTCCTGGTCACGCCGGACGGCGAGCGCAGCTTCGTCACGGCCACCGGCGCGGAGGCCGAGCTCGACGCCGCGACGCTCGCCGCAATCCGGCCGACCCCCGCCGACTGGATCCATGTCTCCGGCTACACGCTGGCCTATCCGACTAGCGGTCCGGCGTTGGCCGCCTGGCTTGCGGCAGTGCCCGGCGACCCTTGGGTCAGCTTCGACCCTGGGCCGCTGGCCGCGGACATTCCCGCCGACCGGCTCGCCGCCGTGCTGGCGCACTGCCGCTGGGTCAGCTGCAACGCGCGCGAGGCCGCGCTGCTGACCGGCCTGCCGGCGCCGCTGGCGGCCGCATCAGCGCTGCGCAGCCGCCTGGGCCGGCCCGATGGTGGCGTGGTCGTTCGCCTCGGTCCGGCGGGCTGCCTGGTCGCGACCGCCGACGCGGTCCGCACCGTGGCCGGCTTCGCGGTCGACGCCGTCGACAGCAACGGCGCCGGCGATACCCATCTCGGCGCCTTCACGGCAGCGCTTGCCAGTGGCGCCGGGGCACCCGAGGCTGCCGTTTTCGCCAATGCCGCCGCGGCGCTCCTGGTCGCGCGGCGCGGGCCCGATCGCGCCCCGTGGCGCGCCGACGTCGAGCGCCTGGCCGGCACTCGATCGACAGAGAAGCTTCACTGAGAGGGAGAGGGACCATGCTGCGACCCATCAGCCGGCGTACTTTCGGCAAGCTTGCGGGCTCGGGCCTCGTCGCCGGCGCGGCGCTGGGCGGCTTCGGGCGGGCGGCGCGCGCCGCCGACACCATCACGGTGCTGAACTGGCAGGGCTATGGCACCGACGAGGCCTGGGCGGTCAAGGCGTTCGCCGACAAGACCGGGATCACGGTCAAGCACGACTACTTCAATTCCGAGCCCGAGATGGTGACCAAGCTGCGCACCAATCCGGGCGTCTATGACGTGGTGCTGGTCAACAGCGCGCGGATTCAGCAGGTGGCCGGCGAGAGCCTGGTCGACGCGGTCGACCTGTCGAAGGTCGCCAACGCCAAGGATCTGCCGGCGACGCTCAAGGACCACCCGAACCTGCACATGAACGGCAAGGGCTATGGGATCCCGTGGGTGTGGGGCATGAACTCGCTGGGGGTGCGCCAGGGCAAGGTCGCCAACCCCGACAGCTTCGCCCTGCTCGGCGATCCGGCCTATGCCGACCGCGTCGCCTTGTTCGACGACTCGACCACCGAGGTCGCGGTCGGCGCCCTGCTGACCGGGCAGGACATCAATAATCCCAAGGACCTCAAGGCGATCGCCGACAAGCTGAAGTCGTTCAAGAAGAACGTGAAGCTCCTGTGGTCGAGCGAGGATGAGTGGAACAAGGCGTTCTCGGCCGGCGCCTTCGACGTCTCGATCTACTGGTCGGGGGCCGCGGTCCGGTCGCAGAAGCGCCTGCACCTGCCGGTCGACTTCGTGGTGCCGAAGGAAGGGGCGATCGGCTGGCTGGACAGCCTGGCGGTGCCGGCGACCAGCACCCACAAGGAGTCCGCCTACGCCTTCATCAACTACATGATCGACCCCGGCTTCTATGTCGAGTGGGCGACCAAGGCGGGGGCGCCGGCGTCGGCCAACAGCGCGGCCATGGCCGCGTTGCCGGGCGACGACCTGACCAAGCAGCTGTACAAGCCCGAATACTTGTCCAAGCTGCAGTTCATGGCGGCGATGCCGGACGACCGGCGGACCCAGTTCGCCGACCTATGGCAGGAGGTCAAGGCGTTCTATGCCAAGTGAGGCCGCCCTGGCGGCTCCGGTGGCCGCCGCGCGCCCTCGGGCGCGCGGCGGGTTCGCCATCGCCGGCATGCTGCTGCCCGCCTATGCGTGGCTGACCATCGCGGTGTTCCTGCCGCTGGCCACCATGCTGGGGTTCAGCTTCCTGAAGGCGGCGCCCTTCGGCGGCAAGCCTCTGGTGCTGACGATCGCGAACTACCTGGCCTTCGTGCGCCGGCCGTACCTGGTCGACGTCGCGTGGACGTCCTTGTCGCTGGGCTTCTGGACCACCGGCCTGTGCGCGGCGATCGGGCTGCCGGCGGCGCTGGCGCTGGCGCGCGCCACCCGCGGGCGGGTGCGCGGCGTGCTGTTCCTGCTGATCATCCTGCCGTTCTGGACCAACGGCCTGGTCCGCGTGTTCTCGTGGACCATGGTGCTGCGCGACGGCGGCCTGATCGACGTGCTGGTGCATCTGGCGGCGCCCGATGCGCCGCCGCAGGGCGTGCTGTACAGCTTCCCGGCGATCGTGATCGGTCTGATCCACGCCTACCTGCCCTACATGATCCTGACCTGCTATCTGGCGCTGGTCGCGATCGACGATGCGATCCTGGAGGCGGCCCAGAGCCTGGGCGCGCGCTGGCCGGTGGTTCTGGCCAAGGTCATCCTGCCGCTGTCGCTGCCCGGGCTGGTCTCGGGCTCGATCCTGATCTTCGTGCCCGTGATCGGCAGCTTCATGGAGCCGCGCATCCTGGGCGGCCGGGTCGGGGTCACCATGGGCACCGTGATCGAGGACCAGTTCACCCAGGCGTTCAACTGGCCGCTGGGGGCGGCCCTGTCCTTCACCATGCTGGCGGTGGTGCTGGTGATCTTTGCCGCGTCCTCGGGCGTCCTCCGCGGCCGCCTGCACTCGGCCTGAGCCGCCGATGATCGCCCTCGGTCGCGGCTATCTGCTGGCGGTGCTGGCGTTCCTCTACCTGCCGATCGCGGTCATGGTGGCGATGGCGTTCAACGCGTCGGAGCTCTACGCCCTGCCGATCGAGCCGTCGCTGCATTGGTTCGCGGCCCTGGCCGACAACCAGAAGCTCCTGGACGCCAGCCGCAACAGCGTGCTGGTGGCGATCGCCACTTCGGTGCTGGCGACCGCGATCGGCACGCTCGCGGGCCTCGCGCTGTCGCGCAAGCGCTTCCGCGGCCGCTCGCTGCTGCAGGCGCTGCTGCTGCCGCCGATCGCCATCCCCTGGCTGATCACCGGCACGGCGATGCTGGTGTTCTTCTTCTGGACCGGCATCGGGCGGGGCCTGCACGCCATGATCCTGGGCCATGTGGCGCTGGCCATCCCCTATGTCATTCTGGTGGTCGGGACCGGCCTGCAGACCTTGAGCGAGGACCTGGAGCAGGCGGCGATGAGCCTGGGCTCGACCCCGGCCCACGCGTTCCTCCGCATCACCCTGCCGCTGCTGGCGCCCAGCGTCACCGCCGCCGCGCTGTTCGCGTTCGCGGTGTCGTTGGACCAGTTCGTCGTCTCCTATTTCCTGGCGACGCCGGGCGTCACCACCCTGCCGGTCGAGATCTATTCCTCGATCCGCAAGGGCTTCACGCCCGAGATCAACGCCATCTCGACCCTTCTTCTGGGCGTTTCGATGATCCTGATCCTGCTGTTTGCCCGCCTGTCCAAGATGGGCGGGCCGAAGTGAGCGCCGTCGATATCCAAGCGGTCGGCAAGAGCTATGGCGCCGTCCGCGTGCTCGACCAGGTCAGCGCCCAGTTCGCGGCCGGGCGCTTCACCAGCCTGCTCGGGCCCTCGGGCTCGGGCAAGACCACGTTGCTGCGCATCGTCGCCGGCTTCGTGATCCCCGAGGAGGGCGAGGTCCGGATCGGCGGCGCCGACGTCACCCGGCAGCCGGTGTGGCGTCGCAACATCGGCATGGTGTTCCAGTCCTACGCGCTGTTCCCGCACATGACGGTGGCCGAGAACGTGGTGTTCGGCCTCAACCGGCGCGGCGTGCGCGGCGCCGCGGCGGCGCGCGAGGTCGAGCGCGCGTTGGAGCTGGTGCGGCTGCCCGGCTTCGCCGACCGCAAGCCCAAGCAGCTGTCGGGCGGCCAGCAGCAGCGCGTGGCCCTGGCCCGCGCCATCGTGACCAAGCCCCGCGTGCTGCTGCTGGACGAGCCCTTGTCCGCGCTCGACCGCCGGCTGCGTCAGGACATGCAGGTGGAGCTGCGTCGGATCCAGCGCGACAGCGGCCTGACCACCGTGTTCGTGACCCACGACCAAGAGGAGGCGCTGACCCTGTCGGACCAGGTCGCGATCCTGGACCGCGGCCGCATCGTCCAGATGGGGGCGCCGGGCGAGGTCTATGAGCGGCCGAAGACCCGCTTCGCCGCCGCCTTCCTGGGCGACGCCAACCTGTTCCGCGGCCGCGTCGCGGAGGGCGGCATCGCGGTCGCGGGCGGCGTGCTGCGCACCGCCGATCCGCTGCCGGCCGCAGGCTCCGAGGTGGCCGTGATCGTGCGGCCCGAGAAGATGGCGCTGGCCGCACCGGGCACCGCCGCGCCCGGGTGCAACGCGGTGCCGGCGACGGTGCGCGACGTGATCTATGCCGGCGCCGCCTCGACCTACCTGCTCGATGGGCCCGACGGTGCCGAGCTCAAGGTATTCGCGCAGAACCGGGAGACCCAGGCCTTCGCCGCAGGCAGTGCCGTCCAGCTGACGTGGTCGCCCGAGCACACGGTGCCGGTCGAGGCGTGACGGGTTACGCCGCCACCGCCGCGGGCCTGAGCTCTTTCGGGAACGGGCGGAAGGTCATGGCGATCAGGAAGGCGCCGAGGCCGATGCCCCACGACCCGACATAGAGCCAGGTATAGGTGCCGAAGGAATCGTAGATCAGACCGCCGACCAGGGGGCCGGTGGCCATGCCCAGGCCGCCGGCCATGCTGCTGCCGCCGATCACGGTCCCCATCATCCGCAGCGGGAAGTTCTCGCGGGCGATGGCGGCGTAGAGCGGCATGGTGCCGGCATAGATGAAGCCGAACACCGCCGCCACGGCGTAGAACGCGTCCAGCTGGTGCACGAACGCGTAGGCGAGCGCCCCGAACGCCTGGGCCAGCAGGGCCGCCACCAGGACCCGCTTGGCGCCGAGCCGGTCGCCAAGGATGCCGAAGACGAGGCGGCCGCCCATGCCGGCCAGCCCTTCGACGCTGTAGATGGTGACCGCGATGATGGTCGGGATCCCGCAGCTCACGGCGTAGCTGACCGTGTGGAAGATCGGGCCGGCGTGGGTCGCGCAGCAGAAGAAGTTGGTCAGCAGCAGGATGATGAACTGCGGCGACCGCAGCGCCTGCCCGACCGACATGTCGGGCGCGCCGGCCGCCGCCCCCGGGGCCCTGGGCGCGCGCTGCAGGGCCGGCGGCCGCCGCACCAGGAATGTCACCGGGATCATGACGGCCGCGGCGAGCGCGGCGATGACCAGCATCGCGGTCCGCCAGTCATGGTCGGAAACGAGCCAGGCCGCGAACGGCGACATGGTCATCGGCGCCATCCCCATGCCCGCCGACACCAGCGAGACCGCCAGGCTGCGGTGGGTGTCGAACCAGCCGGTCACGCAGGCCATCATCGGCGCGAAGATGGCGGCGATGCCGCCGCCCACGACCAGGCCGAAGAGCAGCTGGAATTCGATCAGCGACGTCGCCTGACTGGCCAGCGCCAGGCCGGCGGACAGCAGCGTCGACCCGATCAGGACGACGGGGCGGGTGCCGATCCGGTCCGACAGCGTGCCCCAGGCCATGGCGGCCATGGCCATCGCCAGGAACCCGATGGTCATCGCGGCGGAGATGCCGGTGACCGACCAGCCGGTGTCCCGGGAGACCGGTAGCAGGAACACCGGCAGCGAGAACATCGAGCCGATCGCGACGCAGCTCAGCAGGCCGCCGGCCGCGACGATCACCCAACGATAGCGAGAACCAGTCATGATGGACCTCCCGTCAGGCCGCGCATGTGTAAGCTTGCGCTTACTCTATGGCGGGCGCAAGAGGGACGATAAGGACGGGCCGGCCGCGGTCGGGAGTAACAAGTGTGACGGGAATGGCGGCCTACGCGGCCAGCCCGGCCAACCTCATCAGCCCACGCAATGCCAAGGCCGCGGCGCCCATCGCCAGCACGCCGGCGGCCCACAGCAGTGCCATCCAGCCGAGGCGGCCGAGCCACCGGCGCATCAGTGATAGCCCTCGCCGGCCCGCACCTTGCCGCGGAACACGTAGTAGGACCAGGCGGTGTAGGTCAGGATGAACGGGATCACGAACAGCGCGCCGACCAGGGCGAAGCCCAGGCTCTGGGGCGGGCCGGCGGCGGCGCGGATCGACAGCGACGGCGGCACGATGTTGGGCCACAGGCTGATCGCCAGGCCGCTATAGCCCAGGAACAGCAGCAGCAGCGCCAGCAGGAAGGGCCCGGACTGCGGCTGTCGGCGCAGCGTCGCCAGCATGCCCAGCGCGGCGGCGCCGACCAGCACCGGCACCGGCGCGAACAGGATCAGGTTGGGCAAGCTGAACCAGCGGCGCGCGACCTCGGGATGGGCGAGCGGCGTCCATAGGCTGACCGCGGCCATCACGGCCAGCAGGACCAGGGTGACCGGCTTGGCCAGCACGATCATCCGCGCCTGCAGCGCGCCCTCGGTCTTCAGGATCAGCCAGGTGGCGCCGAGCAGCGCATAGGCCACCGGCACCCCCAGTCCGGTGAACAGGCTGAACGGCGTCAGCCAGTCGAGCGGGCCGCCCCGGTAGACGCCATCGACCACCGGAAAGCCGCCGATGAAGGCGCCGAGCGCGATGCCCTGGGACACTGCCGCGATGTACGAGCCCCAGGCGAAGGCCCGGTCCCAGAACCAGCGGTG
This sequence comes from uncultured Comamonadaceae bacterium, assembly GCA_964511405.1. Lineage (GTDB taxonomy): Bacteria > Pseudomonadota > Alphaproteobacteria > Elsterales > Elsteraceae > CAZEFK01. The sequence goes on along the minus strand of CAZEFK010000053.1, from coordinate 16,277 downwards.
CGCGGGCGCCGCCTTGAACCGGAACTCGAAGGCGACACCGCGCCAGATCAGGCCGGCCAGCATCGCCACCAGTGGCAGGTAGAGCGCCGACAGCAGGATCGAATAGGCCAGCGGGAAGGCGGCCAGCAGCCCGGCGCCGCCCAGCACCAGCCAGGTCTCGTTGCCGTCCCACACCGGCGCCACGCTGTTGACCATGACGTCGCGGTCGCCGCGGTCGGGCACGAACGGGAACAGGATCCCGATGCCGAGGTCGAAGCCGTCCATCACCACGTACATCATCAGGCCGAAGCCGATGATCGCGGCCCACACCACCGGCAGGTCGATGCCCATGGCTCAGTGCCCCGCCGCGTCGGGCGCGGCCGACAGCGGCCGCGCCGGACGGCTGCGCGGCGCCTCCGGGTCGGGCGGCGCCGCGTGCCCCGGCCCCGCGGCGATCAGCTTGACCAGGTAGCCGATCCCCGAGCCGAACACCGCGACATAGACCACAACGAACAAGGCAAGCGTCACCGACAGGGTCAGCGCCGAGTGCGCCGAGACCGCGTCGGCGGTGCGCATCACGCCATAGACGACCCAGGGCTGGCGGCCGATCTCGGTGGTCATCCAGCCGGCCAGGATGGCGGCCAGGCCGGCCGGGCCCATGGCCACGGCGAAGCGCAGGAACCACCGCGACCGCTCCGGCCCGCCGCGCAGGCGCAGCCACAGGCCCCACAGCCCCTGCAGCAGCATCAGCATGCCCAGCCCGACCATGACCCGGAACGTCCAGAACAGGATGGTCGAGTCAGGCCGGTCGCCGGGCGCGAAGTCCTTCAGGCCGGGGACCCGGCCGTCCCAGCTGTGGGTCAGGATCAGGCTGCCGAGATGCGGCAACTCGACCGCGTAGCGGGTGGTCTCGGCCGCCATGTCGGGCAGGCCGAACAGGATCAGCGGCACCGATTGGCCTGGTGCGTTCTTCCAGTGGCCCTCCATGGCCGCGATCTTGGCTGGCTGGTGCTCCACGGTGTTCAGGCCGTGGGCGTCGCCCAGCACGATCTGCACCGGCGCCGTCGCCAGCAGCATCCACAGCGCCATCGACAGCATGCGCCGGACGGCGGGCTCGTCGCGCCCCTTCAGCAGATGCCAGGCGCCTGATGCGCCGACCAGCAGCGCCGTCGCCAGATAGGCCGCGACGGTCATATGCGCCAGCCGGAACGGGAAGGAGGGATTGAAGATCACCGCCAGCCAGTCGACCGGCACGACCCGGCCGTCGACCACCTCGTAGCCCTGCGGCGTCTGCATCCAGCTGTTGGAGGCCAGGATCCAGGTCGCCGAGACCAGCGTGCCCAGCGCCACCATCAGGGTGGCGAACCAGTGCAACCCCGGTCCGACCTTCGACCAGCCGAACAGCATCACGCCCAGGAAGCCCGCCTCGAGGAAGAATGCGGTCAGCACCTCGTAGGCGAGCAGGGGGCCGGTCACGCCGCCCGCGAAGGTCGAGAAGCCGCTCCAGTTGGTGCCGAACTCGTAGGCCATGACCAGGCCGGAGACCACGCCCATGGCGAAGTTCACGGCAAAGATCCGCGACCAGAACACGTAGAGCTGACGGTAGACCGCGTCGCCGGTCCACAGCCACAGCCCTTCCAGCACGGCCAGATAACTGGCCAGCCCGATCGTGATGGCCGGGAATATGATATGGAACGAGATGGTGAAGCCGAACTGGGCGCGCGCCAGATCCAACGCGGTCAAACCGAACATCGCATGCTCCCGCGGGTTCGGGTTCCGCGACCGCATTGCGCGATCCCGGCTAACCATACAAGATCCCTATATATGCAGACCCCATTGCCGACAATGACCCGCGACCGCACTGCGGCATCCTGGATCCCCATCGTCAGCAAGGCGGCGGGGCCGGTCTACCTGGCGATCGCCGACGCGCTGGCCGCCGACATCCGGTCGGGCCGGCTGCCGGCCGGCACGCGGCTGCCGCCGCAGCGGGCGCTGGCCGAGGCCCTGGGACTCGACTTCACCACCGTCAGCCGCGCCTATGCCGAGGCCCAGCGGCGCGGCCTCGTCGAGGGGCGGGTGGGGCAGGGCACCTATGTCCGCGCACCGCGGCCGGAGGTTTCCGAGCCGGCCGGCGGGGTGGTCGACCTGGCCATGAACCTGCCGCCGCGCTTCGCCGATCCGGCGCTGGTGCAGCGGATGTGGCAGGGTGTCCGCGGCCTGGAGGCGACTGGCCTGGACCTGCTGCTGCGCTATCAGGAGCCGGGCGGTAGCGGCCGCGACCGCGCGGCCGGCGCCCAGTGGCTGGCGCCGCGGCTGCCCCATCTGTCGCCGGAGCGCGTGCTGGTCTGCGCCGGCGCCCAGGGCGCGCTGCTGGCGGTGCTGGGGACTCTGGCCGCACCCGGCGACCTGGTCGCGGCACCGGCGCTGACCTATCCCGGCCTGCTGGCGCTGGCTGCCCAGCTGCGGCTGCAACTGGTGCCGATGCCGGTCGATGACCAGGGCGTGCGGCCCGATGCCTTCGAGGCGGTGTGCCGCGACCGTCGGCCCAAGCTGCTCTACTGCAACCCGACCCTGCACAACCCGACCACGGCGACCCTGCCGCCGGCGCGCCGCGTTGCGCTGGTCGAGATCGCCCGCGACCATGGCGTCGCCATCGTCGAGGACGACGCTTATGGCGCGCTGCCCAGCGATCCGCCGCCGCCGCTGGCGGCGCTGGCGCCCGATCTCGTCTACCACGTCGCCGGGGTCGCCAAGACCCTGTCGCCGGCGCTGCGCATCGCCTATCTGGCGGTGCCCGACCGGCGCGCTGCCCTGCGCCTGGCCGGCGCGGTCCGGGCCACCGCGCACATGGCGTCGCCTCTCGGCGCCGCGATCGCGACGCGCTGGATCGAGGACGGCACGGCCGACGCGGTGCAGGCCGCGATCCGCGCGGAAGCCCGCGCCCGCCAGGCGATCGCGGCGCGGATCCTGCCGGCGGACAGCGTGCAGGCCGACCCCGAGGGCTTCCATGCCTGGCTGAGGCTGCCGGCACCCTGGACCGCCGCCGCCTTCGCCGCCCGGCTGGGCGCCGCCGGCCTGGGCGTGGTCCCCGCCGACGCCTTCGCCATCGGCGCTGCGCCTGAAGCCGTCCGCCTGGGCCTGGGCGCGCCGGCGACCCGCGACGACCTGCGCCAGGCGCTGCACGTCGTCACCGACCTGGCGCAGCAACCGCCGGCGGCATCGACCGTGGTGGTGTGATCGGCCGGCAAATGGATGCAACTAGCAATCATGTAGACGCGTGCCGATTCCGGCATCCGTAACTCTTCTTTAAAATGCTCGCATTAGAACGGCAGGTGGTCGTCCGGCTCATAAACAGGCGAGGACCACAATGCTCGGATTCTTCAAGAATGTTCGAATCGGACGGCGCCTGGCCCTGGTGATCCTGCCGTTGGGTGGGCTGGCGCTGCTGGTGGGCGGCGGCGGCATCGCCGGCATGATGGCCAATGCGCAGCTGCTGCGGATCGTCTACGAGGAACGCGTGGTTCCGCTGCTCCAACTGTCGATGATCCAGGACGACCTGTTCAATATTCGGCTGAATACGGTCCTGATCGGCAGCGGGCTGGTCGAGGACAACGAGGCCACGCGGCTTCTCGATGACGTCGACCGCCGGCAGCAGCGGGCCGGCCAGACCTGGAGCACGGTTCGCGGGCTGGCGCGCAGCGCCGAGGAGGCCCAGTCGGTCGCGGCCCTGGACAAGCAGCTACAAGCCTTCCTGGCGGTCAACACGCGGGCGACCGGGGCCTACAAGGCCCAGGACCTGATCGCCGCCGCCAAGGCCATCACCGAGGGGCAGGCCCCCTTCGACGCGGTGGCCGCGACGGTCGGCAAGCTGGTGACCCTGCAGCGGGAGCTGGCGCACACCGAGTACGGGAGCGCGCAGTCCACGACCGATCGGGATTGCCTGCTGCTGATCGTGTTCGGCGGCATCGGCCTGGCCGGCGCAGGGGCGCTGGCTGCGGTCGTCGCGCGCTCGCTGGCGTCGCCGCTCGCCGCCCTCACCCGGACCATGCGCGCGCTCGCTGGCGGCGACCTGGCGGCGCCGATCCCGGCGCTGGACCGGAGCGACGAGATCGGCGAAATGGCCGGCACGATCCAAGTGTTCAAGGACGCCTTGGTGCGCAGTGACGCCTTGCTCAAGGAGCAGGCGGCGACGCGGGAGATCCACGAGCAGCGCAGCCGCGTCATCGACGCCTTGGCCCGGGATTTCGACGGCCGGGTCCAGGCCGCCATCGAGGATCTCACCGGCGCCGCAGGCCAGCTTCAGGCGACCGCCAGCGGGATGAGCGCCATCGCCGACCAGACCCGCGGGCTGGTGGTCGAGACGGCGAGCGCGATCGACGGCGCCACGGCCTATGTCGGCGCGGTCATCCAGGCGGTCGAGCGCCTGGCCGAAGAGACCGAGACGATCGCGCAGGACGTGACCCAGGCCACCACCGTCTCGCAGGCGGCGTCGCAGGAGGCGGCGCTGACCAACAGCACCGTCCAGAGCCTGAGCGCCGCGACCACGCGCATCGGCGAGGTCGTCAGCCTGATCAACAACATCGCGTCGCAGACCAACCTCCTGTCGCTGAACGCGACGATCGAGGCGGCGCGGGCCGGCGACGCCGGTAAGGGCTTCGCCGTGGTCGCCGGCGAGGTCAAGGGGTTGGCCGGCCAGACCGGCCGCGCCACCGGCGACATCGCAACCCAGATCGGCACCGTCCAGTCGGTGACCCAGGACGCGGTCAACTCGGTCCAGGGCATCTTCAAGCGCATCAACCAGATCGGCGAGCTGGCCTCGGCCATTGCCGCCGCCGTCGGCGAGCAGACCGAGGCGACCCAGGAGATCTCCGACAACGCCCGGCGCTTCGCGACCGGCAACGATCTGCTGGCTGGCAATATCTCCAAGGTCAAGGACGCGGCCGAGAAGACCGGCTCGGCGGCGGGCGAGGTGCTGTCGGCCGCGGAATCGCTGCAGCATCGCTCGCGCGAGATGCGCAGCATGGTCCATCGCTTTCTGGCCGACGTCCGGCAGGCGTGAGGGGGTGGGGGCTTAGCCGCACATCATGCTTAGAGCAGGATGAGATCAAGTTGACCCGCTCAAGATAGCCTTGGACCGGCGTGCCGGCCCCCCTCCACCCGATCCCCGCTTCTGCACTACGGGATTCACACAACCCGGATCACCGAGCATTATCAATCGCTTGGCATCCTGCTCGTCATCCCCGCGAAGGCGGGGATCCAGCCGTGGTGGCAAGCTCGAGATAGTCTTTCTTGATATCAGCGTCGAACCAACTGGATTCCCGCTTTCGCGGGAATGACGAACAAAGAACTTGATCGGAACATCGAACAGAACCCGATCGGAATAGCCAATCAAAGACGTGTGAATGCCATGGCGCTTCTGCGGCGATGGCGGCGAAGAAGGGTCCGAGTCTGAGCCCGCAACACGTCCCTTTGATCAGCAGTGTCCGGGCCTGGCCGCCCTGCCCTCACACCGTCAGCGAGCCGTCGGCCGCCTGGCGCCGCGCCTTGGTCGCGTCCGACGGCACCAGCCGCCGCACGCGGGGGTCGGCGGCGACGAAGTCGGCGAGCGCGCGCTCGAAGTGCAACTGGCCGCGGCTGTCGAGCGCGAAGCCGATGCGCAGCCGGTCGCCCTCGGCGGCCACCACCAGGAAGGCCGGCTGGCAGGCGAGGCCGTCGACGGCCAGGACACCGCGCTGTCCGGCGGCCAAGCCGTTCAGCCCGGCGAGTCGGGCGCCGCCGGCCGAGATGTCGAGCAGCCGGCAGGCCCGCGCCGTGCCGGCCACGTCGACCCGAGCATCGCCCGCGACCTCGAAGCGCGGATGGCGCCGGCCCGGCAGCATCGCGAGCAGCAGGCCGTCGCGGCGCACGAAATGGTGATAGAGGGCGCCGGCGATGTGCAGCCCAATCAGTCCGGCCAGCACCAGGCCGAGCTCTGCGTGCCAGTCCTGGACGATCTCGGCAAAGGGCCGGTTGCCCGGCATCAGCCGAGGCAGTCGGACGAACCCGAGCAGCACCACGTCGCGGTTGCGGGCGTTGGTGTAGAGCCAGCCCAGCATCGGCTGCAGCATGAGGCAGGCATAGAGCAGCGATTGCGTCGCGACCGATACGCCGTGCATCGCGCGCGGCAGCGGATGCGCCGACAGGGGCGCTCGGTACTGCGACCGCCACAGGAACCGCACGGCGGTGAGCGCCAGGATCGCAATGCCGATCTGGCGATGCAGCGCGATGGCTGCGTCCCACAGCTCCGGCACTAAGCGGTCGGCGAAGGCCGTGGCGAAGGCCCCCGCCACGGCCACGACCGCGATCCAGTGGAAGAGACGCGCCGTGACACCGTGATAGACCGGCGGCAGGGGGTTGCGGACGACCCGCCCGAGGCTGGCCAGGATGGACATGGACGGCCTCCGCCGCGGCTACGGGGTCATCGGAGCGTCTTCAGGAACTCGATCAGGTCCCGGCGCTCCTGCGGCTGGTCGAGCCCGGGAAAGCGGTTCATGCGGGAACCGGGGATGACGTCGAGGGGGGCAGCGACATAGTGGTCGAGCGTCGCCTCGTCGAATACCACTTGGGCGGTGCGGTTGGCCTCGGAATAGTCGAACCCCGGAACCTGCCCGGCGCGGCGGCCGACGATGCCGAACAGGGTCGGTCCCTTTCGGGTTTTGGCGTCCGCCGTCGTCGCATGGCAGTCGCCGCAGTTGCCGTCGAAGATGTCGGCACCCCGGTCGGCCGAGGCCTGGGCCGCGGCCAAGGTCCCGCCGGTCGCCGCCATGGCCAAGGCGCCGGCGACCGCGACGGTGGTGAGCAGCCTGGACCCGCCCATGATCTACTTCGGCTCCACGGTGACTTTCATCTTCATCGCGGGATGGATCGCGCATTCCACGACCGCGGTGCCGACCTTGTCGAAGGTGACGGTCGACGACTGGCCGGGCCGCTGCGTCCGCAGGTCGAATTCCATGCCCGGCGTCTGCGAGTAGACGTTGTGCGTGAACGGGTCGCTGTTGGCGAAGGTGATGCTGTCGCCTTGCTTGATCGTGACGTCGTCCTTCTCGAACTTCTTGTTCTTCTGGTCGATGGTCACGGTGTCGGCCGCGGCTGCCGGCAGGATCAGGAGCAGCCCGATGGCGGCATAGCGGAGGTGCTGCAAGACTGGCATGGGGCTTGTCCTCTAGTGGGCGGCGGCGGGCAGCAGGGGCAGGGTCACCGGCTGCGGCTCGCTGGTCAGGGTTTCCAGGAAAGCGACCAGGTCGGTCACATCCTGGTCGCTGAGGTCGAGGCGCTTCATCTCGGGCGCCAGGCTCGGCCGGTCGACGAATCCGCGGTCGTAATGAAGGACCACGTCGCGCAAGGTCTTGATCGAGCCGTTGTGCATGTAGGGCGAGCGGCGCGCGATGTCGCGCAGGGTCGGAGTCTTGAAGGCATGCTGCATGCTGGGCAGATGCAGTTCCTTGCCGCGGCCCAGGTCGACGTCGGGCAGCCCGATGTCGTGGAAGGCATGGTCGGTCAATGCCCAGCCTTCGTGGCAGAGATTGCAGCTGGCGCGGCCGTTGAACAGGGCAAACCCACGCTGCGCCGAGGGCGACAGGGCCGCCGTGTCGCCGGCCAGCCAGCGGTCGAAGGGGGCGATGCCCGACACGATCGTCCGCTCATAGGTGGCCAGCGCCTTGGCGATCGCCGGCTTGTCCAGGCCCTCGCCCGGGAACGCGGCGGCGAAGCGCACGCGATAGTCCGGGATTGCCCGCAGCTTCTCGATCAAGGCGCCGCCACCGGCCATGCCCATCTCGACCTCGGTCTCGATCGGGCCGAACGCCTGGTCCTCGAGGCTGGTCTTGCGGCCGTCCCACATCAGCCGATCGGCCCAGGCCAGGTTGGTGATGGTCGGCGTGCGGCGGCCGAGATGGGACGCGCCATGGCCGATGCCCGTGGCCATGCCGTCGCCCCAGGTCAGCGCCGGGTTGTGGCAGGTCGAGCAGGAAATGTTGTCCGATCCCGACAGTCGCGGGTCGAAGAACAGCATCCAGCCGAGCTGCACCTTTTCGGCGCTGTACTGATTGTCGGCCGGGAACGGTGTCGCGAGCGGCCGCGCATATTCCTTGCGCAACGCGTCCATGTCGAAACTTGGTAAAGACTCTGCCACGGTGGCGGTGGCTGCCAGGGAAAGGGCAGCCGCGAGCGCCGAAAGGGGAAGCCGGACCATGCCATTTTCTCCTGTCTTTGTCTCGATTCATTGCCCACATTCGTGAACATATGGTTTACTTCGACGCCACGACGACGACGGTCGAATTGCTTTTGCAAAGCAAGGAATTGACGGGCGGTCCTGCGGCGCCGGCGGCGTCCGTTAGGTCGTCTTGCCCGTGCCGATCGGACCGCTGAGCAGGATGACCTGGCGCCGCGGCGGGTCGGCCGTCATCGCCGGGCGCGCGCTGCGCGCGCTTCCCGCGCCGCCAGCTGCCGTAGGATCCATGTCCGGCAATAGGCCGTCGCGGCGGGCGAGGAGGGCAGGCGCTTCAGCGCGACATAGGCCGCGTGGAAGCGGCAGAAATAGTCGTGGCCCAGCACGGGATCGGCGGAGTGGTAGAGCTCGACCGCGCGCGACCAGCTACCGCTGGCGCGGGCCAGCCGCACCAGCAGCTGCGCCCCGGCCTGGACGTTGGTCCGGGGGTCGAAGGCGTCGTCCAGGCTGCGGAACACCTCGGGATGGGCGCCCAGATTGATCTGCAGGCAGCCGACGTCGATGTTGGTCTGGCCTTCGGCCAGGGCCTGGCCGACCGCCTCGGCCGCGGCCTGGGCCGATGGATAGAAGACCGGGGCGCCGGCATAGTCCACCGCCCAGGGCTGCCAGCCGCTCTCGACCAGCCCGACCGCCAGCAGCACGGCATGGGGGATGCGCAGGCTGCGCTCGACCTCGGCAATCCAGGCGGCGCAGGCCGAGGGTGCTGGTGGCCGCGTCGCGCGGGCTTGCGCCGGCGTCGCGCGTGCCTGGGCCGGCGTCGCCAGCCCGGCCAACAGAGCCGCGCTCGCGAGCAATCCCTTCAATAATGTCATGTATTGCAAACGGATAGGATGACCTCCGGACCGGGCCCGCGGCGGGCGACGGTACCGGATCGCACCCGGCCCTCGCAAAGTCATTCGGGCTAGATCATAGCGGGCAGGACCGCCAAGCAGGCTTGCCCATCGCCGTCCTGGTCGCGCATGTCAGCCCCAGGTACCGTCGTATCCGGGGATCCCGGGCGGCCGGCGGACTGTTGAGACAGCGACGGAGCGGCGGCGGTGAGGCTGGCGATCATGGCGGCGGTGGTCGGCGTGGCGGCGATGGCGGCCTCAGGCGCCGCGGCGGCCGTCCAGTACGACACGGTGTTCGAGGGCGCGCCGACCTCGGCCCTGGCCGGCGACCTCGAGGCGGCGTCGCAACTGGTGACGCTGGCCAAGAGCCCGCCGGATACGCTGACCGCGCTGCGGGTCCGCGCCGAGGGCGACGTGGCGCGCCTGAAGCGGCTGGTCGACGCCGCCGGCTATTGGGATTCGGCGCTGACCTTCGATATCGCGTCGTCCGCGCCCGATCACGCCACCGTCACCGTCCGCGTCCAGCCGGGGCCGCTCTACACCCTCGCCGGGGTGGAGGTGGTGGGTGCGGCCGGCCAAATGCCACCGCCGCCGCTGCCCAAGCCGGACGACCTGGGCCTGACGATCGGCGGCCCGGCGCAGTCGGCGCCGGTGCTGGCGGCCGAGCCGAAGCTGGCCCGCGCCTACCAGACCCGTGGCTATCCCTATGCCAAGGTCGCCGACCGCCGGGTCGTGGTCGACCACGGCACCCGCACCATGGCAGTGACCTTCACGCTCGATCCCGGCCCGCAGGCGACCGTCGGCGCGACCACGATCACCGGCCTCCAGCGGCTGGAGCGCGCCTATGTCGACCGCCGCATCGAGTGGCGCGAGGGCCAGCCCTACGATGTCGGCCAGCTCGACCGCGCGCGCGACGCGCTGATCGCGAGCGGCCTGTTCTCGGTGGTCAAGGTCACGCCGGCGCCGGCGCTCGGGCCGGATGGCCGGGTGCCGATCCAGGTCGAGCTGACCGAGCGGCCGCCGCGCTCGATCGGCGCCAGCGCCGCTTACGACACCAGCCTGGGGTTTTCCGTCACCGCGTTCTGGGAGCATCGCAACCTGTTCGGCGGGGCCGAAAGCCTGCACACCGAGCTGACCGTCGGCGAGAGCAACAAGTCGGCCACGGCCACCTTCCGGCGCCCGGACCTGTTCCAGCGCGACCTCGACCTGCTGGCGACCGCCGGCTTTACCGATGAGACTGTCGACGCCTACACCAGCGTGCGCGAGAAGCTGTTCGGCGGCGTCGAGCGCAAGCTGGGCAAGACCTGGACCCTGGGCCTGGGCGGCCAGGCCGAGCGCGCCAACGTCACCCAGGCGTTCGAGCCGCGGCAGCGCTATGCCCTGGCCGGGATTCCCGGCTATGCCCGCTATGACGGCACCGACGACCTGCTGAACCCGACCACCGGCGGCCGCGCCAGCGTCGAGCTGACGCCCTATCTGGGCCTGCCGGGCACCGATCTCGACTTTGTCGCCGGCAAGCTGCGCGGCTCGGCCTACCAGGCCGTCGACGCCGACAACCGATGGATCGTCGCCGGCTATGCCGCGCTGGGCGCCACGTCAGGCGTCAGCCTGACGGCGCTGCCGCGCGACAAGCGGCTCTATGCCGGCGGCGGCGGCTCGGTGCGCGGCTACGCCTTCCAGCATGCCGGGCCGCTCGACGTCCACAACAACCCGATCGGCGGCCGCTCGTCGCTGGAGCTGGGCACCGAGCTGCGCATCCGCATCACCGAGACCATCGGGCTGGTGCCGTTCCTGGAGGCCGGCACGGTCTATCGCAGCCCGTTCCCTGATTTCAGCGGGCACCTGTTCGTCGGCACCGGGCTGGGTGCCCGCTATTACACGGCGATCGGCCCGGTGCGCCTGGACGTGGGCGTGCCGCTGGAGCGGCGGCGCAAGGATTCCCCGTTCCAGGTCTATATCAGCATCGGCCAGGCCTTTTGAGCCGGCGCGCCGGACGCCTGCTCGCCTCCCTCCTCGGCTTGTTGGTCGGCCTGCCGCTGCTGGCCATCGGCGTCGTCTATGGCGGGCTGCAGACCGTGGCCGGCCAGCGCTTCGCTGCGACCGCGCTGTCGTCGCTGCTCTCCAGCCCCGGTAGCCGTATCGAGATCGACGGTCTATCGGGGGCCCTGCCGTTCCATATCCGGATCACGTCGATCACCGAGGCTGACGGCATCGGACCGTGGCTGCGGCTCCAGGGCGTCGCGGTCGACCTCGTGCCCCGCGACCTGCTGCACCGGCGCCTGACCCTGGAGCGGGTCTCGGTGGCTCGGATCGCCGTGGCGCGCTCCCCGGCGCCGAGCGGCGGCAGCAGCGCGCCGCTCTCGGTGCCGCGCCTGCCGATCCGCGTCGCGCTGGGCCGCCTCGACCTGCCGAACATCGTCCTGGCGCCGCCGGTGCTCGGCCAGCCCGTGGAGCTGGCGGTGGCGGGGCAGGGCGACCTGGCCGATGCCGTCGCACACCTGGCGCTGACGCTCCACCGGACCGATGGTGCGCCCGGCGAGGCGGCGCTGTCGCTGGCGCTGGACGGCGCGCCGGCCCGGCTGGCGGTGACCGCGCGGGTCGCGGAACCGACCGGCCAAGTGCTCGCGGCGATCCTAGGCCGCCCCGACCCGCTGCCGGTGTCGGCGATCTTGGATGGCGCGGGGCTGTTGTCCGACTGGCACGGTCGCCTGGATGTCCACGCCGGCGCGACGGCGTCGGTCGAGGCGGCGTTGACTGGCGCCGGCGATCGCTACGGTGCCAGCGGAACGGTGCGCCCCGGCGATCTGCTGCCGGCCGAGCTCGCGCCGCTGATCGGCGACCAGGTCACCATCGACGCCGCGGGCCAGGCCGGCGCCGCGGTGGTGCTGGAGCGCTTGGCCGTCGGACTGGCGGCCGGGCGCGTCGAGGCGAGCGGCCGCTACGAGCCGGACAGCGGCCGGATTACGGCGTCTGCCAGCCTGCAGCTCGCCGACCTGTCCCGCTTTGGCGCTATCGCCGGCCGCCCCCTGGCTGGAAGCGCCGACCTGCACGCGTCGGCCGGCGGCACCTTGACCGCGCCGGAAGCGGCGCTGCGTGCCGACCTGCACGACCTGCAGGCCGAAGGGGTGACCATCGCGGCCCTGCACCTGGACGCCAGCGCGGCATCGCCCGGCCCGCTGTCAGCGCGGCGCGGGCGCTTCACGCTCGCCGGGCATGCCGAGGGCATCGCCGGCGCCCGCGTGCCCGAACCGGTCGCGGGCGGGGCGCTGGACTGGAGCGTGGCCGGACAGGCCGACGGCACCGCCCGCCGCATCGTGCTGGAGCAGGCGACCTTGTCGGGGCTGGGGGTGTCGCTGGCCGGCCAAGCTACCCTGGCCGACGGCCGCGCCGATGGCCATGTCGACCTGACCGCCGCCGACCTGGCACGCCTGGCGCCACTGGTGGGCGTGCCGTTGGCCGGCGACGCGGCCCTGTCGCTGACCCTCGCGGCCGACACGGGCGCCACGCGCGCGACGCTGCAGGGCCGGCTGGGTGCGCCCCGGCTCGGGATCCCGATGGCCGACGGCATGCTGGGCGGCGCCGTCACCCTCGACGGCGCCGCGAGCCTGGCAGGCGGCGCCGCGACCCTCGACCGGCTGGACATCCAAGCCGAGCACGCGCGGGTGTCGCTGGCCGGGCGGCTGGTCGACGGCCGGCTCGACGGCACGGCGGCGCTGACGCTGCCCGCGCTGGCGGCGCTGGGCCGGCGCGGCCTGGCCGGCACCCTGTCGGTCGCGGGCCATGCCACCGGTGCGCTCGACCACCTGGCCGTGACCGCCAGCGTCACCGGCGAGCGGCTGGTCGCCGACGCTGCCCGCCTCGACCGCGTTGGTGCCGACATCGCGGTGCCCGACCTGGCGGCGCGCACCGGCTCCGTGGCGCTGCGCTTCGCCGCCGGTCGGATCGAGGGCCGCGCCGACCTGGCGATCGATGCCGCCGACCCTCAAAGCCTGGCGATCCCGAAGCTCTCGGTCGCCGCCGCCGGCGCGCGCCTGGACGGCAGCCTGCGCGTCGCCCCGGCCGGCCCGTCGGCAACCGGGACGCTGACCCTGCATGTGCCTGACCTTGCGCCCTGGTCGACGCTCATCGGCATGCCGATGCAAGGCGCCCTCGACGGCCGCATCGCGCTGTCGGCGCCACAGGGACGGCAAGCGGCCACGGTCGCCATGACGGCGCCGCAGCTGGCGGCCGGCGGCGCCGTGCTGCACGGCCTCAAGCTGGACGCCGACGGCAGCGACCTGCTGCGGCGTCCGACCGGGCGCGCGACCGTGGACCTGGCGCAGGCGACCCTGGGCACCGCCGCGCTGTCGGCGACCCGGCTGCGCCTGGAGCCGGCGGCCGGCGGCACGCTGCAGGTCGACCTTGCGACCAGCGGCAGCTATCGCGGGCCGTTCCGGCTGGCGCTCGCCGGTGCCGTGACGCCTGGTGCGACCACGCGCCTGCATCTGGCGCGGCTCGATGGCCAGTTGGTGGGGGAGCGGCTGGCGCTGGCCCGGCCGGTCGACGTGGCGGTGGCGCCCGGCCGGATGGTGCTGGGACCGACGGCGCTCAGCTTCGGCCCGGGCAGCCTGACCGCCAGCGCCACGCTGGAGCGGGCGCGGGTGGCGGCGCAGGTGACCGCAACAGGCCTGCCGGTCGCGCGGCTGGCCGCCCTGGGCGGCGTCGACGGCGCCACGGGCCGGCTCGGCTTCACCCTCGACCTGTCCGGGACCACGGCGGACCCGTCGGCGCGGCTGACGCTCGAGGCGGCCGACTTGCGCACCAGCGCCGGCGCCAACCTGCCGGCCCTGGCCGTGACCGCCCAGGCCAGGGTCGCCGGCCAGCGGCTGTCGGCGGACGCGCGGATCACGGCGCCGCAGGGCGAGGCCCTCGCCGTCACCGCCGCCCTGCCGGTGATCCTGCGGCTGGAGCCGGTCGCGGCGGGGCTGCCGCCCGACGGCGCGCTCGCGGTCACCGCTTCAGGCGCGGGCCGACTGGAGCATCTGGCCGAACTGGTGCCGCTGGGCGCCAACAGCGTCGCCGGCGCCTACCGCCTGGACCTGCGGGTCGGTGGCACCGTGGCGCAGCCCGATATCGGCGGTCGGCTGACCCTGGACCAGGCCCGCTACGACAATCTGGAGACCGGCACCGAGATCCGGGACCTGTCGCTCGACATCGCCGGCGACCATCGCCGGGTCGTGGTCAATCGCCTGACCGGCACCGACGGCGCCCAGGGCCGGGTGACCGCCTCAGGCAGCGGCGACCTCGCCGGCGGCCCCTTGGCCCTGCGCCTGCATCTGGCCGATTTCGTGGTGTCGCGCATGGACCTGGCGCGCGGCACCGCCAGCGGCGACGTGGCGGTCGGCGGGACCGCGGCCGCGCCCGTGGTCACCGGCGCCATCACCATCACCAAGGCCGAGATCCGCCTGCCCGAGCGCTTGCCGCCGTCGGTGGCGGACCTGCCGGTAATCCAGGTCGACAGCCGGCGCGGGCAGGCCGCCGTGCAGGCGGAGCTGGCCGCGGCCGCCGCGCGGCCGGCGTCGCCGCCGGTGGTCGCGAAGCTTGATGTGGCCGTGACGCTGCCCGGGCCGGTCTTCGTGCGCGGGCGCGGCGTCGACAGTGAATGGCGCGGCCGGTTCACCGCATCGGGCACCAGCGCCGCCCCGCAGCTCGTCGGCGGCCTGACCGCCATCCGGGGCACCGTCGACGTGCTGGGCAAGACCTTCACCGTCCAGCGCGGCGTCATCGACTTCGCCGGCAGCCTGAGCGACCCGCGCCTGGACATCGAGGCCCAGGTCCAGACGGCCGACATCACGGCCCAGGCGCTGATCGGCGGCACCGTGACCACGCCCACTTTCAAGCTGACCTCGCAGCCGCAGCTGCCGCAGGACGAGGTGCTGGCCCGGGTGCTGTTCGGCCGCGGCGTCGGCCAGATCACGCCGGCCGAGGGCCTGCAGCTGGCCCAGGCGGCGGCGAGCCTGGCGGGCGGCGGGCCGGGCGTGCTCGACCGGCTGCGCAACCTGACCGGCCTCGACCGCCTGTCGGTCCAGAACAACCCGGCCGCCGCGCCCGGCGCCAAGGGGACCACGGCCCTGAGCGGCGGCAAGTACGTGGCCAACGGCGTCTATGTCGGCGTCAACCAGGACATCTCGACCGGCCAGACCCGCGCCGAGGTCCAGGTCGAGCTGACGCCCAGCCTGTCGGTCGACAGCAAGGTCGGCGCGACCTCGTCCACCAGCCTGGGGCTGACCTGGCGCAAGGACTATTAGGACCCCTTGCGCCCACCCCTTGCGCTCGGGGGCCCGGTGTCCCAACGTCGGCGCCGACCTTTTGGGAGGACGCCATGGACATCACCGACGGCCGCCTGCTGTCCGACCCCGCGCTGCTGCGCTCGAAGGCCTATATCGACGGCGCCTGGGTCGATGCCGACGACGGCGCCACCGACACCATCCGCAACCCGGCCGATGGACGGACGATCACCACCGTGGCGCGGCTGGGCGCCGCCGAGGCCGATCGCGCCATCGACGCCGCCGAGCGCGCGCAGCCCGGTTGGGCCGGCCTCCTGGCCAAGGAGCGTGCCCAGATCCTGCGCCGCTGGTTCGAGCTGATCATGGCCAACCAGGAGGACCTGGCACGGCTCCTGACCGCCGAGCAGGGCAAGCCGCTGGCCGAGGCGCGCGGCGAGATCGCCTATGGCGCCTCGTTCATCGAGTGGTTCGCGGAGGAAGGGCGCCGGGTCTATGGCGACACCATTCCGTCCCACGGCCGCGACAAGCGCATCGTGGTGATCAAGCAGCCGATCGGCGTGTGCGCCGCGATCACGCCCTGGAACTTCCCCAACGCCATGATCACGCGCAAATGCGCGCCGGCGCTGGCGGTCGGCTGCACCGTGGTGCTGAAGCCCGCGCCCCAGACCCCGCTGTCGGCGCTGGCCTTGTGCGTATTGGCCGAGCGCGCCGGCCTGCCCAAGGGCGTGTTCAACTGTCTGCCCGGCGATGCGCCGGCGATCGGCGGCGCCTTCACCGCCAGCCCCAAGGTCCGCAAGCTGAGCTTCACCGGCTCGACCGCCACCGGCAAGCTGCTGTTGCGGCAATGCGCCGACACCGTCAAGAAGGTGTCGATGGAGCTGGGCGGCAACGCGCCCTTCATCGTGTTCGACGACGCCGACCTCGACGCCGCGGTCA
>CAZEFK010000052.1:0-36122 GCA_964511405.1 uncultured Comamonadaceae bacterium | reverse complement strand
AAGGTCAAGACCGGCGTGAAGCCCCACCGCGAGGATCTCGACCATCTCGAGGCGATCCGCGCGGAGTTCGGCGACCGGGTCGATCTGCGGCTCGACTACAACCAGGCGCTGCGGCCGTTCGATGCGATCAAGGTACTGCGCGACGTCGACCGCTTCGCCCCGACCTTCATCGAGCAGCCCGTGCCGCGGCCGCACCTCGACACCATGGCGGCCCTGGCCGCGGCGCTCGACACGCCGATCCTGGCCGACGAAAGCTGCTTCAGCCGCCGCGACCTGCTCGAGATCGTCCGCCTGCAGGCCGCCGACGCGGTTTCGGTCAAGCTGATGAAGGCCGGCGGCCTGTTCGAGGCGCAAGCCATCATGGCGATCGCCGACACCGCCGGCCTGCCGGGCTATGGCGGCACCCTGTGGGAAGGCGGCATCGGCCTGGCCGCCGGCACCCAGCTGATCGCCGCGACGCCCGGCATCGCGCTGGGCTGCGAGTTCTACATGCCGCATCACGTGCTGACCGAGGACGTGCTGGAGGAGCGGGTGCCCCATCGCGACGGGCAGGTGGTGGTGCCCGACGGGCCCGGCCTCGGCATCCGCGTGAGCGAGGCCTCGGTGCGCGGCAACGCCCGCGTCCTCGCTGAAGCCGGCTGACCCGGCCTTGCCCCAGGCGGGATGAAAACTCCACGCGCGGAGGTTTGCACACCGCCTGTTTCGCGGGAAATGATCACGAAAGCACGGAAAGAATACGCCGTAAATTTTATCTCGCTGCCGGGCGCATCCGGAACTTTTCGCCCCAGCTGCGTGTTGGCAGTTTGACTTTTGCTGCCCAGGCGCCCCCGCAATGATGATGCTAAGTCTTCGCGCCGCCGCGATCGTCGTGACGATCGCCGGCAGCGCCATGGCCCAGGACACCGGCCGGCGGCCGCCGGCCGCGGGCGGCCCGGTCGCCGTCCCCCCCGTCGCCGTACCCCCCGTCGCCGTACCGATGCCCAGCCTGGCGCCCGTGGTCGATGCCGTGCTGCCGGCCACCGTCAGCATCTCCAGCGTCCAGCGGGCCGAAACGGCGCCGCCGCTGGCCGGTGGCCGGCTCGACGTCCCGCCGAACGACCTCGAGTCCGGGCACGAGCCCGGGCACGCGCGTGACTCGACGGTGTCCCTGGGCTCGGGCTTCATCATCGATGCCGAGGGCGACATCGTCACCAGCGATCACCTGGTGGGCAATACCCAGTCGATCACCGTGACCCTGCCGCATCAGGGGCCTCGCACCGCGCGCCTGGTCGGACGCGACCCGCAGACCGACATCGCGCTGCTCCGGATCGAGGGCAACGACCGCTGGCCGACCGTCCCCCTGGGCGACAGCGACACCGTCCGGGTCGGCGACTGGGTCGTCGCGATCGGCAGCACCTTCGGGCTGGGCGGCACCGTCACAGCCGGCATCGTGTCGGCCCGCGGCCGCCGGATCCAGTCCAATCCGCTCGACGATTTCCTGCAGATCGACGCGCCCATCAACATGGGCAATTCGGGCGGCCCGGCGCTGGACATGCATGGCGCGGTCATCGGCATCAACACCGCGATCTTCTCGCCGAACGGCGGCAGCGTCGGGGTCGGGTTCGCGATCCCGATCAACCTGGCCAAGCCGGTCATCGCCGAGCTCAAGGCCCATGGCCGGGTCAGCCGGGGATGGATGGGCGTGCGCGTCCAGACCGTGACGCCGAAGCTGGCCGGCCCGCTGGGGCTGGACCGTGCCGAGGGCGCGGTCGTGACCGACGTCCGTCCCGACTCGCCGGCGGCCAAGGCCGGCGTCCGCCCCGGTGACGTGATCCGGCGGGTCAATGGCGAACCCCTCGCGACCGCCGCCGACCTGCCCCAGCGCATCGCCGGGCTCGGCGTCGGCCGGCGCGCGGAGCTCGAGATCAGCCGCGACGGCAGCGAGCACCGAGTCCCCCTGATGCTAGCCGAGGCCCCGGCGCCGCGGATGGCCCCGGTGGGCGGCAACGCCATGCCGGCGCCACCGCCGCCGGCGCCGCACGATCCGACGCTGGGCCTCGAGGTCGGCGCCCTCACCCCGGAGGTCCGCAAGCGCCTGCAGCTCGACGCCGGCGTCACCGGCGTGCTGATCGTCGGCGTGGCTCCCGACAGCCAGGCGGATGTCGCCGGCCTGGAGCCGGGCGACGTGCTCCAGTCGGTCAACAAGCATCCGGTGACCGACCCGTCCGACGCGCGGCGCCGCATCACCCAGGCGGGCGGCCGGACGGACATCCTGCTGCAGCTCTACCGCGAAGGCACCAGCACGTTCATCGCCCTGCCCCACGGCCGCGGCTGACGGCCAGCGGCCACGCGAAACTGAGCTCGTGGCCGTCGGGATCGCGCAGGTGGAAATAGCGCTCGCCCCACTCGGCGTCGCGCGGCGGCGCCTCGGGCTGCAGGCCCGCGGCCACGGCCCGGGCATACAGGCCGTCGACGTCGTCATGGTACAGGATGACCCGGCCCCACCACGACCAGCGGCACTCGGGCGGCTGCGCGATCAGGTTGAGGTGGCCGCTGCCGCAGCGAAAGCTGGTGAACGCGGCCTCGCCGCCGCCATAGGCGAGATCGAAGCCGAGCGCCCGGTAGAAGCCGACGGCGGCTGCCATGTCGTGGGTCGCCAGGGTCACGGCCCTGATGCCGTGGACCATCATGATTAGGCTCGATGCCGGAGCAGGTCGGGGCGGGGTACGGTCATGACGGGCAGCCTCCACGGGGTGGCAGGATCCCGATCAGGGACCACCCCGCGCAGCGGCGCAAGCCCGATGAGCCTTACTCGTCGCGGCCGTGCACCTCGGCCGGCGGTGCCGTCGCCTCGACCGCCGTGAACGGCTCCAGGATCCGGTAGGTGTGCTCGGCGCCCTTGGGGACGAGCCACGACGACCCCGGCTCCAGGATCAGCGTCTGACCTTCCAGCCACAGCTCGGCCCGGCCGCTGATCGCATAGCCGACGGTCTCGTAGGCACGGCGCGACCGGGGCTTGGAGTCGCCGGGCGGCTCGTCCTGCCACAGCCGCATCGAGACGGCCTTGCCCGACGCCAGGTACTTCTGCCCCTGCGCGCCCTTGGGCGAGAAGGCCGAGGCGACCTTCTTCACGGAGCTGTCCTGCATGCCATCACCCGGTCTGTCCATGTTCCCGCCAACGGCCCGGGGCAGCGGGAGTTCCGCGGCCGCCGCAACCCGTTACCGGTGCGCCGCCACCGTCCGCCGCAGCAGGGCGACGCTGTCGGCCGGGTTCAGGTCGTAATGCAGCGCCTGCGCCACCACCTCCTCGATCGCGAAACGCAGGTCGTCGGGCAGCTCGACCTCGGTCGCCGGCAGCAGGGCGCCGGGCGTCGCGGCGGCCCGCGCTGTGTCCAGCATGCAGCGGTCGAGGCCGGCGAGCGACGCGTCCCGACGCATCGGCGGCTCACCCTTCACGGCCGCGAAGCGGGACTGGACGGCCGGGTCCATGACCATATCGGCAAAGGCCTCCTGGACCGGCCGCTGGGCCGGGTCGCGGTTCTTCAGCAGCAGGAACAGGCTGGCGTTGAAGATCGCCAGGCCGCCCGTACCAGGCGCGGGCAGGCAGTCGAAGTCGGTGCCCAGCCGGCGACCGGCCTGCACGAACTCGCCTTCGGCCCAGCTGCCCATGATCTGCATCGCGGCCTGGCCCGTGGCCACCAGGCCGGTGGCGGCGTCCCAGGTGCGCGCGCCGAGCAGCGGCGCCGCATCGCCCCCGAGCCGCCGCATCCGGGCGAACACCTCGATCATGGTCGGGCTGGCCAACGCCGCGTCGTCCAGTTCCAGCAGCGCCTGGCGGTAGAACTGGGGGCCGCCGACGCCGGCGACCACGCTTTCGAAGACCAGGTAGTCCTGCCAGGATTCCGTGCTCCAGGCGAGCGGCACGATGCCGGCGGCGCGGATGGCCTCGGCCGCCCGGTCGAACTCGTCCCAGGTCCGCGGCGGCTGGAGGCCCAGCCGGTCGAAGATCGCCCGGTTGAGCCACAGGGTGCTGCGGCTGTGGATGACCAGCGGAACCGCCGCATAGCCGGCGTCGGTCCGGATCCGGTCGCGCACCGCTGCCGGCAGCACTGCATCCCATTGCGGACGCTGCACCGGCTGCAGCAGCCCGGCCTGCAACAGCCGCCTGATTTCGGTGCCCAGCACCCATTGCGCGGCGGTCGGCGGCTCGTCGCTGAAGATCTCGGCCCGGACCATGGTGCGGGCATTGCCGTTGCCGACCACCGGGCTGTCGACCCAACGGTTGCCGGTCGCGGTGAAGGCCTGGATCAGCTGGCGGACGGCGGCGGCCTCGCTCGGCGAGGTCCACCAATGCACCACCGTCGCCGCCCCCGCGGCGGCGGCCGGGCCCGATCCCAGGGCCAGGCACAGGCCAAGGACGGCGGCGCACGCCGTCGCGCCCGTGCGAAGCGGCGCGCCGGCGCCCGGCGGGCCGGCCAAGGGCAGGCGCACCTCGACTTCGGTGCCCTGGCCCACCGCGCTGGTCAGGCGCACGGTGCCGCCGTGGGCCTCGGCCATGTTCTTCACGATGCTCAGCCCCAGGCCGTTGCCCGGCCGGGCGAGCCGGCTCTCGATGCGCCCGAAAGGGACGAAGACAAAGGGAAGGTCGGCGGCGTCGATGCCGACGCCGGTGTCCTCCACCCGCAGCACCAGTTCAGTCGCGGTCCAGCCGGCGCGCAGCCGGACCGCGCCGCCGGGAAGCGTGAATTTGATGGCGTTGGACAGCAGGTTGAGCAGGATCTGCCGGACCCGGAGCTCGTCGGCCCGGACCACCGGCACCGCGCCGGCGTCGCGGAGCTCGATCTCGACGGCCAGGTCCAGGCCGGCCTTGCGCGCGGGCACCGCCACCATGTCCAGGCAGGCCGCGACCACGCGGCCGACGTCGACCTCGCGGCAGCTCAGCCGGGTTTGCCCGGCCTCGGCCTTCGACAGGTCCAGGATGTCGTCGATCAGGCCCAGCAGATGGCTGCCGCTATGGTGGATGTCGCGGGCATAGTCGCTGTAGACCTCGGGCTTGCCGTCGCCGACCAGCCGGTCGCGGATGATCTCCGAGAAGCCCAGGATGGCGTTGAGCGGGGTCCGGAGTTCGTGGCTCATCGCCGCCAGGAAGTCCGACTTGGCGCGGTTGGCCGTTTCCGCGACACGCTTGGCGGCCGCCAGCTGATCGGCGGCGCGGTCGCGCAGCCGCAGCGACCGCCGCACGGTGACCACCAGCGTGACGAACGCGGCGAGCGTGCAGGCCATGATGCCGATCATGGCGCCCTGCACCCAGCGGGTCCGCCGGGCGATCTCGGACCGCGCCGCCGCGCCGCGCAGTTGCGAGCGCTCGGCCATCCCGCGCTCGGCCAGCAGGATCTCACCCATCTCGCCATCGACGGCATCGGCCACGACCAGCGACCGGGCCGACTCGATGCCGCTGTTGCGGGCCGCCTCGACCGCATGTTCCAGCGCCAGCAGGCGATGGCCCAGGCGCTTGGAGATCCCGTGCAGGGCGGCCTCGTCGTCGGGATTGCCGCGGCTGTGCTCGAACAGCCATTCCAGACGGACGCCGACGCGGGCCGCGGCCGCGTCGATCGGGACCAGCAGGCCGGCATTGCCGGTGATGATGTAGCCGCGTTTGCTGCTTTCGATGTCCTGCAGGTCGGCCGCGAAGGCCGCAAGCTGACTGCGGAGCTGCAGCTCCTGCTCGACCTTGGCCAGCCCTTGGTCGGTGACGGCGGTATGGGCGCTCAGCACCGCCACCATCAGCCCGACGCCCAGCACCACCACGAACATCAGGACGAGGCTCAGCCGTTCCGACCAGCCGGCGGACAGCGCCCGGCGGAGTTGCGTCGCCGTCTTTCGGATGGACCAGGCTTCGTCCCCCACGTCGCTGCTCTTCGATCGATCTGCCGGCGGGCGATCGCGTAGTTATACACGCTGTCGACCCTGCCACTATCATGGGTTGGCCGCTATCGGATTTGCGAACCTGGGGCCCTGCAGGACCCCGGAAGGTGGGGAGTTCGACCGCCGCCTCAGGCGGCGGCGAACAGCTGCGACGGATCCGCGAAGGCCTTGAACTCCAGGGCGTTGCCGGCCGGGTCCAGGAAGAACATGGTGGCCTGCTCGCCGACCTGGCCCTTGAAGCGCACATAGGGCTCGATCACGAAGCGCACGCCGGCCGCGGTCAGGCGATCGGCCAGCGCCTGCCAGTCGGCCATGGCCAGCACCACGCCGAAATGGGGTACTGGCACGTCATGGCCGTCGACCGGGTTGTGATGCGCGCCCGCCGCCTGGGGATCGCGCGGCTTGTAGTGGGCGACGATCTGGTGGCCGAACAGGTCGAAGTCGATCCAGGTGTCGGCGCTGCGGCCCTCGGGGCAGCCGAGGACGGTGCCGTAGAACTGCCGCGCGGCGGCCAGGTCGTCGACGGGAAAGGCGACATGGAAGGGGGTGAGCGTGGTCATGGCATCCCGGGGCAGGGGTTCGTCTGGCCGGGAGAGAAGGCCATCGCCGGGGCGGCGACAACCGATCTCTGCGCTGCGATCATGAGAAAATCTACGATGCGAAACCGCTCGAACTTGCGAACAACCCTCTGATTGTCGGCTATTTTCGGGTCCATGACACCGCTTTCAGGCAGAGGCTTTCAGTGAACAAAATAAGGCGCTGCTCGGCGAGCGGTGCGGCTCGACATCGCGCTTCCCATATCAAGTGGGGCGCGCGAGGGGAAACGGTGATCGACATCCGAGAGGCAAGGCCGAGCGAGGCGGCCGAGCTCGCCGAGATCCATATCGCCGCTCGGCGCCAGGCGATGCCCTGGCTGACGGAGCCCGGCACCCCCGACGAGGTCCGCGCTTGGTTCGGCCGCGCGGTCGGCATCGTTGCCGGCGAGTGGTGGCTCGCCCAGGACCGTGGGCCGATCCTCGGTTTCATGCAGCTGAGCGGCCACGAGCTCGACCATCTCTATATCCGCCCGGAGGCTCAGGGGCGCGGCATCGGCTCGGCACTCCTCATCCAGGCTAAGGCGTTCAGCCCCACGCGGCTTGAGCTGTGGACCTTCCAGCGCAATGCGGCCGCCCGGCGGTTCTATGAAGGCCGGGGTTTTCGGCCGGATCGGTTCACCGATGGAGACAACATGGAGGGCGAGCCGGACGTGCATTACATCTGGGAAGGCCTCCAATGAGACAGCGTCAACGTCCCTCGACGCTGAAGTGTCGCCGCACGGCAGCGCCGGTCTCAAGAACGCGCGGCGCCGGCGTTGCCGGTCGCTTTCGGCGCTCCTTGATCGCCCCGTCTGCTCCGCTGGACAGCACCCGCCCCCAGGCGTAGCGTCTATCGGACAGGGATAGGGCCCGGCGGCCGGATGCCGGAGACGGACGGCCAACGTCCTCCCGGGGCTCCGGGCCGTGCGGCAGCACGGTGCCCGCCCGATGGGAGGAGCAGCCATGACAGACACGGCCATGACGATGTCGCGCCGCCGGTTCCTGGCGCAGACGGCCGCCGCGACCGGCGTCGCGGTGGCAGCGCCCTATGTCCGCGGCGCCCACGCCGCGGGCAAGCTCAGCGTCGGCTTCTGGGACCATTGGGTGCCGGGCGCCAACGATACCTTGACCAAGCTGTGCAACGAGTGGGCGGCCAAGGAGAAGGTCGATCTCAAGATCGACTACATCACGTCCAACGGCGACAAGAACATCCTGACCATCGCCGCCGAGCAGCAGGCACGCTCGGGCCACGACATCCTGCAGATGCCGAGCTGGCAGCCGCTCGACAAGGCCGAGGACCTGGTCAAGGTCGACGACATGGTCGGCCAGCTGATCGCCGAGCACGGCAAGCCCAGCGCCGCCGTCGAATATCTGGGCAAGCGCGACGGCCATTGGGTCGCCGTGCCCGCCACCACCGGCAGCCAGGTCAAGCCGCCCTGCGGGCGCATCGACCTGCTGCACGACCTGGCCGGCTTCGACCCGACCAAGGCCTATCCCGCCGGCGCCGCCCCCGACCCGGCGCTGTCGGAGGCCTGGACCTGGGACCGGTTCGCGGAAATGGCGGCAAAATGCAAGGCGGGCGGCTATCCGTTCGGCCTGGGCCTGGGCCAGACCACCGACTCGGTCGACTGGGTCGGCGCAGTGTTCGCCAGTCACGGCGCCGTGCTGGTCAACGAGAAGGGCGACATTACGGTCAAGTCCGACGCGGTGCGGCAGGTCCTGGAGTGGTTCAAGAAGCTGGCGCCGTCGCTGCCCGACGACACCTATGCCTATGACGACGCCTCGAACAACAAGATCCTGATCGCCGGCAAGAGCGCGCTGATCATGAATCCGCCCTCGGCCTGGGCGGTGGCGGTGCGTGACAATCCCAAGGTCGGCGAGCAGTGCTGGACCTTTGCACCGCCCAAGGGCCCGAAGGGCCGCTACACCCCCGGCCTGCCTTATTTCCTGGGCATCTGGAGCTTCTCGCCCAACCAGGCTGCGGCCAAGAGCCTGATTACGCACCTGTCGACGCGCGACGCCGTGCACCAGCTGGTCGAGGCCAGTCACGGCTACGACCTGCCGGCCTTCGAGAAGCTGCTGGACTTCGACACCTGGGCGAAGGTCGGCCCGCCGGTCGGCACCGTCTACAGCTATCCGCCGCGCGGCGACCAGATCGTCTCGCTCGCCGCCGCCCCGGCGCCGCCCAAGATCGCCAACCAGATCTACACCCAGGCGACGATGCCCAAGATGATCGCCAAGGTCACGCAGCAGGGGCAGTCGATCGAGCAGGCGATCGCCTGGGCCGCCGACGAGCTGGAAGGCTTCATGCGGACCTGAGGCGGGAGAGCCGGGATGGCCGATGCCACGCTGCGCGGGGCCGAGGTCGGGGCGGGCCGCCGTCGCGCGACCCTGCGCACCCTGGCCCGGCGCCGCGCGCTGGCCGCCTTCGCCATGACGCTGCCGCTGATCGTGCTGATCGCGGCGCTGGTGGTCTATCCCGCGCTCTACTCGCTGCACCTGGCCACGCTCAACAAGTCGATGCAGCGCTTCGTCGGGCTGGGCAACTTTGCCTTCCTGATGAAGCGCGACACCTTCTGGATGGTGGTCCGGCAGTCGGTGGTGTTCGCGGTCAGCGCCGTCTGCTTCAAGGCGTTGATCGGCTTCATCCTGTCGAACGTGCTGCACGCGTTGCCGGGGCGCGGCCAGCGCCTGTGGCGCGGCATGCTGATGGTGCCGTGGGTCATCCCCACCGCCATGAGCACGAT
Source organism: uncultured Comamonadaceae bacterium (assembly GCA_964511405.1). Taxonomy (GTDB): domain Bacteria; phylum Pseudomonadota; class Alphaproteobacteria; order Elsterales; family Elsteraceae; genus CAZEFK01. Next base: position 26,896 of record CAZEFK010000052.1, on the reverse strand, counting down.
CACCTGGTTCTGGCTGTTCGACCCCGACTACAGCGCGCTCAACTTCGTGCTGCTGCATCTCGGCCTCGGCCGGGTGCCGTGGCTGAGCAATCCCGACTGGGCCCGGTTCTCGGTGATCCTGGTCAATGTCTGGTACGGGTCGCCGTTCTTCATGATCATGTACCTGGCCGCCCTGAAGTCGGTGCCCGAGGCGCTGTACGAGGCGGCCGTGATCGACGGCGCCAACTGGTGGCAGCGCCTGTGGTACGTGACCCTGCCCATGATGCGCAGCATCATCGCCGTCACGGTGCTGTTCTCGCTGATCGTCACCTTCGCCAACTTCGACATCGTGCGCATCCTGACCAACGGCGGACCGGTCGACCAGACTCACGTCTTCGCGACATGGGCCTTCCAGCTGGGCATCCAGGGCAACGACATTCCGCTGGGCGCCTCGGTGTCGCTGTTCATGTTCCCGATCCTGGGCGTGGCGGCCGTGTTCATCCTGCGCGGCGTGCGCCGGCGCGCGACCGAGGGCTGATGTCGGCGCCCGCGGTCCCCCTGGTGCCGGCCGCGCCGGCCGCCGCCACCGGCAGCATCGCCCGCGGCCGGCGGCGGGCGCTGGTCGCCGCCTATGCCTGCCTGGCCGTGTTCCTGGTCTTCTTCCTGGCGCCGCCGGTCTACATGCTGCTGACGTCGCTGAAGTCGAGCGGCGAGATCGCCGCCGCGGTCAATCCCTGGTGGGTCTTCCGCCCGACCCTGGAGAACTACGCCGCCCTGCTCGGCCAGCGCCAGTTCCTGGTCTTCTTCCGCAATTCGGCCGCAGTGTCGCTGGTCGTCGTGGCGCTGACCATGGCCATCAGCGTGCCCGCCGCCTTCGCCCTGGCGCGCCTCAAGTTCTGGGGCTCGGGCGTGCTGGCGACCGGCGTGTTCCTGACTTATCTGATCCCGGAATCGCTGCTGTTCATCCCGCTGTTCAAGATCTTCGCCTTCATCCGCGCCGAAACGGGGATCGAGCTGATCAATCACTGGTGGGTGCTGATCATCGTCTATCCGACCCTGACCGTGCCCTTCTGCACCTGGATCATGATCGGCTATTTCGGGTCGATCCCGCGGGAGCTGGACGAGGCCGCCCTGATCGACGGCGCCAGCTACCTGCAGATGCTGACCCGGATCTTCATGCCGGTGGCGCTGCCCGGGATCATCGCGGCGGCGATCTTCGCCTTCGCGGTGTCGTGGGCCGACTTCCTCTATCCCCTCGCCTTCACCACCTCGGCCGACCAGCTGGTGCTGCCGGTCGGCATCGTGACCACCTTGATCAAGGGCGACGTGTTCAACTGGGGCCAGATCATGACCGGCTCGCTGCTCTGCGCGGCGCCGCCGCTGGTCCTCTACGCCTTCCTGATGGACTACTACATCGCCGGCCTGACCGCCGGCGCCACCAAGGGCTGAGTCTGGGGGGCTGAGTCTGGGACAAACGATCCCGGCGCGGCATTCATGAGAAAATGTCACGATCGCCGGCATGACCGCGCCCCGCCTGCCGTCGCTCACCGCCGTGCGCAGCTTCGCGGTCGCCGGCCGCCTGCTGAGCTTCACCGCCGCCGCGGCCGAGCTGAACGTGACCCAGGGTGCGGTCAGCCGCATGGTGCGGGCGCTGGAAGCCGAGCTCGGCGTCGAGCTGGTGCGGCGGGCCGGGCGCGGCCTGGCGCTGACCGCGGCGGGCGCGGCCTATCTCGGCGAGGTCACGGCCGCCCTCGACCGCATCGCCGCCGCGACCCGCAGCGTGCGGGGGCTGGATGCCCCGGGCGCGCTGGCGATCAGCGTCCTGCCGACCTTCGCCATGCGCTGGCTGGTGCCGCGCCTGCCGGCCTTCCGCCGCCTCCATCCCGACATCGCGGTCGAGGTCGCGGCCGGCGACGGCCCGGTCGACCTGGCCGGCGGCCCGGTCGACATCGCGATCCGCCACGGCGCCCCGCCCTGGCCGGGGGCGGTGGCCGCGGCGCTGATGTCGGAGGAGATCGGCGTGGTGTGCGCCCCCCAGCTCCTGCGGCTGGACCCGGTGCGCCAGCCGACTGATCTGATCGGCCGGCCGCTGCTGCAGCACACGACGCGCCCCAGCGGCTGGCCGGCGTTCTTCGCCGCCCTCGGCCTGCCGCCGCCGGACCTGGCCCGGGCACCCGGCTTCGAGCACCTGTTCATGATCGCCGAGGCGGCCGCCGCCGGCATGGGCTTCGCCCTGGTGCCGCTGTTCCTGGTGGAGGCCGAGCTCGCGTCCGGCCGCCTGGTCCGCGCCCTGCCCACGACCCTGCGGCCGGCCCAAGGCTACTACGTTCTGCATCGTCCCGGCGCCGACCGCATCCGCAAGGTTCGCATCTTCAAGGCCTGGCTGATGCGCCAGGCGCGGGGCGACAGGCCTGGTTGACGGTCGGGCGGGCGGCCCCCCTACCCCGCGGCCTTCGGCTCCGACCAGCGGCGCAGCAGCTCGGCGGCGTACCAGCTGAGCGAGATCGCCCGCACCGGCTGGCCGCCCCGCACCAGTTGGATGGCGGCCAGCCCCATCAAGCCCAGGGCGGCCACCGTGGCGGCGTCGAGCGTGCCGCCGGTCGCCCGGCGGACCGCCCGGTCCACCGCCGTCACCTCCTCGCGCAGCCGGCGCGCGACCGGCGGCAGCGCGGCGATCGGCTCGATCAGCTCGCCGACGCCGTTGGCGGCGGCCTCGACGATCAACTGCTCCAGCGCATCGACATCGTGGTGGATCAGCACGCTGCCGGTCGCCGGGGTGGCCTCGACCCCGTGCACGCCGCGGCAGTGCCGCAGCCGCTCGGCCACCTCGCCCAAGAACCGGTGGTCGCCGCGGCGCTCGGGGATGCGCAGCCGCACCCGCCCGCGCGTGCGATGAACCACATAAGCCTTGGCGGGCATCAGTGCACGGCGCCGGACGCCGGTTCGCCGGACGCCTCGCCTGATGCGTGCTCGGCGCGGACCTCGGCCGTCACGTCCTCCACGGTCTCGCGCAGCTCGGCGGCCGCCACCTGGCCGCGCTCGTAGATCTCCAACCCCAGCCGCACCGCCGTCTTGGCCGCCGGGCGCGCCGCCCTGGCCAGCGCCGGGCCGATCACCGGCGCCAGCAACACGCCCACCGCCCCGCCCGCCACGAACGTCGCCAGGGTTCCCTTCCAGCTTGCCATGTCACCACCCTCGATACCGTCGGTCACGTAACGAACGAACAGCGGCACCTGTCCGGCGTTCTCGTCCGTGTAGGTTCCGTGACAGTCGGGAAAGGGGACGAACATGGCCTTGCTCGAAGAGGGGATCGGCGGTCTGGTCGAAGGCGCTGCTCTGCCGGCGGTCGCCGTCGGCGCCGGCGTGCTGTATTTCGCGCCGGGGCTGCTGAGCGCGCTCGGGCGCATGGCGCGACCGCTCGCGGTCGGCGCGATCAAGACCGGCATCGCGATCTACGAGGAGACCGCCGCGACGGTCCGCGAGACCACCGGCGACCTGGTGGCCGAGGCCCGCAGCCAGCTCGAGGCCGAGGGCCGGGGCGGCGGCGACCATCATCGCCGGCCGGGCAAGGCGTCGGAGCGGCCGGCCTAGCGGTCTTGAGGGCGCGCATCAGCCGCCGGGAGGGCCGTGACCGCATCCATGCCTGACGGGGTCGGAGCCGGGGCCGAGGCCGCCGCGGCCTCGATCACGGTGATTCATGCCGCTGTGCCGGGGCGCACCCGGTTGCGCGTGGCGGCGCTGCGCGGCGACGACCGCTTGGCGCGCACGGTCGAGGGCGCCCTGCCGGACGGCGCTGCGATCCGCTCCGCCCGGGCCAGCGCCGTCACCGGCACGGTGCTGATCGACCATGCCTGCGACCTGCCGGCCGTGACCGCGCGGGTGGCATCGGTCCTGGCCCACGGCGCGGCACCCCCGGGTGAGGCATCGACATCCGAACCCGCCTGGCATGCCATGACGGCGGCCGAGGTTCTGGCCGCCACCGGCTCGAGCCAGGCCGGCCTGACCGCGGCCCAGGCGAACCGCCGGCTGGCCGAGCGGGGGGCCAATATCGTGCCCGCGCCCCGGCCGCGCTCGGCGCTGGAGATCCTGGGCGCGCAGCTGCGCAGCTCGCCCACCGCCCTGCTGGCAGCCGCCGCCGTGCTGTCGCTGGCGACCGGCGGCGTCCTGGACGCCTTGGCGATCGTGGGCGTGGTCGTGCTCAACGCCGGCATCGGCTTCGCCGCGGAATGCCGGACCGAACAGATCGTCGGCAGCCTCCACGCGCTCGGGTCCGCCACCGCCACGCTCAAGCGGAACGGGCAGCCTTGCCAGGTGCCCGACGCCGAGGTCGTTCCCGGCGACCTGATGATGCTGCAGGCCGGCACGGTGCCGCCGGCCGATGGCCGGGTCATCGTGGCGAGCGGGCTGGCGGTCGGCGAGTCGGCGCTGAGCGGCGAGAGCCTGCCCGTGACCAAGGCGGTCGCTCCGGTCGCGGCGGACGCGCCGCTGGCCGAGCGCAGCGCCATGGTCTATCGCGGCACGGCCGTGGTCGAAGGCAGCGGCATCGCGGTCGCGGTCGCGACCGGAGCCCGGACCGAAGTCGGCCGGATCCAGGCGATGCTGGGCGAAGCCCGGGCGCCCGAGACGCCGATGCAGCGGCAGCTGGGGCGGCTCGGGCGTCAGCTGGTGATGGCCTCGGCCGCGGTGTGCGCCGGGGTGTTCGCGATCGGGCTGCTGCGCGGCCAAGGCCTGCTCGCCATGCTGAAGGGCTCGGTGGCGCTGGCGGTGGCGGCGATCCCGGAAGGCCTGCCCACGGTGGCGACGACGGTGCTGGCGTTGGGGGTCGAGCGGATGCGGCGCCAGCGCGTCCTGGTCCGCCGGCTCGACGCGATCGAGACGCTGGCCGCGGTCAGCGTCATCGCCTTCGACAAGACCGGCACGCTCACCGAGAACCGCATGACCGCGGCGGCGGTCGCCTGCGCCGGCGGCCCGATGACCGTCGAGGACGGCCGGATCCGGCGCGCCGACGGCGCCGCCGCGTCGGCCGACCCCGACCTTAGGCGACTGCTCGAGATCGGCATCCTGTGCAGCGACGCGACGCTCGGCGACGACGGCCGGATCGACGGCTCGGCGACCGAGGCCGCGCTGGTGCGCCTTGGCCGCGATGCCGGCATCGATCCGGGCGCGCTCCGGCGGGCCTGGCCGCTGGGCAGGACGGCCCACCGGGGCGAAGCCCGGCAGTACATGACGACCCGGCATGACGGCGGCGACGGCCGCTGCCTGCTCGCCGCCAAGGGCAATCCCGAGCAGCTGCTGGCGCTGTGCTCGGCCCGGCTGCGGGACGGCGCGTCCGAGGCCCTCGACGACGCCGGGCGCGCGGCCGTCCTGGACGCCAATCGGCACATGGCCGAGCAGGGCCTGCGCGTGCTGGGCTTCGCCTTCGCCGACGGGGCCGGTACCCCTGACGACCTGGCGGACCTGACCTGGGTCGGGCTGGTCGGCCTCGCCGATCCGGCGCGCCAGGGTGCGGTCGAACTGGTGCGCCGGTTCGAACGCGCCCGGGTCCGGGTCATCATGTTGACCGGCGACCAGGACCGCACCGCCTGGGCGATCGCCCGCCATCTGGGCCTGGCCAATGGCGGGCCGATCCCGGTCGCGCGCGCCGACCAGCTGCGCCAGGCCACAAGCCCCGAGCTGCGGCGGCTGGTGGGGTCGGCCCGCGTGTTCGCCCGGGTCACCCCGGCCGACAAGCTCCGCATCGTCCAGGCCCTGCAGGCCGACGGCCATGTCGTGGCGATGACCGGCGACGGCATCAACGACAGCCCGGCGCTGCGCGCCGCCGACGTCGGCATCGCGCTCGGGCCGAGCGGCGACGAGGCGGCGCACACGGTTGCCGACATCGTGCTGGGCGGCGACGACCTGCCGGCGATCGCCACCGTGCTGGAGCGCGGCCGCACGACCTACGGCAATGTGCGCAAGGCGATGCGCTATCTGCTGGCCACCAATCTCAGCGAGATCCTGGTCGTCCTGGCCGCCACCGCGGCGGGCGCCGGCGTGCCGCTATCGCCGGTCCAGCTGCTGTGGCTCAACCTGCTGACCGACGTGCTGCCGGCGCTCGGGCTGGGCTTCGAGCCCGCGGAGCCGGGCGTGCTCGACCAGCCGCCGCGCGACCCGCACGAACCGATCGTCCGGCGCGCCGACGTCCCGGCGCTCGGCCGCGAGGCCGCGGTGATCGCCGCCGGGGCCCTCGCCGCCTTCGGCTATGGCCGGGCCCGGCACGGCGCCTCGCCCCGGGCCGGCACCGTCGCCTTCACCAGCCTGGTCGGTGCCCAGCTGCTGCACGCCCTGTCCTGCCGGTCCGAGCGTGGGTCGCTGTTCGCCGGACCGCGGCGTCCGCCCAACCGGCCGCTGACCGCGGCGCTGGCGGGATCCGCGGCGCTGCAGGCGGCGATCCTGCTGGTGCCGGGTCTGCGCCGCGTCATGGGGCTGGCGGCCCTGGACCTGCCGGATGCCGCGGTGGGATTGGCCGGCGCCGTGCTGCCCTATCTGGTCAACGAGGCGGCCAAGCCGCGCCTTTGACGAGCGCGTCCGGGTTACGGCCGGATGGCGATAGTCGCCTGGCAGGGCCTGCACCCCGCCAGGCGAGCGCGGTCAGTGCGCCATCGGCTTGGCGGGCTTGGCGGGCCTGGCCGCCGGCTGGGTGCCGGTCATCACGTCCAGGCTACGCATCAGGCAGGTCTGGTTGGCCTCGAAGATGCGCCGCGAGCACTCGCCCAGCGATTGGGCGATCGCGCCGAGGCGCTCCTGGGCGGTGTCGCCCAGGGCCTTGAGCTGGTCCGCACCGGCGCCGTTGCCGCCGGCCGTGGCCTTGGTGCCGACGGTGGTCACCGCCTTCATCAATTCCAGCTGCTGGGTGTTGATCTCGCGCATCGCCGTGATGACGGCGTTGGCGATCTCCACCTCCATGGTGATGCCCTGCTCATAGGCCTGCATCATCAAGGTGGGCATGCGCGACCACAGGTCGGTGACCGCGGTTTGCGCAGTGGGTCCTCCGTCGGGCATGGGCTTCCTCCGGTTTGACAGGGAATCGCATGACGGCGAGGCGGCCGAAGACGGCCGCATCGCCGGTAATCGACCAGGATGCCGGCCTCGGCGCGGCTGCGCGGAGACCGGCTGCGGACCTTTTTTGATAACACCACCTTGTTGCCGCTCCTGGCAACTGCAATGCGCCGGCGCCGCGGTTAAGCAATCCGAAACCCGACCGCAGCCCCAATATGGGGGTGGTTACCGAGGATCTGGATCCGCCGCTCGCGATGTTGACCGAGCAGCTGCAGACGCCGCTGCTGCGGCGTCTGCTGCGCGATTGGGGCAGCTGGCGCCGCGGCCGCGAGCTGCCGGGCCGCGCCGACTTCCGGCCGGAAGACCTGCGCTATGTCCTGGGCGGCGTCATCCTGCTCGACGTGCTCCATGAGCCGCTGCGCTTCCGCTATCGGCTGATCGGTTCGGGGCTGACGCTGCGGCGCGGTCTCGACCTCAGCGGACAGTTGATGGACGACCACCCCAACCCCGAGATCCGCGCCGTCGCCATCGCCTGCAATCGGACCGTCGTCGAGAGCCGGCAGCCCCAGGTCTGGCACTGGCGGCTGCCGACCGTCCAGGGCCACCGGGTCGCCTATGAAGGGGTCAACATGCCGCTGTCCGCCGATGGCCGGGCGATCGACATGATCCTGGTCGGCCAGTGCCCGCTCGAGACCCAGGAGCGCCTGCACATGGCCCGCGGCACGCCCTGGTAGCGCCGGTCCGCTGGTCCGGGCTGAAGACGAAGTGAGAGCGTCGCGCGCCCACCAGGAGTAGGATAGCCGCCATGAGCAATCCCGCACCCCGTATGCCGCCCGACGATGCTGTCGATATCCTGCGTCGGCTGGAGCCAGTAATTGCACGGATCGATGCCGAACAGCGCCGGCAGGGCGAAGCTATCGCCGAACTGCGCGGCAAGGTCTCCCAGTTGCCGACCTTGGTTCAGATCATCGCCACGGTGCTGGCGGTGAACGCCGGCATCGTCGCGCTATCGTTTGGCGTCGCGAACCTGCTGGCGCGGCATTGACCCAAGGAACCTTGATCCCAGCACCGCATCGACCGTTGTAATACGCGTCTGCTCGCGGCCTCGGCCGTTGAGCCTCAAGACCATCTCCGGGTGCCCGACCCCGCCGCGGCGATCGCAAGCCCGGCGGGGTTTGCCGTTTTCGGCCCATGGATACTCGGGAGACCGGGCGAGCCGGCGGCCAGGCCAGACAAGCTCGGATCGGTGATCCTCGCTGGCGACTGCCACGGGTTCAAGAGGTCGTCACCCGATTACCCCGTCATGGGCGCCCATGCGCCTGTCGACCATGCGCCTTGACAGCCGCCGGCTTGCGCGCCATGCTCGCACAAAAGTTCGACATGTGAACTTATGTTCCAACCCGTCGAACAAGGGAGGCGCGCCCGTGCAGGAGAAGGACCGCAGCCTGGCCGCCCGTGCCGCCTGGCTCTCCTACATCGGCAAGCACACCCAGGACGAGATCGCGCGCCGGTTGGGCATCTCGCGGATCAAGGTCAACCGGCTGATCGCCGACGCCCTGGCCGACGGCATGGTCCAAGTGTTCGTCGCCGGCACCGCCGCCGAATGCGTGGCCCTGGAAGACCGCATAACCCAGCGCTGGCATCTCGATTTCTGCACCGTGGTGCCCGACGTCGACGAGGCGCCGCTGCCGCTGCGCAGCCTGGCCGCCGCCGGCGCCCATTACCTGAACGGCGTGCTGGAGCGCGGCGACGCCGCACTGATCGGCATCGGCCATGGCCGCACCCTGGCCGAGCTGGTGAAGTCGCTGCCGCGGATCCCGCGGCCCGGCGTCCGCTTCGTGTCGCTGCTGGGCAGCCTGACCCGGCATGCCGCCGCCAATCCCTACGACGTGATCCACAGCCTGACCGAGATCACCGGGGCCGAGAGCTACTTCATGCCGGCCCCGTTCTTCGCCGACAGCGTCGAGGACAAGGCCGTGCTGCTGGCCCAGACCGGCCTGAAGCATGTGTTCGAGCTGGCCCGTGCCGCCGACCTGTTCGTGGTCGGCATCGGCGAGGTCGGCCCCGGCGCCCACATGCTGGCCACCGCCACCATCACGCCGGACGAGTTCCGCGAGCTGGAGCAGGCCGGCGCGGTCGGCGAGGTGCTGGGCCATTTCGTCGACGCCGCCGGTCGGCCGGTCGCGGCCGGGATCAACCAGCGCGCCATCTCGCTGCGCCTGGACGAGCTCGGCGGCCGCCATGTCGTGGCGGTCGCCGGCGGGCGGGCCAAGGCCAAGGCCATCAAGGCCGTCCTGGAAAGCCGCGTGATCACGGGCCTGATCACGGACGAGCCGACCGCGCGCGCGCTGGTCGGACCGGAGGCCGCCGGCACGGGGCCGGCGACCGGCGAGGCCCGCCGCAAACAACAAAGCAAGGGAAGAAGCCATGTACGAGAAAGAACGTGATCTCGCATCGGCCTTCGTCGCCAAGCGGGTCGGACGGCGCGAGCTGATCCGGCAGGCCGGCCGGCTCGGCCTCGGCGTCGCGGCCGCCAGCGTCCTGGTCAACCGCGCGGCCACCGAGGCCCTGGCCGCCGACTTCGACTGGCAGAAGCACAAGGGCAAGACCCTCACCCTGCTGCTCAACAAGCATCCCTATGCGGATGCGATGATCGCCGACCTCGCCAATTTCAAGTCGCTGACCGGGATGGACGTGAAGTACGACGTCTTTCCCGAGGACGTCTATTTCGACAAGGTGACGGCGGCCCTGTCGTCGAAGGGCAGCCAGTACGACGCCTTCATGACCGGCGCCTATCAGACTTGGCAGTACGGCCCGGCCGGCTGGCTGGTCGATATGAACGAATACATCCAGGACCCCGCGCACACCAACCCGCACTATGCCTGGGACGACATGCTGCCCAACCTGCGCGCCAGCACCGCCTGGTCGGGGGTGCCGGGCGCCGAGCTCGGCGGCAAGGGCGCCAAGCAATGGGCGATCCCCTGGGGCTTCGAGCTCAACTCGGTCAGCTACAACCGGCGCATCTTCGACCAGTTGAAGCTCGACCCGCCCAAGGACTTGGCCGACATGCTCGCCAAGGCGGCCAAGATCACCAAGGACGCCGGCGGCCCCTACGGCATCGGCGTGCGCGGCTCGCGCTCCTGGGCGACCATCCACCCGGGCTACCTGTCGGGCTTCGCCAATTACGGCGCGAAGGACTTCGACAGCTCGGGCGGCAAGCTCAAGGCGGCGATGAACAGCCCCGAGGGCAAGGCCTTCACCCGCATGTGGGTGCAGATGATCCAGGAAAGCGGCCCGAAGAACTGGTCGACCTACACCTGGTACCAGGTCGGCACCGACCTCGGGGCTGGCGCCTCGGGCATGATCTTCGACGCCGACATCCTGGGCTATTTCATGAACGGCACCGGCAACAAGGAGGCCGGCAACATCGCCTTCCACGCCTTCGCCGCCAATCCCCAGGCCAAGGCCCCGACCCCCAATGTCTGGATCTGGTCGTTGGCCATGAACAACTTCGGCAAGCAGAAGGACGCCGCCTGGTACTTCCTGCAATGGGCATCTTCGACCGAGCACGACCTGTTCGGCGCCCGCAAGATGGATTTCGTGAACCCGGTCCGAGCGTCGGTATGGAACGACGCCGATTTCCGCGACCGGATCAAGAAGTCCTATCCGGGATATCTGGAGCAATATGATACGTCGGCACCGGGTTCGAAGATCTACTTCACGGCTCAGCCGCTGTTCTTCAACCTGACCACCGACTGGGCGGCCGCCCTGCAGAAGATGGTGGCCAAGGAAGTCGGTGTCGACGAAGGCCTCGACCAGCTCGCGGACGCGGTCAACCGGCAGCTGAAGCAGGCCGGCATGCTGTGACCGCTGGCCGGGCGGGCTTTCCCCTCCGGGCCCGCCCGGCCGTTTTCCTGGTTCGTCGTCAAGGTTGGTCCCCTCATGGTGGTCGCGTCCCAAGTGGCCAAGCCGCACCGCACCGCGCCCAAGGTCCGCCGGGCCCGCCGGCTGCTGCCCTACCTGCTCAGCCTGCCCGCGCTGCTGGTCTGCATCGGCATCCTGATCCCGTTCGCGACCGCCGTCTGGTACTCGATGCAGCGTTACAACCTGGCCTTCCCCACGACCCGGGGGATGACCTGGACCGAGAACTACCAGGACTTCCTGACCGACCCCGCGTTCTGGAACACGGTCAAGGTCTCGCTGTCCTACACCGTGCTGACGGTCGGCAGCGAGCTGCTCCTGGGCCTCGGCATCGCCCTCCTGCTGCAGCGGCCGACCCGGTTCAACAACGCCATGAGCATCGTGCTGATGCTGCCGCTGATGATCGCCCCGGCGATCGCGGCGCTGATGTGGAAGCTCATGACCAACCCCGATTTCGGGATCCTGAGCTACCTGGTGGCCCTGGCCGGGGTGCCCGGGTTCAAGTGGGCGTCGGCGCCCTCGACCGCGCTGTTCACGGTCGTGCTGGTCGACGTCTGGGTCTATACGCCGTTCATGACCATCCTGCTGCTGGCCGGATTGCGCGCCCTGCCGCGACAACCGTTCGAGGCGGCGCAGATCGACGGCGTGCCGGCCGGCTTCGTGTTCCTGCGCATCACCCTGCCGATGCTGCTGCCCTACATCATCACCGCTGCCTTGTTCCGGATGCTCGACGCGATCCAGCAGTTCGACATCGTCTACGCCATGACCCAGGGCGGTCCCGGCGATCGGCTGATGGTGTTCCAGGTCCAGGCCTATCTGGAGTTCTTCCAGTACACCAATGTCGGCCGCTCCGCCGCGCTGCTGATGGTGCTGTGGGCGATCACCTTCCTGTTGTCGAACCTGTTCGTCGGCCAGTGGCTGCGCCTGCGCGAGCGGGCGCGGGGTGTGAGCTGAGCCATGCCGGCACCGCTGCTCGCGCTCCTGCGTGCCTTGGCCCTCGCCGCGATCGGGATCTTCTTCCTGTTCCCGATCGCCTGGGTCGTGCTGATGTCGGTCCAGACCAACGCCGACATCCTCCGCATTCCGCCGTCGCTGGCGTTCACGCCGACCCTGGCCAACTACGCCGCGATCATCAGCGGCACGCTCCAGACCACCGCCGGCACGCTGCAGGTCCCGTTCATGGGCAACCTCATGAACAGCGTGATCCTCTCGGTCGCGTCGGTGCTGCTGGCGCTGCTGCTCGGCGTGCCCGCCGCCTACGCCTTCGCCCGCTTCAAGTTCCGGCTGGGCGAGAACATCGCCTTCACGCTCCTGTCCTTCCGCTTCGCGCCGCCGCTCCTGGTGCTGCTGCCGCTGGCGCTGTACTTCCAGGACTTGGGATTGGCCGACTCCTATATCGGGCTGGTCTGGGTCTATCAGCTGATCTGCCTGCCGCTGATCCTGTGGATCGTGCGCGGCTATTTCGAGGACCTGAGCCCGGACATCGAGCACGCCTACCGCATCGACGGCCATTCCTGGCTCCGCACCTTCCTGCGCGTCGCCGTGCCGCTGGCCCGGCCGGGCATCGCCGCCGCCGGCCTGCTGGCCTTCATCTTCGCCTGGAACAACTTCGTCTTCGCGCTGATCCTGGGCTCGGCCGACAAGCAGCCGGTCACCGTCGGCGCGCTCGCCTTCGTCACCGCCTCGGGCATCCAGTACGGACAGATCGCCGCCTCGATCGTGCTGTCGATCCTGCCCAACCTGGTGCTCGCCCTGGTCGCCCAGCGCTACCTCGTCGAGGGGCTGTCGCTGGGCGCGGTGAAGGGCTGACGCCATGGCCGACCTGGTGATCCAAGGACTGGCCAAGGCGTTCGGCAAGGCCCGGGTGCTCGACGGCGTCGACCTTGCGGTCGCGGCCGGCGAGACGGTCGTCGTGTGCGGCCCCTCGGGCGCGGGCAAGACCCTGCTGCTGCGGCTGATCGCCGGCACCGTCGAGCCCGACGCCGGCGAGATCGTGATCGCCGGCCAGCCGCTGGCGGCCCTGGGGCCGGAGCGGCGCGGCCTGGCCATGGCGTTCCAGAACTTCGCGCTCTACCCGCACCTGAGCGCGTTCGAGAACATCGCCAGCCCGCTGCGCGCCCGCGGCTGGGACGAAGCCAGGCTGCGGGCGCGAGTGGCCGAGGTCGCGGACCTCCTGCGCATCGGCCATGTGCTGGGCCATCCCCCGCGTGAGCTGTCCAACGGCCAGAAGCAGCGCACGTCGCTGGCCCGGGCGCTAGCCTCCGGCCCCGGCGTGGTGCTGCTGGACGACCCCTTGCGCAACGTCGACGCCAAGCTGCGCTACGAGATGCGGCTGGAGCTGCCGCGCCTGCTGCGCGCCTTCGACGCCGCCGTGCTCTACGTCACCCAGGACTACCGCGAGGCCATGGCGCTGGGCGACCGCATCGCCTTCCTGCGCGACGGCCGGCTCGAGCAGGTCGACGTGCCGGCGGCGCTGTACGGCCAGCCGGCCTCGGTGGAGGTGGCCCGCCGCTTCGGCGACCCGACCATCAACCTCGTGCCCTGCCGGCCGGAACGAGCCCCCGGCGGCGCCCGCATCGGCCTGCTGGGCGGCGCGCTGACCCTGCCCGCCGGCCTCGCCCATGCCGCCGGCCGCGCCTGCCTGGCCGGCCTCCGGCCCGAGCATGTCGAGGTCCGCCTGGAGCCCGGCGCCGACGGCATCGCGGCCGAGCTGGAAACCGTCATGCCGCTCAATGTCCGCAGCGTGCTCTACCTGCGCGGCGCCGGCCAGGAGCTGCTGGCGACCGTGCCCGAGGACCGGGCCGCGGACTACGGCCGCGGCCGCCGGCCGGTGTGGGTCGCCATCGATCCCGCCCAGGTCCTGCTGTTCGACGCCGAGACCCGGGCGCGCATCGCGCTGTTGAGCCATTAGGAGCCCCCATGGCCAACCTCGCCCTGGAACGCCTCGCCAAGACTTACCGGCCGCGCGGCCGGCCGCCGGTGACGGCGGTGCGCGACGTCGACCTCGACGTCGGCGACGGCGAGACCGTGGCGCTGCTGGGCTCGTCCGGCTGCGGCAAGACCAGCATCCTGCGCATGATCGCGGGCTTCGAGGACGTCACCGGCGGCGCCGTGCGCATCTCCGGCCAGCCGGTGCACCGCCTGCCGCCGGCGCAGCGCGGCGTCGCCATGGCCTTCGAGGGCTATGCGCTCTATCCGCCGCTCCGGGTCCGCGACAACATCGCCTTCGCGCTGCTGCGCGAGCGCCAGCCGCGCGCCCAGGTCGAGGCGCGGGTGCGCCGGATCGCCGAGCTGCTGGAGATCGACGGCATCCTGGAGCGCTATCCCGGCACCATCGCGGCCGGCCAGCAGCAGCGCACCTCGCTGGCCCGCGCCCTGGTCCGCCGGGCGCCGGTGTCGCTGCTCGACGAGCCGATGTCGCAGCTGGAGCCCGACCTGCGCGCACTGCTCCGGGCGCGGATCAAGGACTACCTGGCCGAGCACCGGCTGACCACGGTGTTCGTCACCCACGACCAGACCGAGGCCATGGCGCTGGCCGACCGCATCGCGGTCATGGAGGGCGGTGTCCTGCAGCAATATGCGGTGCCCGCGGAGCTCAAGGAGCGGCCCGCCAACCTGTTCGTCGCCGGCTTCATCGGCGAGCCGCCGATGAACCTGTTCGACGTGGCGGTCGAGGACCGCGCCCTGGTCCTGCCCGGCGCGATCCGCGTCTCGGCCCCGGGCCTGGCCGCCGACGGCACCAGGCGCTGGCGCGCCGGGATCCGCCCGCACCGCATCCGGATCGGCACCGGCGGCCTCACGGCCACCGTCACCTTCCACAGCTGGCTGGGCGACCAGACCCACGTCGGCCTGGACCTGGGCGGCTGCCCGCTGGTGGCGGTCACCGACCAGGCGCTCGGCCTGCGGGTCGGCGCGACGGTGCCGCTGGCGCTGCCGCCAGACGCCCTGCACCTGTTCGAGGCCGACAGCGGCCGCGCGGTCCGCCATGGGCTCGGGGGCTCGGCATGACCCGCCGCGACCTGATCGTCGCGGTCGATGCCGGCACCTCGGTGGTCAAGGCGCTGGCCTTCGACCTCGACGGCCAGCAGGTCGCCGCCGCGGCGCGGCCCAACCGCTATGACGACCAGGGCGCCGCGGTCACCCAGGACATGGCGCAGACCTGGGCCGACTGCCGCGACGTCCTGCGCGACCTGGGCGCGGCGCTGTCCGGCCTCGACCGGCGCGCGGCGGCGCTGGCGGTGACCGGCCAGGGCGACGGCACCTGGCTGGTCGACGCTGCCGGCGAGCCGGTGGCGCCGGCCTGGCTGTGGCTGGACTCGCGCGCTGCCGGCCTGGTCGAGGCCTTGGTCGCCGACGGCACGGCCCAGGCCCTTTATGGCCTGACCGGCTGCGGCCTCAATGCCTGCAGCCAGGCGATGCACCTGCTGTGGCTGGCCCGCCACCAGCCCGCCCTGCTCGACCGCGCGGCCACCGCCCTGCATTGCAAGGACTGGCTGTACCTGAAGCTGACCGGCGAGCGCGCGACCGACCCGTCCGAGGGGTTGTTCACTTTCGGCGACCTGCGCGCCCGCCGCTATGCGCCCGAGATCCTGGATCGGCTGGGCCTGGCGACGCAGCGCCGGCTGCTGCCGGAACTGCTGGACGGCAGCGTCGTCACCCACCCGCTGACCCCGGCGGCGGCGGCCGAGACCGGGCTGCCCGCCGGCCTGCCGGTGTCGCTGGGCGCGGTCGACGTGGTCTGCACCGCCCTGGGCGGCGGGCTGACCGTGCCCGGTCCGGACGGCGCGCCGGTCGGCTGCTCCGTCCTGGGCTCGACCGCCATGCACATGCGGCTGGTGCCCGACCTCGCCCGCTGGGAGGCCCCGGCCGAAGCAGGCGGCTACACCATGGCGCTGCCCGGGACCCTGCCGGGGCCGCCCGCGGCCGCACGGATGCAGTCGACCATGGCGGCGACGCTCAACATCGACTGGCTGGTGGCGGTCGGCCGCGAGGCCGCCGGGCTGCTGGGCGCCGCCAGCACGCCGCGCGACGCCCTGGCCGCGTTCGATGCCCGCGTGCTGACGGCGCGGCCGGGCGCGGCGCTCTACCATCCCTACATCCACGAGGCCGGCGAGCGCGGCCCGTTCGTCAATGCCGCCGCCCGCGCCCAGTTCGCCGGGCTGTCGCGCCGTGCCGGCTTCCTGGACCTGATGCGCGCGCTGTACGAGGGCATCGCCCTGGCCGCGCGCGACTGCTACGCCGCCGCCGGGCCGCTGCCGCAGGAAATGCGGCTGACCGGCGGCGCCGCGCGTTCGGCGGCCCTGAGCCAGATCCTGGCCTCGGTTCTGGGCGCGCCGGTGCGCCGGATCGAACGCGAGGAATGCGGCGCCGCCGGCGCCGCCATGATGGCGGCCGTGGCGATCGGCGCCCTGCCCGACCTGGACGCGGCGGCCCAGCGGTGGGTGGCGCCGACCCTGGGTGCCGCCCTCCCGCCCGATCCTGCCCTGCAGCCGCTCTACGACCGGCTGTTCCCGCTGTATGTCGCAGCCCGCCAGGCCATGGCGCCGCTCTGGGCGCCGCTGGCCCAGATCACCAAGGATCCGTCATGACGTCGAAGCCCACCATCGCGGTCATCGGCGACCGCTTCATGAAGCCGGAGGCCTTCGTCGAGGCTCTGGGCCCGGCGGCCGCGGGCGCCGTCCTGCGCACCCTGGAGCTGGCCTGGCCCGACGAGCCGATGCGCCACGGCTACCAGGACGGCGGCCTGCCCGGCCTGAAGGAGTATCTGGGCGAGCCGGACCAGATCGCCGACTTCGTGGGCGACGCCGAGATCCTGATCAATCACCTGGCGCCTGTTACCGCCGGCATGCTGGACCGCCTGCCCCATCTCAAGCTGATCGCGGTGTCGCGCGGCGGCCCGGTCAACATCGACATGGCGGCCTGCCGCGGCCGCGGCGTCACCGTGGTCAACGCGCCCGGCCGCAACGCCTCGGCGGTGGCCGAGTTCACCATCGGCGCGATCCTGGCCGAGACCCGGCTGATCCGCGCCGGTCACGAGGGCCTGCGCCAGGGCCTGTGGCGCGGCGACCTCTACCGCGCCGACCGCACCGGCACCGAGCTGTCGGAGCAGACCGTCGGGCTGATCGGCTACGGCCTGATCGGCACCCGCGTGGTCCGGCTGCTGAAGCCTTTCGGCTGCCGGATCCTGGTCGCCGACCCCTACCAGACCCTGTCCCATGAGGACGTCGCCGACGGTGTCGTCATGGTCGGCCTCGACCGGCTGCTGGCCGAGAGCGACATCGTCAGCCTGCATGCCCGGGTCACGCCCGAGACCACCAGCTTCCTGGGCGCGGCCCAGTTCGCGCGCATGAAGGCGGGCGCTTATTTCATCAACACCGCGCGCGGGCCGATGGTCGACTACGACGCCCTGACCCAGGCCCTGGCCTCGGGCCATCTGCGCGGCGCCATGCTGGAGACCTTCGGCATCGAGCCGGTGCCGCCGGACTGGCCGCTCCTGAAGCTCGACAGCGTCACCCTGACGCCGCACATCGCCGGCGCCTCGACCACCACGGTGCGCATCGCCGCCCGCATGATCGCCGAGGAAATCAGGCGCTTCCGGTCCGGCCAGCCGCCGCTCAACCCTTGCTGAAGGACGACGTCCCATGACCACCGCGGAGCTGGAGCTGCGCCGCAGCATCGTCGACGCCGCCCGGTCGATGAACGCCCTGGGCATCAACCAGGGCACCTCGGGCAACATCAGCGCCCGCCACGGCCAGGCCATGCTGATCACGCCGTCCGGCGTGCCCTATGACGAGCTGGATCCCCAGGACCTGGCGACCATGCCGCTGGAGGGCGAGTACGGCAGCTGGACCGGACCGCTGCAGCCGTCGTCGGAATGGCGCTTCCACCTGGACATCCTGCGCTCGCGGTCCGATGTCGGCGCCGTCGTGCACACCCACAGCACCTACGCCACGACGCTGGCGATCTGCGGCCGGGAGATTCCGGCCGTCCACTACATGATCGCCGCCGCCGGCGGCCCGACCGTCCGCATCGCCCCCTACGCCACCTACGGCACCGAAGAGCTGTCCCGGCATGCGCTGGCCGCGATGGCAGGCCGGACCTGCTGCCTGCTGGCAAACCATGGCGTGATCGCCACGGGCGCCACCGTCAAGAAGGCGCTGTGGCTGGCGGTCGAGATCGAGACCCTGGCCCGCCAGTACTATCTGTCGCTGGCGATCGGCGGCCCGCGCATCCTGCCCGACGCCGAGATCGACCAGGTGATCGAGCGGTTCAAGAGCTACGGGCCGCGGCCGAAGGCCGACGTCCAGGACTGAGCCATGACCGGCAGCGTCGACCTGCTGGTGATCGGCGGCGGCGCCAACGGCGCCGGGATCGCGCGAGATGCCGCCGGCCGAGGCCTGTCGGTGATGCTGTGCGAACGCGACGACCTAGCCCAGGGCACCTCGTCGCGCAGCGGCAAGCTGGTCCATGGCGGCCTGCGCTACCTGGAATATTACGAATTCCGCCTGGTGCGCGAGGCGCTGATCGAGCGCGAGGTGCTGCTGGCCGCCGCCCCGCACATCGTCTGGCCGATGCGCTTCGTGCTGCCCCACAGCCCGGAGCAGCGGCCGGCCTGGCTGGTTCGCCTGGGCCTGCTGCTCTACGACCATCTCGGCGGCCGCCGGCGCCTGCCGCCGACCCGCAGCCTGGACCTGCGCACGGCCTTCGAAGGCCAGCCGATCCGCGACGGGTACCGCCGGGCCTTCGAGTATTCCGACTGCTGGGTCGACGACGCCCGGCTGGTGGTGCTGACTGCCCTGGACGCCAGCCGCCGCGGCGCGGCCGTCCTGACCCGCACCGAGATGGTGGCGGCCCGGCGCGTCGACGGCGCCTGGCGGGTCGAGCTGCTGGACCGCCGCAGCGGCATCCTCCGCACCGTGATGGCCCGTTGCCTGGTCAATGCCGCCGGGCCCTGGGTCGAGCAGGTGCTGGGCGGCGTCGAGGGCGCCGGCAGCCGGCGCCGCATCCGCCTGGTCAAGGGCAGCCACCTCGTCACCCGGAAGTTCTGGACCGGCGAGCAGGCCTACCTGCTGCAGAACCGCGACCGCCGCGTCATCTTCGTCAACCCCTATGAAGGCGACTTGGCCTTGATCGGCACCACCGACATACCGGTCGACGGCCGGCCCGAGGATGCCCGGATCGAGGACGCCGAGGTCGACTACCTGCTGGATGTCGTGGGCCGCTACTTCGCCGCCCCGCCCGGCCGCGCCGACATCGTCCACAGCTTCGCGGGCGTGCGCCCGCTCTATGACGACAACACCGCCAATCCGTCGGCCGTGACCCGCGACTACGTGTTCGACGTCACGCCCGCCGCGCCCAATGGCGGCGGCGCCCCGGTCCTGTCGGTGTTCGGCGGCAAGATCACGACCTACCGCAAGCTGGCCGAGCATGCGCTGGACCGGCTGCGACCGTTCTTTCCGGCCATGGGCCCGGCCTGGACTGCCGGCAGGCCGCTGCCCGGCGGCGACCTGCCCGATGCCGACTTCGAAGGCTGGCTGGCCGGCTTCGCCGCCCGCCATCCCTGGCTGCCGGCGCCGCTGGCGCGCCATTACGGCCGGCTCTATGGCAGCCGCGCCGATGAGCTGCTGGAGGGTGCCCGCAGCCTCGCCGACCTCGGCCGCCCGTTCGGGGCCCGGCTCTACGAGCGCGAGGCCTGCTTCCTGCAGCGCACCGAATGGGCCGAGACCGCCGAGGACATCCTGGAGCGCCGGACCAAGCACGGGCTGCATCTGAGCCCGGCCGAGCGCGCCGCCTTCGCGGATTGGCTGGCGACGCAACGCCAGCCGGCCGCCGCGGCCGGCGACCAATGACCGCGCTGTCCGTCGGCATCGATGTCGGCACCAGCGGCGTGCGCGCCGTGGCGATCACCGCCGCCGCGACGGTCGCCGGCCAAGTGTCGGTGCCGCTGCCGCCGCCGCGCCGCGACGGCGCCGCGATCGACCAGCCGCCGGAGCTGTGGTGGGACGCGGTCGCAGCCGCGATGCGGGAGCTTGGGCGCCGGGTCGACCCGTCGGCGATCCGCCGGATCGCCGTCGACGGCACCTCGGGCACGCTGCTGCTGATCGACGCCGAAGGCCGGCCCTGCTCGCCCGCCCTGCTCTACAACGATACGCGGGCCGCTGCGGAAGCCGCGGCCGTCAAGGCGGTCGCGCCGCCCGAAAGCGGCGCCCACGGCGCGAGTTCGGCGCTGGCCAAGCTGCTGTACCTGGCCGGCCGGGATCGGCCGCGCGGCGCCGTGCGCGCCGTCCCCCAGGCCGATTGGATCGCCGGCCGGCTGGCCGGCCGCTTCGGCATCAGTGACGAGAACAACGCCCTCAAGCTCGGCTACGACCCGGTCGCCCGGGCCTGGCCCGATTGGCTGGACCGGCTGGGCGTGCCGCGCGCCTGGCTGCCGGAGGTGCGCGAGCCGGGCGCCGCCCTGGGCCCGATCGACCCGGCCGTGGCCGATGCCCTCGGCTTGCCGCGCGCGGCCGAGATCCGCGTCGGCACCACCGACGGCGTCGCCGCAGTCCTGGCGGCCGGAGCCGCCGGCATCGGCGACGCCGTGACCTCGCTGGGTTCGACCCTGGTGGTCAAGCTGGTCTCGGACCGGCCGATCTTCGCCCCGGCGCAGGGCGTCTACAGCCACCGCCTGGGCGCCCGCTGGCTGGCCGGCGGCGCCTCGAACAGCGGCGGCGCGGCGCTGCTGGCCCACTTCACGCCCGAGGAGATGGCGGCGCTCACGCCCCGGCTGGAGCCCGATCGGCCGACCGGCCTCGACTACTACCCGCTCCCGGCGCCCGGCGAACGCTTCCCGATCGCCGACCCGGACCTGGCGCCGCGGGTGACGCCGCGGCCGCCCGACGATGTCAGGTTCTTCCAGGGCCTGCTGGAGGGCATCGCCGCGGTCGAGGCGGCCGCCTACCGCCGTCTGGCCGAGCTGGGCGCGCCGCCCGCCGCCCGCATCGTCTCGGTCGGAGGCGGTGCGGCCAACCCCGCCTGGACCGCGATCCGCCGCCGCTGCCTGGGTGTGCCGGTGACCGTCGCCGACCAGGCCGACGCGGCCTTCGGCACCGCCCTGCTCGCCCACCATGGAGCGCCACCGCCATGACTCCGATTGCGATCGCCAGTCTCGACGCGATCGCCGACGCCTTCGACGACGTGCTGCTGGACCAGTGGGGTGTGCTGCATGTCGGCGGGCCGGTGTTCGACGCGGCGCGCGACGCGGTCCGGCGGCTGCGCCGGGCCGGCAAGCGGGTCGTGGTGCTGTCGAACTCGGGCAAGCGCGCCGACGACAATATCAGGCGCCTGGCCGCGCTGGGCCTGCCGGCCGCCGAATACGACGCGCTGATGACCTCCGGCGAGGCGGCCTGGCAGGGCCTGTGCCGGCGCACCCCGCCCTACGACCGACTGGGCCGGCGCTGCCACCTGATCGCCCGCGGCGGCGATCGCTCGGCCGTGGACGGCGCCGGCCTGACCCTGGTCGACCGGCCCGAGGCGGCCGAGTTCATCCTGCTGGCCGGCCTGGACGATGCCCAGGCCCAACCCGAGGCCTGGCGCCTGCCGCTGGCCGAGGCGGCGCGGCGCGGCGTGCCGATGCTGTGCTCCAACCCCGACCTGGTGATGTTCGGCGCCCACGGCCTGGCGCCGGCGCCGGGCGCCGTGGCCGCGCTCTATGCCGAGCTGGGCGGCCCGGTCGACTATGTCGGCAAGCCCCACGCGCCGCTGTTCGCGGCCGCCCTCGCCCTCCTGCCCGGCGGCCGGCCCGAGCGGACGCTGATGGTCGGCGACTCCCTCGACCACGACATCCTGGGCGGCAACCGCGCCGGCCTGGCGACGGTGCTGGTCGGCGGCGGCGTGCACCGGCTGGCCGGCCCGGCGCCCGCGCTGGCCCGCGCCGCCGCCGAGCTCGCCGGCAGGCCCGACCGCATGCCGCGCTGGGTGATGCCGGCCCTTGCCTGACAGGAGCCCATCATGGATCTCTCCGGCCTCGCCCGCATGTCCGCCGCCGTCGGCGCCGACATCACCCTGGTCCAGGGCGCCGGCGGCAACAGCTCGGTCAAAGAGGACGGCGTGCTGTGGGTCAAGGCCTCGGGCACCTGGCTGGCCGACGCCGAGCGCCGGCCGATCTTCGTCGCCGTCGACCTGGAGCGGGCGCGCCGGGCGATCGCCGATGGCGACGAGCGCATCCCCGCCCTGGACCCGGACGCCCCGTTGCGGCCGTCGATCGAGACCTCGCTGCACGCGTTGATGCCGCATCGCGCGGTGCTGCATGTCCATGGCGTCAACACCCTGGTCTGGGCAGTGCGCCCGGACGCCCAGCCCGAACTGGCACGCCGCCTGGCCGGGATGGCCTGGGCGTGGGTGCCCTACCGGCGCCCCGGCGTGCCGCTGTCCGTGGCCGTCGCCGAAGCCGTCGCCGGCCGCTGCCCCGACGTGCTGGTGCTCGCCAATCACGGCCTGGTGGTCGGGGCCGACGACAGCGACGCCGCCGCCGCGCTGGCCCGCGCCGTCGAAGCCCGGCTGCGGCTGCCGGCCCGTGCCGCACCCCCCGCCGATCCGGCCCGGCTGGCGGCGCTGGCCCAGGGCCACGGCTATCGGCCGGCGGCCCATGACGACAGCCACGGGCCGGCCACCGATCCCGACAGCCTGGCGGTGGCGATCGAAGGCTCGCTCTATCCCGACCATGTGGTGTTCCTGGGGCCGGGCGCCCTGGCGGCGGCGCCGGGACCGACCCTCGACGGGGCGCTGGCCGCGGCGCGCGCGCCCTGCATCCTGGTGATCGGCCTCGGCACGCTGGTCCGGTCCGACCTATCCCCCGGCGCCGAGGCCATGCTGCGCTGCCTGGGGCTGGTCACGGCCCGGGTGCCGCCCGGGACCCCGGTCCGCTATCTCACCGCCCAGGACGAGGCGGCCCTGCTGTCCTGGGACGCCGAGCGCTACCGGCAGGCCCTGGCGGTGCGGTAGGCGACGTCAATCCGCCGGCGCCGCTGCTATGTCCGCATGGGCGGCGAACCGCCCGAGCATGGTCGACCAGCCGCCGCCGACCCGCTCGGCCTGCTGTCGGGCATAGGCCCCGAAGCGCTCCAGGTTGCGGTGCTCCAGCCGCACTTCGGTGCCGCCATTCTCGGTCGGCACGAACAGCAGCTCGACTTCGGTGACCAGGTCGGGATCGAAGCGATGCTGCGGCGTCAGCTGCCAGGCCAGCAGCAGCCGAGTCGGCGGTTCCCAGGCCAGCACGGTGCCCCAGCGGCTCTCCTGACCCGCGGCGTCGCGCTCGAACCAGCGGCCGCCGACCTCGGGCTCGATGACGATATCGGCATGGGGATTGGCGCCGATGGTCATCCCCTTGGGCCACCAGCGCCCGATCTGGCCGGTGAAGATGGCGAAGGCCCGCTGCGGCGGTGCCGTGGTGCGGACCGAGCGTCGGACCGGGGCAATCGTCATGGCCGTCCCCATCGGGCAAGGGTCGCCGAGAGTATGGCTGCAAGGGGAAGCCATGTCGAAGGCTCGACCGCGCAAGAAGGCCACCCCCGGCGCCGTCCGGCATGGTAAGCACGGCCCATGTCCCTGCCCCAGCCGTCGACACCCTCGATCAGCCTGCAGTCGGTCCTGGCGCCCCGCGGATCGGTGCGGGTGGACGACCCGAAGCTGGTCCAGATCGCGCGCCAATGGCGCGATGCCGCCGGCGCGCGGCGGATGCCGGCCCGGCGCGACATCGATCCCGTCCGCTTCCGCCGCCTGCTGCCGTTCGTCTTCCTGGTCGACGTCGAGGGGCCGCCGCTCCGGTTCCGCTACCGGCTGATCGGCACCGGCATCACCGGCTTCACCGGCCGCGACCTGACCGGCCAGGCCGTCGACGAGCGGACCTATGGCCCCTACGCCGCTCTGGCCCACGCCTTCTTCGCGATCCCGGTCGAGCACCAGGTGCCGGCGCTGGCCAAGGGGCGGGCGATCTACCTCCCGGGACATGACTGGCAGCGCATCGAGCTGCTGGTCCTGCCCCTGTCCAACGACGGCGAGACCGTCACCATGATCCTGGGTGGCTATACGACGGTCTCCGACCCGCACCGGCGCGATCCCGTCCAGCAGCCGGCGATGGAGTTCCTGTCGGTGATCCCGGATCCGGTGCTGTTCGATCCGGCCTAGTGCCGTCTCGCTTTATTTGCGTATCGAACAGGGTTCCCTCGGTCTGTTGGCCCTGCAATTGACAGTTTTGCTCTACGATAGGGCGTAGGACTTGTTCGGCATTTCCTCGTCGCGCCGACTTGTGCAGTTTCGCTAGGTCGAAACCAGCACAGCGGGACGCCGGATGTTCGCACCGTCGGCCGACCTGGCGGTCAGGCTCGGGCTGGCCGCGGTCGCGGGCGGCATCCCGCTGCTGATCGGGCTGGTCTGGGCCCTGCCCTGGACCGACCATGCCACTGGTCGCGGGCGGATCGCCGCCCAGCCGGTGCCGTTCAGCCATCAGCACCACGTGTCCGGCCTGGGGCTCGACTGCCGCTATTGCCACGACCTGGTCGAGGTCTCGTCGACGGCCGGCATCCCGCCGGTCGAAACCTGCATGACCTGCCATTCGCAGATCTGGACCAACGCCCAAATGCTGGAGCCGGTGCGCCGCAGCTTCGCCACCGGCGAGCCGCTGCAGTGGCAGCGTGTCAACCGGCTGCCCGACTATGTCTATTTCGACCACAGCATCCACGTCGCCAAGGGCGTCGGCTGCACCACCTGCCACGGCCCGGTCGGCGACATGCCGCTGACCTGGAAGGGCGCCAGCCTGACCATGGGGTGGTGCCTGGACTGCCACCGCAACCCGGCGCCCAACCTGCGCCCGCGCGCCGCCGTTTTCGATCCGCACTGGCGGCGCACGCCGGACACCCCGCCGGGGTCCCAGCTCATGGCGTCCTACCATGTCCGCACGGCGGGACTGACCGACTGTTCGGTGTGCCACCGATGACCGAGATCGACCGGCGACGGTTCCTGCATCTGGCCGCCGCGTCCGCGGCGCTGGGCGGGATCGCCGGCTGCGGTCCGGAGGCGCCGCCCGGGCGCATCGTCCCCTATGTCAAGGCGCCGGACGGCGTGGTGCCCGGCCGGCCGAACTTCTACGCGACGGCGACGACGCTCGGCGGCTACGCGACCGGCGTGCTGGTCCGCCACGACATGGGCCGGCCGCTCAAGGTCGAGGGCAACCCCGACCACCCGGACAGCCTGGGCGGCACCGACGTCTGGGGCCAGGCCGCGGTCCTGTCGCTCTACGACCCCGACCGCTCGCAGGCGGTTCTCGCCGACGGCCGGATCGCCGACTGGGACGCCGTGGCCGCGATGCTGGCCGAGCGCCGCGGCACGCGGCTGCGGATCCTGACCGGCGCCGTCACGTCGCCGACCCTGGCCGCCCAGCTCGCCCGGCTGCAGCAGGCGCTGCCCGCGATGCGCTGGCACCAGTGGGAAGCGGTCGGGCGCGAGGCGGTCGCCGCCGGCGCCGCGCTCGCTTTCGGGCGGCCGCTCGACGCGCTCTACCATCTGGATCGGGCCGATGTCGTGCTGGCCGTCGACAGCGACCTCCTGAGCTCGGCCCCCGGCCATCTGCGCCACGCCCGCGCCTTCGCGGCGCGGCGGCGGCCGGCCGAGGTCGGCGCCCGCATGAGCCGGCTCTATGCGCTCGACTGCACCCCGACCCTGACCGGCGCCATGGCCGACCACCGGCGCCTGCTCACGCCGCCCGAGCTGTACACGGCGCTGCGCCAGCTGGCGGCGCGGCTGGGCGCCGGGCCGGCCGACTGGGGCAGCGGCGCGCCGGCCTGGCTCGGCGCCTGGGCCGACGACCTGGCCGCCCATCGCGGCGCCGCCCTGGTCCATGTCGGACCGGGCCAGCCGGCGGCGCTGCACGCCCTCGCCCATCTCCTGAACGGTGTCCTCGGCGCCTTCGGGCGCACGGTGACGCTGATCGAGCCGGTCGCCGCGACCGCGCCGGGCGGGCTCGCCGACCTGGTCGCGGACATGGCGGCCGGCCGGGTCGACACGCTGCTGGTGCTGCAGGCCAACCCGGCCTTCACGGCACCCGCCGACCTGGGCTTCGCCGCCGCGCTGGCGCGGGTGCCGGTCACCCTGCATCTGGGCGAGGAGCGCGACGAAACCGCCGCCGCGTGCCGCTGGCACGTGCCGGCGGCCCATGTCTTCGAGGCCTGGAGCGACGCCCGGGCGTCGGACGGCAGCATCACCGTCCTGCAGCCGCAGGTGCGCCCGTTCTATGGCGGCAAGTCGGCCCACGAGTTGCTGGCCGTGCTGGGCGGCGACCTGGCCCCGGACGGGCTGGCGCTGGTCCGCGCCCGCTGGGCCGCCCATGCTGCCGACAGCGCCGACCCGGCCTGGACCGAGGCCGTGGGCCGAGGCGTCGTGCCGGGCAGCCAAGCGGCGCCGGTGACGGCGCCGCTGCGCGACGTCGGCCTGCCCGAGCCGGCACCGACCGCCGGGCTGACCCTGTTGTTCCGCCCCGACGAGGCCTTATGGGACGGCCGCTTCGCCAACAATGGCTGGCTGCAGGAACTGCCGCGCGCCCACAGCAAGCTGGTCTGGGACAACGCCGCGCTGGTGGCGCCGGCGACCGCCGCGCGGCTGGGCCTGGCGAACGGCGATGTCGTGCGCCTGACCGCGGGCGGCCGCAGCCTGGAGATCCCGGCCTGGGTCCAGCCCGGCCAGGCGCCTGATTGCGTGACCCTGCCGCTCGGCTTCGGCCGACGCGTGGTCGGGGGGGTCGGCGCCGGCACCGGCTTCGACACCTATGCCCTGCGCGGCGCAAGCGGCCTCTGGCAGCAGGATGGCGCCGTCCTGGCCCGGACCGGCCGCCGGCATGCGCTGGCCACCAGCCAGCTCGAGCCGGGGATGGAAGGCACGGATCTGGTGCGCACCGCGGCGCTCGCGACCTTCCTGGCCGACCCCG
>CAZEFK010000051.1:0-36610 GCA_964511405.1 uncultured Comamonadaceae bacterium | reverse complement strand
CCTGGAACCAGGCGCGGGTGGCGGCGGCGCCGGCGTCGGGCGCGGCGTCCGCCGCCGCGAGCCGCCGGCGGGCCTCCTCGATGTCGGCGGCCGCCGGCGGCGTGACGAGCAGCTGGCCCAGGGCATCGAGGGCGTCGCCCAGCCGGTCGGCCGGCGCTGCCAGGGTGACCTCGACGCGGTCGAGGCCGGCAATCGCGTCCAGATGCGCGCCATCGTCGGCCAAGCGCTGCCGCAGGCCGCGCCCGGCCAGCGCGCCGCCGCCACTGCCGATGAGGTCGGCGGCCAGCCGGCTGAGGCCGGCCGCAACAGGCGGGTCCGCCGCCGTGCCCCCGGCGATGGCCAGGTCGATGGCCACCAGTCCGGTGCGGTGGTCCTCGACCAGCCAGGCTGCGATGCCGCCCGGGCTGGCGACGACGTCGATCGCCAACAGCCCGTCGCGGGCGTCGGCCGGTACCCCGAGCCACAGCGCCAGCAGCCCGGCCAGCGCCGCCGCGGTCAGGCGGCGGCGCTGGCCGGCACGAGTTCGATGGCGGTCACGACCGGGTCGTCCCACAGCGGCGTCCTCAGGCGCAAATCGTCGCCGGCCGCGTCATCATAGAACAGCGATACCCCGATGATGCCGTCGACCGTGGCGCCGTCCTCGGCCAGCGGCAGCAGCAGCCGCTCACTCGGATAGCGCAGGCCGCACTGGACATAGGCATAGCCCGCGAGGTGCAGCGCCACGCCCGCTTCGGCGATGCGGGTGAAGCGGCGGACCGTGTCCGCGGCCAGCTCGGGCGGCAGCGCTTCCTCGACCAGCCGACCGCGCAGGTTCCTGCAGAACAGGCGGTTGATCGTCTCGCCGGCCAACCGATAGCGGAACCGGCCGTCGTCGGTGCATTCGACCAGGAACACTTCGGGCAGGATCGGGCCGATCGCGGCGGGGTCCACGGCGCGCCGCCCGGGAAAGGCGTTCTGGCCGCGCCACCGATGCCAGGCGTCCCAGAGCATGCCGACGCGCGGGTCTTGGAAGGTCGGAGGAGCGGGCTGGCGAGGCTGGTCCAGTGGAAGGGCATCCATGGCCAGAGCATCGGGCCGATCTGCTAAGACTTCGCTAAATCGACATATTTGCGCTATTGATCAGCAAGTCTATCCGGGAGCAGGGTGCCCGTCACGGCCACGCCCGATTGCAGGACAGCCTGGGCCGCCGCCTGCACGGCATCGGCGGTGACCGCCGCGATTCGGGCGGGGGCATCCTCGACGTCGGCGATCGTGCCGCCGGTGGCTAGCGCCCGGCCGAGATCGTCGGTGGCGGCGGTAAGGCTGTCGCGCCGATATGGGATCTCGGCGGCAAGGTCGCGCTTGGCGCGGTCCAGCTGGCCGGGCGGCAGTCCCTGCGCCTGGATCCGCTCGATCACCGTGCCGACGGCGGCCTCGACCTGGGCGGGCCGCACGCCGCCGGCGATCTGGATGTCGAGCCCGAACTCGCTGCCGCCGCGGCGGTCCGGGTCATAGACGACGTCGACGCCGGTCGCCAGCGCGTCGTCGCGGACGAGGGCCTGGGTCAGCAACGCGTCGGGCCCGTTGCCCAGGATCGCCGCCAGCACGGTCAGCGCCGCCACGTCCTGGGGACGGCCGGTGCGCCAGCTCGGCGCCGGATAGACCCGACGCCACAGCGGCGCCGGCCTCGGGGCCGCCGCCATTTCGATCCACAGCGCGCCCTGCGGCGGCGGGTCGGCCTGAAGCGCCCGCGCCGGGACCGCGCGGCGCGGCAGCCGGCCGAAGCTCGCCTGGGCGAGCCGCCGCACCGTCTCGGTGTCGACGGCCCCGGCGACCACCAGGACCGCGTTGTTCGGCGCATACCAAACGTGGTGGAAAGCGCGGGCATCGACCGCCGAGAGGCGCGCCAGCTCGGGGGCCCAGCCGATCACCGGCCGGCCGTAGGGCAGGGCGGGATACAGCAGCTGGGCGATCCGCTCGTCCAGCCGCGCCGCCGGGACGGCGTCGACGGTCAGGCGGCGTTCGTCCTCGACCACCGCTCGGGCCGTCCGCGCGCGCCCCGCGGCCAGCCGCAGCCGGGCCATGCGGTCGGCCTCCAGGCGCAGGGCCAGAGCCGCGCGGTCGGCGGCCACGGTCTCGCCATACATGGTGTAGTCGCGGCCGGTCCGGGCGTTGGCCCGGCCGCCCTCGGCGGCAATGGCACGCTCGAATCCCCCGGCGAACATCAGATGCTCGAGATAGTGGGCGGTGCCCGACTTACCGGCCGGATCGTCGGCGCCGCCGGCCTTGTACCAGACGGTGACCCGTGCGACCGGCGCGCGCCGGTTCTCGACCACGACCACGGTCAGGCCGTTGGCGAGGGTGAAGACGGCAGGGTCGTAGAGACCGGCGTAGGCGGGGCCAGGGCCGAGCGCGAGCGCGACGGCCAGGGCAAGCCGCCGCACGCGCATTACTGCGAGAGCTTCTCGCGTGCCTCCTCCAGGCTCTTCACCAGGGCCTCGCCGATCTCGCCGCCATTGCCCTTGATGCGGTCGCGCAGCACGGCATTGATGCCGTCGACGTGGCTCTTGATGAAATCGAGGAGCGAATCGGTGACGTCGCTCACCCCGTCGGTGCACTCGTACAGCGAGCGCCCGAACACGGTGATCAGCGGGTATCCGAAGGTCGAACCCTGGCCGCGCAGGTCATGGGCGACCTTGTTGACCGTGGCGACCAGGGCCGCGCGCTTGCGCGGATGCTCCTCGTCGACGGCGCGGCGGTGGGCCTGGGCCAGGGTGCGCATGCTGCCGCGCACCCAGTCGGCGTAGTCGTTCTCCATGCGATCGAGCTGCTGCTCGGCCTGCTGCAGCAGCTCGGGGGCGATCCTGACCGGGGCGCCGCCGATGCCGGCGATCTTCTCGCGCAGCCGGTTCGGCAGCCGGAAATTGAAGGCCCGCGTTTTGCCGCCGAACTGCTTGAGCTTGGCGCCGCTGTGCAGGACCTCGATCTCATCGGGCGTAATGGTGCGCCGCTCGACATCGGCGTAGGGTCGCTTCTGCCGGCGCCGGTCGGGGCCGAAATAGTCGCGGGTGTAGACGAACTGGCGCGGATACTCGATCGCCGAGGTCAGGTGGTCGGCCACGGACTTGACCGAGAACGGTTTGGCCAGGAACTCGGTCATGCCGAGGTCGCGCGCCTCGCGGACCTTCTCGCTGTCGGCGGCGCCGCTGATCATGACGAACGGGATGAAGCGGTCGGGGCTCTCGTCGTGGTTGCGCACCCAGCGCAGCAGCATCGCGCCGTTGATCGGCGACATCACGAAGTCCGACAGGATGATGTCGATCGCCAGCACGCCCTGGGCGGCGCTGCTGCTGACCGCACGGATCTGCTGCGACACCTGGCGCAGCATGCCGATCGCCTCGCCGCCGTCGGCCGCCAACAACACCTTGCCGACCCGGAGCGCGCGGAGGATCTCTTGCATCATGTTGCGGACGAAGGGGCTGTCCTCGACCACCATCACCGTCAGCCGCTCGAGGCTCACAGGTCGCTGCTCCCTGGTTGCACGGACCCCGGACGCCGCGCCGCGTCCCGGCCCGCTTCTATAGCGGCAACCGGGAGCGGTTGCGACCCCAATTGGCGGCGGGTATAGTCCCGCCGCTCTTGGGGCGCAGGTCGCGGCGAGGGCAGTGTACCGTCTACTTGGCCTAGAATGAAAGGATGAGCCTTGGCTGAACCCAGCGCCGGCCCCACCGGCCTGTTCTTCGAGGACCTGTCGATCGGCCAGGCCGCGACGTTCGCCAAGACCGTGACCGAGGCCGACATCGTGCTGTTCGCCGGCATCACCGGCGACACCAACCCGGTGCACATCAACCAGGCCTATGCCGAGGGCACGCGGTTCAAGGGCCGGATCGCCCACGGCATGCTGGCCGCCGGCTTCATCTCGACGGTGCTGGGCACGCGGCTGCCCGGCCCGGGCACCATCTACCTGTCCCAATCCCTGGCGTTCAAGGCGCCGGTGCGGATCGGCGACACCGTGGCGGCGACCGCGACCGTGACCGCCCTGGACCCGCAGCGCAAGCGTGCGACCTTTCAGACCGTCGCCCGCGTCGGCGATACGGTGGTCATCGAGGGCGAGGCGACGGTCATGGTGCCGGCGCGTCCGGCTTGAGACCGCGCCGGCCGGCCCAGCCATCCGCCGGCGGGAGCCTGGTGCGAGCCAACCGGTGCAGCTGATCCGCGACTTGGTCGCCGGGCCGGTCCGCGGCGCGGTCCTGGCGATCGGCAATTTCGACGGCGTGCATCCCGGCCATGTTCGGGTGATCGAGACCGCGGCCGCGCGGGCGCAGGCGGTCGGCGCGCGCCTGGCGGTGATGACCTTCGAGCCGCATCCGCGCGAGCTGTTCCGGCCCGCCGACCCGCCGTTTCGGCTGACGCTGCTGCGCGACAAGCTGGAGCAGTTCCGGCGCCTGGGCGTCGCGGTCGTCGTGGTGCCGCGGTTCGACCGCCGGTTCGCGGGCCTGTCGCCCGAGCAGTTCATCGACCGGGTCCTCGCCGACCAGCTGGGCGTGGCGCATGTCGTGGTCGGCGCCGACTTCAGCTTCGGCTACAAGCGCAGCGGCACGCCCGCCTTCCTGTTGGCCCATGCCCGGGGCCGCGGCATCGGCGCCGAGACGGTCGAGCCGGTGCTCGACCCGGGCGGCGAGGCCTATTCCTCGACCCGTGCGCGCGACGCGCTGCGCCAGGGCGATCCGCTGGCGGCCGCGGCGCTGCTCGGCCGGCCGTTCGCGGTCACCGGGCGGGTGCGGCGCGGCGACCGGCGCGGCCGCACCATCGGCTTCCCGACCGCCAATCTCGGGCTCGGGCGCTATCTGCGGCCGCAGGCTGGCGTCTATGCGGTCACCGTCTCGGGCGCGGCGGCGGGGCCGGTCCGGGGAGTCGCCAATCTCGGGACGCGGCCCACCGTCGGCGGCACCGATCTCAGGCTGGAGGCCCATCTGTTCGACTTCTCGGGCGATCTGTACGGCCGGCGCCTGACGGTGGCGTTCGGCCACTTCCTGCGGCCGGAGCGGGCGTTCCCCAGTCTCGACGCGCTCAAGCATCAGATCGCCGACGATGCCGCCGAGGCGCGGGCCTGGTTCGCCGGGCAGGGGCGGCCGTGACCGGTCTGGCGCGCTGGCGGCCGGCGCTGGCCTTGGCGGTCCTGGTGATCGCCGTGGATCAGGCGACCAAGGCGCTGATGATGGGGCTGCTGCTAACTCCGCCGCACATGGTCGAGCTGTTGCCGGTCCTGAACTTGACGCCGGTGTGGAACCATGGCGTCAGCTTCGGCATGTTCGCCGGCTACCAGCGCTGGAGCGCCTACGCGCTGTCGGTGCTGTCGGTGGTGGTGGTGGCGGTGCTGGCCGTGTGGCTGCAGCGCACCGAGCGGCTGGTGCCGGCGCTGGGGATCGGCGCGGTGATGGGCGGAGCCCTGGGCAACGTCATCGATCGCTTGCGCTTCGGGGCCGTGTTCGATTACTTGCAGGCTCATGTGGCGGCGTTGGCCTTTCCGTGGGTCTTCAACGTCGCCGACGCAGGCATTTCCCTCGGGGTCGCGGCTCTGTTGCTGGACGGCCTGCGTCGGCAACCAACCGGTGGTTCGCTGCCGGCGTCGGCCCGCGGGAGTACCGGGCAACCTTCATCGGGAGACATCCCATGACCGCTCGTCGGTCCTGCATCGATCCGCTCCGCAGCGCCGCGATCATCGCCGGCATGTCGCTGGCGCTTGCCGGCTGCAGCTCCGACCTCAAGCGCAGCCTCGGGCTGGAACTGACGGGCCCCGACCCGTTCCAGGTGGTGACCCACGCGCCGCTCGAGATGCCGCCCGATTTCGGCCTCCGGCCGCCTGAGCCGGGGGCCCCGCGCCCGAACGAGGCGCCGGTGACCGAGCAGGCGCGGACCACCGTGTTCGGACCGACCGCGCCCCAGCCGACCGCCCTGCCCGACCGCAGCACCGGCGAATCGGCGTTGCTGCGCCAAGCCGGGGCGATCGGCACCGACCCGTCGATCCGCGACAAGGTCAATCGCGAGAGCGTGCAGCTGGCACAGCAGGACCGCTCGTTCGTTGACCGCCTGGTGTTCTGGCGCGATCCGCCGCCTCCGGGCACTGTCGTCGACCCCCAGGCCGAAGCGCGCCGCCTGCGCGAAAACGCCGCCCTGGGCAAGCCGGTCACCGATGGCAATACGCCGATCATCCAGCGCAAGAAGAACCAGGGGCTGCTGGAAGGACTCTTCTAGCCCGGTTTCGCTCTAGCCTGGGCCGGGCTTGTCGGAGGTCATGATGTCGCCGGAGAGCCCGATCGCGCAGACGCCCAGCACCGCCAAGCCGAGTGCGCTCGACCCCTTGGACCTCGCCCGGTCCAATGCCTCGGCGCGGGCCAGCGCCGAGGCGGCGGCGGTGCCGCTGCGCGGCGTCTTCGCGGCGGCGCTGACGCCGATGCGACCCGATGGGGCGCCCGACCATTCGGCGATGCTGGCCCATTGTCGCTGGCTCCTGTCCCATGGCTGCGACGGCGTGGCGCCGCTCGGCACCACCGGCGAAGCCAACTCGATGGCGGTGGAGCAGCGCCTGGGGCTGATCGCCGAGTTGGGCGCCTCGTTCCTGGGCAGTCAGCTGCTCGTCGGCATCGGGTCTTGCGCCCTGGCCGAGACCGTCCGCCTGGGCCGGGCGGCGCTCGACGCCGGCTGCCCGAACGTGCTGGTGTTGCCGCCCTTCTACTACAAGAACCCCACCGAGGACGGACTGTTCGCCTTCTACGCCGGGGCGATCGACGGCATCGGGTCGGCGGACCTGCGGGTCTATCTCTATCATTTCCCGGCGATGTCGGCGGTGCCGATCACTCACGGCCTGATCGAGCGGCTGCTCAAGGCCTATCCGGCGCAGGTCGCGGGGCTGAAGGACAGCACCGGCGACTGGGCCGTCACGGAAGCCCTGTGCACGGCCTTCCCCGGCTTCGGCGTGTTCACCGGCAACGAGGTGCTGCTGGCCCGGACGGTGGCGGCCGGCGGCGCCGGCTGCATCACGGCGGCAACCAACATTACCGCCCCGGTGGTGCAGACGGTCTATCACGCGGCGACCAAGGGCGGCGACGCCGCGCGCCAGCAGGATCTCCTGGCCCGAACGCGCGCGGTGCTGCTGCGCTACCCGGCGATCCCGGCGCTGAAAGCCCTGACCCGACGGCGGTCGGGTGCGGAGATCTGGCGGCGGATCCAGCCGCCCAACCTGCCGCTGCCGCCCGATCAGGAGGCGCAGCTGGTGGCCGAGCTCGATGCGCTCGGTCTGTTCGCGGAAGCCGGTTACGCGCTGGCCGGATCTTAAGCCGGATCTTAAGGCACCTCGGCCGCTTCCACCGGCGCGCGCAGCACCACGTCCAGCAGCCCCGGGAAACGCGCGTCCAGGTCGTCGCGGCGCAGGGAGAGCAGGCGCGCGGTGCCGACGATGCGGGTCCGGGTGACCCCGGCCTCGCGCAGGATCCGGTAGTGATAGGACAGCTTGCTCTTGGCGGCCATGTCGCTGACCCCGCTGCAGGGCATCTCGCCGAGTTCGGCCAGGCGGCGCACGATCGCCAAACGCAGCGGGTCGCTGAGCGCGGCCATGACGCGGCTGAGCTGCAGATCCTGGGCGTCCGGATGTTCGATCGTCTCCATGCCCCCCGATAATGGGGTGTGCCTGCTTGTTCAACAAGTTTTGAAGTAGGGGTTGACCAGGGCTGGTCGCGGGCCATCTGTGTTCAAGGTTTTTTGAACAAGAGGCCCGCCATGCGTCCATATCTGTTCCTGCTGGCCTTCGGCGCGTTCGCCATCGGCATGGAAGGCCTGATGATCGCGGGGCTGCTGCCGGCCATCGCCGACCATCTGCGCGTCAGCCTGTCGGCTGCGGGCTGGCTGGTGATCTGCTTCTCGGGCGTCTACACGGTGACCGCGCCGCTGGCGGCGGCCCTGGCGGCGTCGTTCGAGCGCCGCCGCGTGCTGGTGGTCGCCATGGCCGGGTTCGCCCTCGGCAACCTGGCCTGCGCGCTGGCGCCCGACTTCGCGACGCTGATCGTCGCGCGCCTGGCGACGGCCGTGGCGGCTGCGACCTACATGCCGGCGGCCATGGCCTATGCCGGGGCGTCGGTGCCGGCCGAGCAGCGCGGCCGCGCCCTGGGACTGGTCGGCGGTGGCGTCACGACGGCCCTGGTGGTGGGGGTGCCGCTCGGCACCTGGATCGGCACTGTGGGCAACTGGCGCTGGCCGTTCCTGGTGGTGGCGGGGCTCGGGGTGCTGGCCATCGCCGGCTTCCTGGCTGGGGTGCCGCACCGGCCCGGCGCTGCGGCGGCGTCGGTCGGCCAGCGGCTGGGGGTGCTGAAGCGGCCGCGGATCCGAGCGGCGCTGGGCGTGACCGTCGCCTGGGCGACCGGCGCCTTCGCGGTCTACACCTTCATTGCGCCGGTGCTGGCCCAGGCCGCCGGCTGGGGCACCGAGCGGCTGCCGCCGCTGATGCTCGCCTGGGGGATCGCAGCGTCGGTCGGTTCGGTCGGCGGCGGCTGGGTGATCGACCGTGTCGGCGCGCGGCCGGTGGCCGTCGCCGGCATCGTCCTGGCCGGCCTGTCGATGGTCGGGCTGTCGGCGCTGACGGCGGCGGCGCTGCCGGCGCTGGCGCTGCTCATGCTATGGGCGGTGGCCGGGTGGGCGGTCAATCCGGCGCAGCAGGCCCGGCTGGTCGCCGCCGATCCCGAGGTCGCCCAGATCAGCCTGTCGCTCCACGCCTCGGGCATCTATGCCGGCTCGACGCTCGGCACCTTCCTCGGCAGCGTGGTGATGGCGTTCGGCCGGCCGGACCTTCTGGGCTGGACCGGGGCTGCCTGCGAACTGGCGGCGCTCGCATTGCTGATGCTGTCGAGCCGCGCGCCCCGTCCGGCGCTACATCCGCAGCCGGCGGTCCTCGTTGGTCAGAAGCAGGCCGGATAGAGTCTCGCGGACCTGGATCCGGTTCATCCAGGTCAGCGCCATCAGCGCGTCGCCCCAGGCCGGGTTGGTCCAGCGCACGCCCATCTCGTACGAATTGAAGCGGTAACGAGGGTAGGCGATCTTCTGGATGATGCCGGGATTGACCACCGAGATGACGTAATCCATGGGCCCGGTCGCGTAGGCCACGGCATAGGCCAGCGGCGTCAGGATTTCGGTTATTCCGTGGCGCCGCCAGTCCGGGTCGATCCACAGCCCGCCGCAATAGGTGATGAAACCGCGCAGCGTGCGGGCGCTGGGGGCGTCGGTCACGATCTCATCAGGCGCGCCCTCCGGCTGGTCGTAGATGAAGCTCAGGTCCTCCAGGCCGGCGGCCAGGTCGCGGCGGACCAGGCGGGTTCGGCAGCCCACGCAAGCGACCACCGCGCCCTCGGGGGCGCGGCAGGCCAGCCAGAAGGCGCCGTCGGCCAGAGTCTCGGGATCCTGCCGCGCCGGCGCCAGGATCGGCACCATCACGGGCCAGCTGTCGCGGTGCACGGCCTGGAGGTCGGCCATGCCCGCCATGTCGTGGCTCCACTGGGTGGCGAGGCCCAGGTCGCGCAGCGCCGAGACGGCCTGCGGGATGTAGCGCGCCATGATCTGGCGCTCGACTCCGGGCAGCTCGATGCTCAGGGTCGCCAGCAGTGGCTCGAGGTCCATCTCCTAGCTCCGCTTCAAGATGACGTGGCTGGAAATCAGCTCGGTGGCGCGGTCGGCGCGCCAGGCGTCGCTGTAGCAGGGCAGTACCAGGCGCAGATAGGCGTAGCGGCGGCCTTCGATCGTGGCCCGGACGCGGCTGAGCCGTGGCTGGCCGCGGGCCACAATGTCGGCGTAGTCGGAGACCAGCCGCGACGAATACTCGGCGTCCGGTTGGTCGAGCAGGTTGCGGCCGATCAGCTTCTCGCGCTTGTAGATGCCGACCGACGGTCCGATCCAGCCGACCCGGAAGCTGTTGCCGTCGACGGTGATGACGCCCGAGTGGGCGAACTGACTGGGCCGCATCAACAGCGGCATCATCACGCCATAGTCGCGGGTCTGGCGCCATCGCGCCAAGAGCTCCGATAGCCGGCGACTGTCCTCGCGCTCCGCCACCAGGTCGAGCGGCAGCTGCTCGGCCTCGTAGGCCGGATGCCAGGCCCGGCGCCGTGCGATGTCGAGATGGTGGGGCAGCTGCTCGTCGAGGAACCGGCCAACCGGTACCAGCGCGGTGCCGTCCTGGGTGGCCAGCCGCAGCTTGACCCGGGGCGATCCCCGCGCCGTCGCCTTGACCAGGATCGCCAGGGCGTCCAGGGCGCTGGGCTCGGCGCGGACGCTGTCATAGCGCAGGGCGAGCTGTTCGACGGTCGAGTCGACGTGGCGGCTGAAGGTGACCCCAACCCAGCCCAGATTGCGGGTGGCGAACTCCGACGCCTGGGGCAGATCCTCGGCCGACATGCCGAGATGGGCGCGGACGCCGACGTCAAGGTCGGCGACCGGGAGGCGGTTTCCCGCATCGTCGATCCAAAGATGCAGATGCTGGCTCATCCCCTGCCCTCGGTCTGGCCCGGCGATCCAGGCACGCAACCTTAGATTGATAACGTTGAATTGCTGAACCACTGTATTTGTCGCCAGAAGTCTTAAGAATCCGTGATCATGGAACGGCGCCCAGGACCGGGCGCTCCAGGACCATCAGCCGCCGTGTGGCGCCGCTCGGCCGCGGCGCCGCGGGTAACAGCAGCCGCAGCGAGCGGACCAGCCGGCCTTGGTCCAGCAGTCGCACCTCGGCCAGCATCGGGTGTCCAGTCTCGACCGCACGCAGCGCGTCGAGGGTCAGGCGGTCGACTTGGGCGGGCGTGCCCAGCTCGGCCAGCGGCCGCCGTCCGGCACCCGGCCGCACCAGCCGCGGCCGCTGAAGCCGGTCCAGCGACAGCAGGGCGGCGCCGGCGACCCCCGGCACGGGGACGGCGCGGCCCGCGCGCTGCCATGCCCCGTGCGCCGCGGCCAAGGCATCGGCACCGGGCAGCTGCGCCAGGTCCGGCAGCGGGCGGCGCTCCGCACGGTAGCACGGATCGGCGGCGCGCGCCCCGACAAGGTGCAGGTGATGGGCCAGAACGGCGTCGAGATAGCGCATCGCGCTCACCGTCACGGCGCCGGCACCGAGGTTCAGGGCCACCACCGCCGTCGGCCCGGCGGCCCGGACGAACGCGGCGGCGGCCCGCAGCGCGGCGGGCTCGACCCGAAGCACGTCATAGTCCAGCCGGATCAGTCCGAGAGCCCGGTCATCGAGCGCTTGCACCCATCCCAGGTTGCGCCGCCCCCAGCGCGCCGCGGCGCCGTCGGGCAGGTCGGCGGGCGCCATGGACAGGCTGTCGCGGACCGCGGCGTCGTGGCCGCGCGATGCCGGAAGCGGCACGCCGGCCTCGGTGAACCATAGCGGGCGCGGCGGCACCCCGCCGGCAACCAGGCGCAGCCTTGGCCGGCCTGGGGGCGACGATCTGCCGTCCTGGTCCGCTGACAACCGGGGCCTCCGCCGACCGGATGCAACCCAGGCGCGCTGGCCTGTGCGCCCGGCCCCGGCCGATCGACGGAGAATGCGCTGTACGGATCCTGGTGTCAGGCGGGCGCGAGCGCCGCCGCCGGTCGCCGGCCGATCCACAGGGCCAGCGTCGACAGGGCGGCCATCGCCAGCAGGGCGGCCGCGGCATCGATCCCGGCCGCCAGCCCGGTCGCCGCGGCCAGCGCGGCGCCCGCCGCGCTCAGCAGGATCTGGACGCAGCCAAGCAGGGCGGCGGCGATGCCGGCTCGGGCGGCCTGGTCGCGCAGCGCCATCACGCTGACCACCGGGGCCTGCATGCCGACCCCGAAAATGTAGGTCAGGCCCGGGCCCATGACCGTCGCGGCCGAGGGGGCCAGGCACAGCGCCAGGGCCAGCGCCGCCGCGGCGCCCAGCCCCATGATCGCCAGGGCGGTCCGCAGGATGGCGCGGTCACCGATGGTCGCGGCCAGGCGCCGGGTCGCCTCGACGCCGCCCAGATAGGCGAAGGCGATGCTGGCGATCAGGTAGCTGTAGGTGGTTGGCGAGACGTGGGCGGCTCCGATCAGCACGCTCGGCGTCAGGGCATAGAAGCCGTAGAGCCCGGCAAAGGCGCAGCCGCCCGACACGGTCGGCGCCAGGAACCGCGGATCCAATCCGACCACGCGGAACGCCTCGAAGATCGTGCCGGGCTGCAGTCCCGCCAACCGGCTGTGGTTGGTCTCATGCAGCCAGAGCCGGGCGCTGATCAGCAGGACCACGCCGAACAGCGCCATGGTGACGAAACAGCCGCGCCAGCCGGTCGTGGCCAGCAGCAGGGCGCCGACCGGCGGCCCGATCGCCGGCACCAGCCCGCCGGCGATCGCGATCAACGACAGGGCCCGGGTCAGCGCGGCGCCGTCCAGCTGGTCGCGGGCGATTGCCCGGCTCATCACGAAACAGGCACCGGCGCCGAGACCCTGCAGGACACGGCCGGTCAGCAGCAGCCCCAGCGTCGGCGCGGCGGCGCAAGCCAGGCTGAACAGGATGAACAGCGCCATCCCGACGAACAGCACCGGCAGGCGGCCGAACCGGTCCGACAGCGGTCCATAGATCAGCTGTCCGGCCCCGTAGCCGGCCAGGAACCCCGAGATCGTCGAGCTGGCGGCCGTGGCGGCGCCGAGATCGCGGCCGATGCTGGGCAGGGCCGGGGTGATCAGCGATAGCGCCAGCTGGCTGGTGGTCGCCAGGACCATCAGCATGCTGATCAACCGCACCGGCTGCCCCGGCGCCGCATGGCTACCCGTCATCAGCGTCTCTCCGCAGGCTGCCTGCGCGGCAAGCCCACGGTGATCGACGCATAGCTAACCCAGCGATGTAAAGAAAAGAATCTTCTCGTGCAGCGCGAGTGGGCTTAAGACGGCGCGCTGGCCTTTGCGGCATAGCCGCGCGGGGTATACAGCCGGGTCCGGCCGCCATGCGCGAACGCCCGGGTGGTCGAGCTGCCGATCAGGACCAGGGTCAGCATGTCGACCTGGGTGGGGTCGAGGCTGGCCAGGGTCGCGATCTCGACGGTCTCGTCGGCGCGGCCCAGATTGCGCCCAAGTGCCACGGGCGTGTCCGCAGGCCGGCGGGCGCCCAGGATCGTGAGCGCCCGGCCCAGCTGCCAGCCGCGCCGCTCCGACCGCGGGTTGTACAGGGCAACCACGAAATCGCCATCGGCCGCCGCGGCCAGGCGGCGCTCGATCGCGGGCCAGGGCGTCAGCAGGTCGCTCAGCGAGATGGCCGCGAAGTCGTGGCCGAGCGGTGCGCCCAGCCGGGCCGCGGCGGCCTGCATGGCGCTGATGCCGGGCACGATGCCGACGGCGACCCGGCGCCAGGCGGGGTCGGCGGTGCCGGCCAGGCGCTCCATGACCAGGGTGGCCAGGGCGTAGACACCGGGATCGCCGCTGCACACCAGCGCCACCCGCTCGCCGGCCGCCGCCAGCGCGAGCGCCGCATCGACCCGCTCGGTCTCTTGGCCCAGCGCCGTGGCCACCCGCGGCGTCGCGCCGATCAGGTCGGCCACCAGGTCCAGATACAGGCCGTAGCCGACCATCCGGGTGGCCGCGGTCAGCGCCGTTACGGCGTCGGCGGTGCGGCTGCCGGCATCGCCGGGGCCAATGCCGACCACGTCCAGCCGCCCTTGCGGCCGGCCCAGCGTGGCCGCCTCGATCGGCTGCGCCGCGACCGCCACCGCGACGGTGGTGCGCCGGCCGCGCCGCTTGGGCACCAGCAGCCGGCCGCCCGGCCCGACGGCCGCCAGGGCGGCGCCTTCGGCCACGCCCGGGCAGCCGGTCTCGCGCAGCACGGTCTCCGATGGCGTGGCCAGGCGCGGCGCCTCCTCGGCCAGTCGGGCGGCCGGGAAGAACCGCGCCGGGGCGCCCAGACGCTCGGCCACGGCATGCACCGCGGGTTCGTCGGCCTTGAGGTCGATCGACCCGACCAGCGCGACCGCGCCAGGCGCCAGGCCGTGCTCGGCCAGCACGCCGTCGACCAGGGCGGTCAGCTCGGCCGGGTCGGCGCCGCGTTCGCAGCCGACGCCGACCGCCAGCACCGGCGGGTGCAGGGCAAAGCCGTCGACCGCCCGCCAGGTGACCGGCACCGACAGCGCGGCACCGGGGGTAAAGGCGGCGGGATCGGGCCAGTCCACCGCGACCTCGGCGGCCAGCGCCACGGGTGTCCCGGCCAGCAGCGCGGCCATCAGCGGCTTGGCTTGCTCGGGCTGCGACAGCCGCCAGCCCGGCGGCGGCGCATCCAGCGCGAAGCCCAGGCGCAGCTCGCCCGCGGTGGTGATCGCAGGGACGATCGCCAGCACGGCGCCCAGCGCCCGGGCCAGGGCGTTGGCGCCGCGATGGCCGCCCAGCAGCGGCACCACGGCGCTGCCGTCCTCGGCGACCGCCACCACCGGCGGCTCGGCCTGCTTGTCGGCCAGCACCGGGGCGACCGCGCGGACCAGGATGCCGGCCGCGCACAGGCCGACGATCGGAGTGCCGGCGCGGAACAGCTGCTGCAGGTGCGGTATCGTCTCGGCGATCACGATGTCGCCGGCGCCGGCCCGGGCGGTGGCATGCACGCGGCCGCCGATCGCCGCCTGCAGCCGGCGGCCGAGCGCCAGCGCCGCAGGCGTCAGGCAGATCAGCGCCGGTTCGGTCGCTGTCCCGGTCATGGCGCGGCCAGGGCGCTGCCGCGCCGGTGCACCAGCACCATCGCGAAATAGGGCGCGTCGGCGATCTCGGCCAAGGGCCGGACGGCCTGGTCGGGCAGGCCGGCGCGTTCGATGTACCAGGCGCGGTCGGCCAAGCCCAGCCGGGCCAGGATCCGCCGCACCTTGTCCAGGTGGCGGCCGAGCTTGATGATCGCGGCGGCGTCGGTGGCGGCCAGCCGGGCTTCCAGGTCGGCCTCGGGCAACGGCGCCGGCAGGATGGTCAGGACGTCGTTGCGGGCGGTCAGCGGCGTCCGGAGCACCGCGGCGCAGGCCATCAGCGACGACACGCCGGGCACGATCTCCACCGGATAGCGGTCGGCCAGCCGGCCGAACAGGTACATGAACGAGCCGTAGAAGAACGGGTCGCCCTGGCACAGCACCGCGACGTCGCGGCCGGCGTCGAGCTCGGCACCGATCCGGGCCGCGGCCTGGTCGTAGACGGCGCGGGCCGGATGGCGGTCGACCGCCATCGGCACGGCGATCTCGATCTCGGCCTGGCCGCCCGTCAGGTGGGGCGCCGCGATGGCGCGGGCCAGGCTGGCGCCGCCGGCCGGCGCCGGGTAGGCGATCACCGGGCAGGCCTGCAGGCGCTTGAGGGCCTTGAGGGTAATGAGCTCGGGGTCGCCGGGCCCGATGCCCAACCCCCATGCGGTTCCGGTCATGATTTCACGATTGTCCATTGGGTTACCGGCAGCGCCGGCCGCCAGGCCAGGCGGCGGCCGAGCGGGCGGGCTTCGGTGAGGGCCAGGCGCGTGAGGCCGCCGCCCCAGCGCCCGAGGGCGGCGGCCAGCGTTGCCTCGCCCTCGACGGTCACGGCATGGGCGACCAGGCGGCCGCCGGCCGGCAGCGCCGCCCAGCAGGCCTCGATCAGTCCTGGTTCGGTGAGGCCGCCGCCCACGAACACGGCGTCCGGCGGCGGCAAGCCCGCGAGCGCCGCGGGCGCGGCGCCGGCCACGACGGTCAGCTCCGGCACGCCCAAGGCTTCGGCGTTGGCTTGGATCATGGCGATCCGCTCGGCGCGGCGCTCGACGGCGATCGCCGCGGTGCGCGCCGCCGCCCGCAGCCATTCGATGGCGACCGAGCCGGCGCCGGCGCCCACGTCCCACAGGCGCTGGCCGGGCAGCGGTGCCAGGCGCGCCAGGGCGGCGGCGCGGACCAGGGATTTGGTCAGCTGGCCGTCATGGTGGAACGCATCGTCGGGCAGGCCGGGGATGGCCGGCAACGGCCGGGCACCCGACGCCGGCCGGCAGTCGACCGCGATGGTGTTGAGGGCCGCGGCCGCGCCGTGCGGCCAGGCGGCCGCGGTGCCGTCCAGCCGCCGCTCCAGCGGGCCGCCCAGATGCTCGAACACCGTCATCGGACTCGGCCCGTAGCCCAGGCCGGCCAACCGGGCCGCGACATGCGCCGGCGTCGTGCCGTCATGGCTCAGCAGCAGCAGGCGCTGCCCGGGCGCCGCATACCGCGCGAGCTGCGCCAGCGGCCGGCCATGCAGGGTCAGGCACAGCGTCTCGGCGAGCGGCCAGCCCAGGCGGGCCGCGGCCAGCGAGAAGGCGCCGACTGCCGGCAGGACCGCGAGTTCGCCGGCGTCGAGATGGCGCTGCAGGGTGACGCCGATGCCGTACCAGAGCGGGTCCCCGGTCGCCAGCACCACCACCGGGCGGCCGCGGCACGCCAGGATATCGGCGATGGTGCGGCTGAGCGGAGTGGCCCAGGTCAGCCGCTCGGCGCGGCTGTCGGGCACCAGGGCGTGGTGGCGCGCGCTGCCGACCAGCACCTCGGCCGCGGCGATGCGGGCGCGCGCCTCGGGCCCGAGCCCGTCCAGCCCGTCCTCGCCGAGGCCGACCACATGCAGCCAGGCGGTCACGGCGCCACGTCCTCGGGCTCGCCGCGGGCCAGGGCGTTGACCGCCGCCGCCGCCAGGGCGCTGCCGCCGCGCCGGCCGCCGAGGGCGATCCACGGCACCCGGCGTTGCGCCATCAGCGCCGCCTTGGCCTCGGTTGCGCCCACGAACCCGACCGCGAACCCCAGGATCGCGGCCGGCCGCGGCGCACCGCGGGCGATCAGCTCGAGCAGCCGGGCGAGCGCCGTCGGGGCATTGCCGACCGCCACCACGGCACCGGCCAGGTGCGGCCGCCACAGCTCGACCGCGGCGGCCGACCGGGTCAGGCCCAGGCGTTCGGCGAGTCCGGGCACCGCCGGATCGTTGAGCGGGCACAGCACCGGATTGTCTGCCGTCAGGAACCGTCGGGTGATGCCGGCGGCCACCATCTCGGCATCGCAGAGGATGGGCGCGCCCGATGCCAGCGCGGCGCGGGCGGCGGCGACGGCGCCCGGGGCGGCGGCCAGCTCCTCGACGATGGCCGGGTCGGCCGTGGTGTGCACCAGGCGCAGCGCCAGGGGATGCAGCTCGCCCGGCAGATGGCCGAGCGCGGTCGCCGCGCGCACGCGGGCGAAGCTGACACGGTAGATCTGGGCGGCGTCGGTCGGCGGCGGCTCGGGCGCCGGCTCGGGGTCGCCGACGCCCAG
This sequence comes from uncultured Comamonadaceae bacterium, assembly GCA_964511405.1. Lineage (GTDB taxonomy): Bacteria > Pseudomonadota > Alphaproteobacteria > Elsterales > Elsteraceae > CAZEFK01. The sequence goes on along the minus strand of CAZEFK010000051.1, from coordinate 19,364 downwards.
GATCCAGGCCTCCTCGGTCTCGACCAGCCGGCGCTCGTCGGCGGCCAAGTCGCTGGGGCCGGCCATGGCCGCCGCCAGCCGGCCGGTCTGGTCGAGGCCGCGGAAATGCTCGGCGATCGCCACCACCTGGCCGGCATCCTTGGGGAAGCCCGGCAGCCGGGCGGGTGGCACCAGCGATGGGTAGATCTCGGCCAGCACCACGCCGACGCCGCGCGCCGGCGCGGCGAGGCCCGTCTCGAAGGGCCAGATCCGGGTGACTGGCGCCAGCTCGGGATCGCGGCGCAGCGCCGCCACCCGCGGGATGCCGGTGATCATCTGGCTGCCGACGCTGCCGGTCGTATAGAGCTTCCACGTCGGCGAGGCCGACGGGACGCGGCGTTCGACCACGCGCCGCGCGGGCAGGCCGCAGCCGGCGGCGGCGCGGCGGCTCGCGAGGTAGGGGCCCGCCGCCGCCTCGGGGCAGCCCCAGAACGGCGCCGGGCCATCGGACAGCCGCCGGTTGAGGTCCGCGGCCAAGCGGAAGCGGTCGTTGGCGTTGTCGTCGCGGTCGTCGAGCTCGCGCGTCAGGTGATCCCACACCGCGCGCCAGCCGTCGGTCCCGAGGCAGGCGGCCAGCCCGGCCGGATAGCCGAACGGGAAGTCGAAGCCGACCAGCAGCCGCCGGCCGCGCGCGGCCAGCCGCTTCGCCCAGTCGGCGATCAGATCAGTCGCATGGGTGCGGGTTGCCGGGTTGTCCAGAGCCAGCCGGTCGCCGCGCGCATCCAGGACATGGACCCAAATGCTGTCCCGCCCGGTGCGCGGCACGCCCGCCGCGCTCCAGTCCACCATCATGTAGGCGTCGAACAGCACCTAGGGCTCGTGCGCGTGATGATGGTGCCCGTGGTCATGGTCATGCCCGTGGTCATGGTCATGCCCGTGGTCATGGTCATGCCCGTGGTCGTGGTCGTGGTCGTGGTCGTGATCGTGATGGTGGTCGGCGTCGGTGCCGATGCCGCGGACATGGTGATGATGGCCGGCCTGGGGGCTGCCGACCGCGGCCTCGTAGCCCACCACCTGTTCGCGGTACTTGCACAGCTGACAGTTCATGGCGTTCTCGCCGCGGCCGATCTCCGCCAGCCGATCGATCAGGGCTTCGAGCACCAGCGGGTGGTCGCTGAGATAGCCGGCCTTCAGGATCTCGACCTCGGGATGGGCGTCGGCGACGGCGTCGGCTTCGGCATAGATCCGCTTCACCAGCACGCCGGTGAACAGGAAGTACGGGAACACCACGATCCGCCGGAAGCCCAGGCGCGCCGCGCGCTCCAGCCCCGCCGTCACGCGCGGGTGGGCGACGCCGCTGAAGGCCGTCTCGGCCCAGCCGAAGCCCAGGCCCTCCCACAGCATGCGCGCGATCTTGGCGATGTTGGAGTTGGCGTCGGGATCGTTGGTGCCGCGCCCGACCACCAGCAGCAGCGTATCGCTGCGCTCGACCTCGGCCGGCGCCTGCGCCAGCGCCGCCACGATGCGGTCGGCGGCGGCGCGCAGCAGCTTGGGATCGATCGCCAGGTCGCGTCCGCACTCGACCCGGACGTCCGGCCGGTCGGCCATGAAGCTGTTCAGCTCCCAGGGGATGTCGTTCTTGACGTGGCCGGCTGCGAACAGCATGCCGGGCAACGCCAGGATGTGGCGCGCGCCCGCGGCCGCCAGGGTGTCCAGCCCGTCGCGAATGGTCGGCTTGGCGAACTCCAGGAAGCCGCTCTCGACCGTGCGTCCGGGCAGGTGCTGCCTGAGCCCTGCCGCCAGCCGCAGGAACTCATCGACGGCCTCCGGGTCGCGGCTGCCGTGGCCGCAGACCAGGACCGGGGGGCCTCCCGAGTTGCCGTTCAGTGGTACGTCATGCATAGCGGGACCCCTCTCGATTGATTCGGCCAGCGCGACCGGCCAAGGTCGCGCCGATGATCCTGGAACGAAGCCTGATCCTCGCCGCCGCCCTGCTGCTCGACTGGCTGGTCGGCGACCCGCCCTGGCTGTGGCGCCGGCTGCCGCATCCGGTGGTCGTGATCGGCCGCCTGATCGCCGGGCTGGAGCGGCGCCTCAATGGCCCGGAGCGCACGCCGCGGGTGCGGCTGGCGCGCGGCTTCGCGACGGTCCTGCTGGCGGTCGGGCTGGCGGCGGCGGTGGGCTGGGCGATCGGCGCGCGCACGCGCTCGGTGGATTGGGGGGCGGCGATCGAAGTCGTTCTGGTCGCCATCTTGCTGGCCCAGCGCGACCTGTTCGACCATGTCAGGCGCGTCCGCCGTGGTCTCGACCAGGGGTTGGCCGAAGGCCGCGCCGCGGTGTCCCGGATCGTCGGGCGCGATCCCGAGAGCCTGGACGCGCACGGCGTCGCTCGGGCGGCGATCGAGAGCCTGGCCGAGAACTTCTCCGACGGCGTGGTGGCACCGGCCTTCTGGTACCTGGTGGCGGGGCCGGCCGGAATCCTGGGCTACAAGGCGCTCAATACCTGCGACAGCATGATCGGCCATCGCTCCGAGCGGTACTGGATGTTCGGCAAGGCTGCGGCGCGGCTGGACGACCTCGCCAACCTGGTGTCGGCGCGCCTGGCCGGCCTGCTGATCGCGGTGGCGGCGGTTGCGGTCCCGGGTGGCCGGCCGGTCGCCGCGGTCGGCGCCATGGTCCGCGACGCCCACAAGCACCGCTCGGTCAATGCCGGCTGGCCGGAGGCCGCGATGGCCGGCGCGCTCGACCTGGCGCTGGCCGGTCCGCGCCGCTACGGGCCGGAGGTGGTCAACGATCCCTGGATCGGCAGCGGCCGGGCGCGGGCGACCGCCGGCGATATCGGGCGGGCCCTGGCGCTGTTCGTGGTCGCCTGCCTGCTGCTGCTGATCGGTGCGCTGGGCGCCGCGCTCGCGATCGGCGGCGCCCCGCTGGCGCTGCCGTCGGACTAACAGGTCGAGCGCGGCGGTCACCGCGCCAGGCTCCTCAGCCGATCGAGGTCGATCGCCGCCGCCACGTGGTCGGCCAGCCGATCCAGCGTCGCCTCGACCGTCGCCTCATAGGCGGTCTCGGCCACCCGCCCGGTGCGGAGGCCGGCCAGGAACGCGGCGCGGAAGCGGTCCGACGCGAACAGCCCATGGACATAGCAGCCGGCGACCAGCCCATCCGCCGAGCGCGCGCCGTCGGGGCGGCCGTCCAGCGTGACCCAGGCGCGGGCGGTATCGGGGCCGGCGGTACGGCCGATATGCATCTCGTAGCCGGCAACCGGCTGGCCGTCGGCTTCGCCCGTGACCGCCTGCAGCGCCTTGGCGCCGGTCATGACCGTGTCGACCGCCAGCAGGCCGAGCCCGTCGGCGGCGCCGGGCGGGCCCTCGATGCCGTCGGGATCGGCGATCCGGCGGCCCAGCATCTGATAGCCGGCGCACAGGCCCAGCACCGGGCGCCGGCGCCTGACATGGGCCTTGAGGTCGATGTCCCAGCCCTCGGCGCGCAGCGCCGCCAGGTCGGCGAGCGTGGCCTTCGAGCCCGGCAGCAGGACGAGGTCGGCGTCGCCCAGCGGTTCGCCGGGCGGCACCAGCCGGACGGCCACGTCGGGCTCGCCGCGCAGCGGGTCCAGGTCGTCGAAGTTGCTGATGCGCGGCAGCCGCGGCACCGCGATGGTGATCGGCCGCCGCTCGGCCGGCGCGGCGCGCTCCAGCCCGGCCGAGTCCTCGGCCGGCAGGCGGGCGGCGTCGGGGAACCAGGGCACGATGCCCAGGCAGGCCAGCCCGGACCGCTCGGCGACCATGCCGATCGCCGGCGCGAACAGCGCCGGGTCGCCGCGGAACTTGTTGATCAGGTAGCCGGCCAGCCTGGCGCGGTCGGACGGCGCCAGCAACAGGGCGGTGCCGACCAGGCTGGCGAGCACGCCGCCGCGGTCGATGTCGCCGACCAGCACCACCGGGACATCGGCGGCCTCGGCGAAGCCCATGTTGGCGATGTCGCCCGGGCGCAGGTTGATCTCGGCCGGGCTGCCGGCGCCCTCGACCAGCACCAGGTCGGCGCCCTCGCCGACCCGGGCGAAGCTGTCGAGCACCGCCGGCATCAGGCTGGGCTTCAGGCGCTGGTAGTCGCGGCCGCTGGCCCGGCCGGCCATGCGCCCCTGGACCACCAACTGCGACCCGGTCTCGCCTTCGGGCTTCAGCAGCACCGGGTTCATGTGCACGCTCGGCGCCACCCCGCAGGCGCGCGCCTGCAGCGCCTGGGCGCGGCCGATCTCGCCGCCGTCGGCGGTGACCGCGGCGTTGTTCGACATGTTCTGCGGCTTGAACGGGCGCACGGCGACACCGGCGCGGCGATAGGCGCGCGCCAGCCCGGCCACCAGCAGCGACTTGCCGACATCGGAGCCGGTGCCCTGCAGCATCAGGGCCGGCGGGCGCCGTCGCCCGGGGTCAGCGGGGCTCGGCAAGGGCGGCGCGGAGCGCGTCGGCTCCGGGATTGGTGAAGCGGCGCTCGACCACGATCGCGCGCGGCGTGGCGGCCGGCCCGTAATAGGCGCGGTTCTGCGACTCGCGGCTGCCGATGATGCTGCCCTCGATCGACAGCCCGCCATACAGGCCGGCGGTCTTGGCATAGGCGATGATGTCGGCCTTGAGGTTGGTGGTGGTGTTGGCCTGCAGCCCGGCGCCGATCGGGCCCAGCGCCACCGACAGGTCGCCGCCCAGCTTGACGTCGTTGGTCATGATCTTGTTGAGCGCGCCGTCGCTCATGATGATGAACAGCACCTCGGCGGTCTGGGCGCCGGCCTGCAGGCCGAACGAGGCCGAGCCCATGCCGTAGAAGGCCGGCGCGCTCCAGCTGCCGTCGGTGCCGCGGGCCAGCAGCACGCCGACCCCGCCTTCGCCGCCGAACAGGAAGGCGGCGCGGATCAGGTTCGGGAACACCAGCACGCCGCGGCAGCGCCGCAGCAGGTCGTTGACGCTGCCCGTGAGGTTGGGGTCGTGCCGGATCTCCTCGACCACCAGCCGCGCCCGGTCGACCATGTCCTGCTGTTCCGTGACCGCCAGCGCCGGCAGCGGCGCGACCAGGCTGGCGGCGGTGAGCACGACGACGGCGCGGCGGGTCAGCATGCGGCGGGCTCCTCTCAGAACTCGATGCCTTGCTGGGCCTTCACGCCGGCCCGGAAGGGATGCTTGACCAAGGCCATCTCGGTCACCAGGTCGGCCGCCTCGATCAGCTCCGGCTTGGCGTTGCGGCCGGTGACCACGACATGCAGCATCGGCGGCCGCTGGGCCAGCGCCGCCACGACCGGCGCCACCGGCAGGTAGTCGTAGCGCAGGACGATGTTCAGCTCGTCGAGAATTAGCAGGCGGTAGCGGCCGCTCGCCATCATCGCCTGCGCCTCGGCCCAGGCGGCCTCGGCGGCGCGGATATCGCGCTGGCGGTCCTGGGTCTCCCAGGTGAAGCCCTCGCCCATGATCCGGATGTCGACCAGGTCGGGGAAGCGCTCGAACACGGCGCGCTCGCCCGAGGTCCAGGCCCCCTTGACGAAGCCGACGATGCCGACCGGCAGGCCGTGGCCGATGCAGCGCATCGCCATGCCGAAGGCTGCCGTCGACTTGCCCTTGCCCGGGCCGGTGTGGACGATCAGCAGGCCCTTCTCGATGGTCTTGTCGGCCATCATGCGGTCGCGGACGGCCTTGCGCTTGGCCATCTTCTCGGCGTGGCGGGCGTCGGTGTCGTCGGTCTCGTCGGTCATGGCACCTCCGCGCCGCAGTCGGCTAGAATCGTCCGCACGTCGTTGGCGCCGGGCCGCCACAGGCCGCGCCGGATCGCCTCGGCGAAGCGCGCCGCGATCTCGCGCAGGGCCGCGGGGTTGCTGTCGGCCAGGAAGGCGCGGTTGGCCGGGTCGTCGAGATAGGCGCGGAACACGGCCTCGAAATGGGCGGGGGCGACGGCGCCGGTGGTGGCGGAAAAGGCGAACAGATAGTCGACCGTCGCCGCCATCTCGGCCGCGCCCTTGTAGCCGTGGCGGCGGACCCCGGCCAGCCATTTCGGGTTGGCGGCGCGGCCGCGCACGACCCGGGCGATCTCGGCGGCCAGGCTGCGGATGCGCGGCCGCTCCGGCACCGAATGGTCCGCATGCCAGACCGGCACCGGCGCCCCTTGGACGGCGGCGGCGGCGGCGGCCAGGCCGCCTTCGAACTGGTAATAGTCGTCGCTGTCCAGCAGGTCGTGCTCGCGGTTGTCCTGGTTGTGCAGCACCGCGTCGATGCGGGCCAGGCGGTCGCTGAGCTGGACGCCGTCGAAGCCGCGGTCCATCGCGCCGCCGTCGCCGTCGCTGCCATAGGCATAGCCGCCCCAGGCGATATAGGCGGCCGCCAGGTCGCCGGCGTCGCGCCAGCCACCCTCGTCGATCAGCGCCTGCAGCCCGGCGCCGTAGCTGCCGGGCTGGCTGCCGAAGACGCGGGCGCCGGTCCGGCGCTGCGCGGTTGCCGGGTCGACGCCCTCGGCCTCCAGCCGGGCCCGGGCCTCGGCCACGGCGGCGGCCAGGGGATTGACCGCCTCTGGCTCGTCCAGCGCCGCGACGGCGCGCGCGGCGCGGTCGACCAGGTCGATCAGGCTGGGAAAGGCGTCGCGGAAGAAACCCGAGACGCGCAGGGTGACGTCGACCCGCGGCCGGTCCAGCACGCCGGCGGGCAGGATCTCGAACCCGGTCAGGCGGTGGCTGCCGGGGTCCCAGGTCGGTTGCACGCCCATCAGCGCCAGGGCCTGGGCGACGTCGTCGCCGCCGGTGCGCATGGTCGAGGTGCCCCAGCTGGTCAGCGCCACGGCCCGGAGCGGCCGCCCGGTGTCCTGCAGATGGCGCTCGGCCAGCTCCTGCGCCGAGCGCCAGCCCAGCGCCCAGGCCGCCGGCGTCGGCACGGCGCGGGTATCGACCGAGTAGAAGTTGCGGCCGGTCGGCAGCACGTCGGTGCGGCCGCGGGTCGGCGCGCCGGACGGCCCGGGCGGCACGAAGCGGCCGTCGAGGCCGGCCAGCAAGCCGCGGATCTCGGCCGGGCCGCAGGCCGCGACCGCCGGGCGCAGGGTGGTTTCGATGCGGTCCAGCACGGCGCGGGTGCGGGTCCAGGCCGGGTCGGCCGCCTGCCGGCCGGCGACCAGCGCCTGCGCCAGCTGCTCCAGCCGTTCGACGGTGTCGCCGGCGATGCGCCAGGGCTCCGGGCCGGCCAGCACATCAGGCTGCGGGCCGGTCCAGGCTGCGGCCAAGTCGGCGGTCACCGGGTCGAAGTCAAGCGCCAGGTCGGTGGCCAGCGCCCGGGTCAGGCCGTCGCCGCTGCGGGCCAGCGCGACCAGCAGATCGGCCGCCTGGCTGCCCGTGGGGCTGGTGCCGAAGACGTGGAGGCCGTCGCGGATTTGCAGCTCCTTCACGTCGCACAGGAAGCCGTCGAGCTTGGTCAGCTGCTGCGCCAGCGGCTCGCCCGGCACGATCCCACAGTCGGCGGCCAGGCCGGCGCGGTCGACCCGGTCGACGATCTCGGCGGCCAGATGCGGCAGCCGCCGCGGGTCGAGGCCGGAGGCCGAGACGTACTCATCGACCAGCTGCTCCAGCTCGGTTAGAGCGCCATAGATCTCGGCCCGGGTCAGCGGCGGCGTCAGGTGGTCGACCACCACCGCCTGGGTCCGGCGCTTGGCCTGGGTGCCTTCGCCGGGGTCGTTGACGATGAACGGATAGAGATTGGGCAGCAGGCCGCCGACGGCCTCGGGCCAGCAGTCTTCGGAGAGCGCCAGCGACTTCCCGGGCAGCCATTCCAGGGTGCCGTGCTTGCCGACATGGACGACGGCGTGGGCATCGAAGCCGTGCCGGGCCCACAGATAAGCGGCCAGGTAGCCGTGCGGCGGCACCAGCGCGGGGTCGTGGTAGCTGGCGGCGGGATCGATGTTGTAGCCGCGCGCCGGCTGGATCAGGACGGCGGCGTTGCCGGCGCGGAAGCCGGCGATCCGAATGGCGCCGTCCTGGACATGGGGATCGGCCTCCGGCGCCCCCCAGCGCGCCAGCACCGCCGCCCGGGCGGCCTGGGGCAGGCGGGCGAAGGCGTGCCGATAGGCGTCCAGCGGCCAGGCGATCCCGCCGGACCGGGTGGCGCGCGCGGCCAGGTCGTTGGTCGGGCCGGCCGTCAGCCGCGCCATCAGCGCCGCGCCGTCGGCGGGGGCCTCGTCCACCCGATAGCCGGCCGCGGCCATGGCGGCCAGGATCGCCGCGGCCGAGGCCGGGGTGTCCAGGCCGACGCCGTTGCCGATGCGGCCGTCGCGGTTGGGATAGTTGGCCAGCACCAGCAGGACCCGCCGCTCGGCCGGCGGCGCCGCGGCCAGCCGGGCCCAGCCGGCCGCGATGTCGGCGGCGGCGGCGATGCGCGACGGCTCGGGCTCCAGCGTCGCCAGCTCGATCTCGCACAGCGGGTCGCGGGCATGGGCGCGCTTGAAGGCCACGGCGCGGGTCAGGACACGGCCGTCCAGCTCCGGCAGCGCCACCGCCATGGCGATGTCGCGCGGGCCCAGGCCGCGGCTGCCCGCGGCCCAGTCGTCGCGATCGCCGCCCGCGAACACCGCTTGCAGCACCGGACAGCCGGGATCGCTCAGCGGATGGCCGGGTTCACCGATGGCGAAGCCGGTGGTCGCCACGATCGCCGCCGGCCGGGCCGCGACCAGCTGCTCCAGCAGCGGCCGCGCCGCCGGGTCCTTGAGGCTGTGGACGTAAGCCGGGCGGGGGGCCAGGCCGCGCGCGCGCAGGGCCGCGGCCAGCGCTTCGACGGGCTCCAGGTTCCCCGACTGCAGCAGCGCCCGGTAGAACAGGATCGGCACGTCGGGCCCGGCGGCCTCGGGCTGCGGCAGCAGCCCGGCCCGTGGCAGCGGCGCGGGCTCGCGCCAGGACCAGTCGCGGCCGATCAGGTGGGCGGCATAGCGCAGGCACTGTTCGGCATTGTCGACACCGCCCTCCAGTCCGTAACGCCACAGCCGCGTGAGCGCCTCGGGCGGCAGGGTCGATGCGTCGGCCAGCTCGGGGTCCGGCCGCTCGTCGCCCGGCAGCAGGGCGACGGCGACGCCGCGGCGGCCGAGCGCCGCCAGCCGCTCGGCGCCGTAGCGCCAGTAGCCGGCACCGCCGAGCAGCCGCACCACCACCAGCCGGGCCCGCGCCAGCACCGCGTCGGCATAGAGATCGACCGACAGGGGATGGCCGAGCCGCAGCAGGTTGGCCAGCCGCACCGCCGGGAAGTCGGCGGGTAAGCGGCGGCGGGCGGCGGCCAGGCAGGCGAGGTCGCTGTCCGCGGCCGACAGCAGAACGATCTCGCCGGGCGACTGGCCGAGGTCGACCGCCGCCGCGTCGTCGCGCGCGGGCCGGGCGGCGTTGAGCAGGTGCATCAGGCGAGCGCGGCGGTGATCCGCGCGCGGTCCAATCCCTTCAAGCCGATCACGACCAGGGCGCTGGCCACGGTCTCGTCCGGCCGCCACGGGCGGTCGAAATAGCGCTCGATGCGCGGGCCGACACCCTGCACCACGCAGCGTCGCTCGACCCCGTCGACCGCCACGAACCCCTTCACGCGCAGGATGTCGTGCTCGGCCGCAAGGGCGGCCAGGCGCTCGGCCAGGCTGGCCGGGTCGGCGACGGCGCCGAACGCGACGACGAAGCTCTCGAAGTCGTCATGGTCGTGCTCGCCTTGGTCGTGATGCGACGGCCGGGCCGCCAGGTCGTCCTCGGCGGCGGCGTCCAGGCCCAGCACCACCGACGCCGGCAGCCGGCCATGGCTGGCGGCGATCCGCTTGACGCCCGGCCGCAGCTCGGCGTCGAGCACGGTGTCGATCGCCCGCCGGTCGCCGTCGGCCATCAGGTCGGCCTTGTTGACCACCACCAGGTCGGCGCAGGCGAGCTGGTCCTCGAACAGCTCGGCCAGCGGCGAGTCGTGGTCGAGGGTCGGGTCGGCGGCGCGCTGGGCCGCCACGGCCTCCGGGCTGTCGGCGAAGCGGCCGGCGGCGACCGCCGGCCCGTCGATCACGGCAACCACGCCGTCGACCGTGACCCGGGTGCGCAGGCCCGGCCAGTTGAACGCCTGGACCAGCGGCTTGGGCAGCGCCAGGCCGCTGGTCTCGATGACGATGTGGTCGGGCGGGTCGGGCCGGTCGATCAGGCCCAGCAGGGTCGGCACGAAGTCGTCGGCGACGGTGCAGCAGATGCAGCCATTGGCGAGCTCGCGGATGCGGTCGGCGCACTCGGCGCCGCAGCCGTCCAGGATGCCGCGGTCGATGCCCAGGTCGCCGAACTCGTTGATGATGAAGGCCAGGCGCCGGCCCTGGGCGGTCTCGATCAGGTGGCGCAGCAGGCTGGTCTTGCCGGCGCCGAGGAACCCGGTGACGACGGTGGCAGGGATCTTGGCGGCCATGGCGGTCCTATTTCACGGTCAGGGGAAGGCCGGCGACCATCAGCAGGACGCGGTCGGCGCGGGCGGCGAGCTGCTGGTGCAGCCGGCCGGCATGGTCGCGGAAGGCGCGGGCGAGGGCGTTCTCAGGCACGATGCCGAGCCCGACCTCGTTGGAGACGAAGACCACCGGGCGGGCCGCCGGCAGGGCGCCGAGCAGCCGCTCGGTTTCCCGGGTGACGTCGCGGGCGGCGGCCATCAGGTTGGACAGCCACAGGGTCAGGCAGTCGACCAGCACGGCATCGGCGTCGAGCGGGCCGGCCAGGCACCCGGCCAGATCGAGCGGCGCCTCGACCGTGGTCCAGCCGGCGCCGCGGCGGGCCCGGTGCTGGGCGATGCGCGCCGCCATCTCGGCGTCGCCGGCCTCCGCCGTCGCCACATAGAGCCCCGTCCCAGCCGCAGCCACCAGCTGCTCGGCCTGACGGCTCTTGCCCGATCGGGCGCCGCCGAGAATCAATGTCACCGGCGGCAGCGCCGCCTGGTCCACATTCGTCGCCATCATCCTCCGCCCGAGGCGTGCGCCCTGCTGCGGACGAGGAGGTCTCCTGGCTGCGGCTTCGGCGGACCGGCTGCCTTCCCGACCGTCGGACCCGACTGGATCCGGTACGGTCAGTGGCGTCGAGGCCGGTCCTCGGCCGCTACAGTTGCGGGGGCAGCGCTGGTTGGCGGCCGGATGCCGCTCCAGACTTCCCTGTCTCGTCCAAGCGGCACCCTAGGAGCGTGTTGCGCCGGAGGCAAGGGCGGCGATCGGTCAGCCGTTGACCCGTGAGACCCGCCAACTGCTGGCGACGCGGTCGATGCGCGTGACCGACCAGGGCTCGATCACGAACTGCAGTGCCCGCTCGGGCGCCAGGCCCAGGGCCAGCGCCAGCGCCGCGCGCACGGTGCCGGCATGGGCGACCGCGACCACGTCCTGGCCGTGATGAAGGTCGGTCAGGCGCTCGACCGTGGCCGCCACGCGCAGGCACATGGCGACGAAGCTTTCGCCGGCCGGCGGCGTGGCGTCGGCCGGCGCCTCCCAGAATTGCCGGTATTCGGTGTCGCCGCCGGTCCACAGATCGTCATGCAGCTCACCGGTCCAGGCGCCGAAATCCTGCTCGGCCAGATCGGGGATGCGGGTGACCGGACCGTCGCTCAGCACCGCCGCCGTCTGCCAGGCGCGGCGCATGTCGCTGGTCACCCACACGGCCTGGATCGGCAGGATCCGGCGCAGCCGGCGAATCCGCCGCTCATCGTCGAGGTCGGCCGGCGCATCGGGGGCATGCAGCATCGACGGGCCGGTCACGGGCGCATGGCGGACCCACCACCAGCGCGTCTCCCCAGTCTGGTTCACGGGCCGACCCCGGCGCCGACCGCGGTCAGGACCGCGGCTTCGGCGACCTGTTGGACCAGCCCCAGCACGTCGCCCGTGAAGCCGCGGATCTGCCGCCAGGCCCAAGCCGCCGCGGCCAGCCCGGCAAGGCTGCCGGCCACGGCGGCGCGGGCCCCGTCGGGCCAGCCGAGCGGGCCGATCACCAGCAGCAGTCCGAGGCCGCCGGCGGTGGCCTGGACCGGAACCGGCAGGCGTCCGAGCGCCGCCCCCATGCCGTCGGCCCGCGCCGGCGGCAGCAGTCCGACCACGGCGGCCAGCAGGGCGCGGCTGCCGGCATGGGCGGCGACCAGCGCCGGCAGCACCAGGGCATTCGGCAGGGCCGCCAGCGCCGCGGCGCGTACGCCCACCGACAGGATCAGCGCCAAGGCGCCGAAGCTCCCGATTCGACTGTCGCGCATGATCGTCAGCTTGGTCGCGCGGTCGCGGCCGCCGCCGAAGCCGTCGCAGCAATCGGCCAGGCCGTCCTCGTGCAGGCCGCCGGTGAGCGCGGCAACGATGCCCACCGCAATCAGCTCGGCCGCGATGGGCGGCACGCTCGCGCGTCGCGCCGCCAGCAAGGCGCCGGCGCCGGCCACGCCGATCAGGGCGCCGATCACCGGGTACGCGCGGACGGCGCGGCCGAAGTCGGCGCCCGGACGCTCGGGGAGAGGCAGTCGCGTCAGCAGCCGCGCGGCCGCCGCCACGTCATCCAGCCAGCCGGTCACTGTTGGGCGCCGAAACGGTCGGGCGGGAGCAAGGGGGCAGGCGAGGGCAGCACAGCGGGCGCAGTATGCCTGCGCCGGATCAGCCGGTCGATGACCGCGGCGTCGGTCCGGGATGCCTTGTCGCCGCGGGTGCCGCCGGCATACCTTCGCGGCCTTCGAGCGAAAGGCCTATGCCCCCTATGCCTAAGATCGACGTCCCCGGCACCGCGGCAGCGGCCCCGGTTACCAGCTTTGCCGAGATCCACAGCGTGCTACGGGCGTTTCCCGGGCCCGACCTCGAAGCCGCGACGGTGGCGGCGGCGCGCGAGGCCCAGCTGACCAAGCCGGCCGGCGCCCTGGGCCGGCTGGAGGACCTGACCGCCTGGTACGCGACCTGGTCGGGCCGGGGCGACAAGCCCGAGATCCGACGCCCCCGCACGGTGGTGTTTGCCGGCAATCACGGGGTCGCCGCGCGGGGGGTCTCCGCCTATCCGGCCGCGGTGACGGCGCAGATGGTCCAGAACTTCGTGCGTGGCGGCGCCGCCGTGAACCAGTTGTGCCGGGCCGTCGACGCCGACCTTAGGGTCTACGAGCTGGACCTCGATCACCCGACGGCCGACTTCGTGGACGGGCCGGCGATGAGCGAGGCGGCCTGCGCCCATGCCATCGCCTATGGCATGATGGCGGTCGAGCCGGGCCTCGACGTGCTGGCCGTGGGCGAGATGGGGATCGCCAACACCACCTCGGCGGCGGCCCTGTGCCTGGGGCTGTTCGGCGGCGCCGCCGCCGACTGGGTGGGCCCCGGCACCGGCGTCGTCGGGTCGGCGCTCGAGGCCAAGCGCCGGACGGTCGAGGCTGCGGTCGCGCGGCATCGGCCGGCCTGCCGCGACGGGCTGGATTGGCTGGCCGCGGTCGGCGGCCTGGAGCTGGCCGCGATCGTCGGCGCGATCATGGCGGCCCGCCTGGCGCGCACGCCCGTGCTGCTGGACGGCTTCGTCTGCACGGCGGCGGCGGCGGTGCTGTTCGCGCTCGATCCGCGGGCGCTGGACCATGCCCAGGTCGCGCACTGCTCGAGCGAGCCCGGGCATGCGCGGCTGATCGAGCGGCTGGGCAAGCCGGCGCTGCTCGATCTGGGCATGCGCCTGGGCGAGGGCTCGGGCGCCACGCTCGCGATCGCGGTGCTGCGGGCGGCGCTCGCCTGCCACGGCGGCATGGCGACCTTCGCCGAGGCGGCGGTCAGCGGACCGGCTTAGGAGCGTGTCTCCCGCCCGGAAACGCTGCGGCACGCGCACCGTTGACCTGGCGGGACGCGCGCGCGAGCGTGGCCGGATTGGCCTGGTCGAGACGGAGGGACCTGTGCCATGGGTGCGGTGACCGATCCCGCGCCCGGCGCCTCGGACCGGGCGATGGCGTTGGGGGAGCTCGGGCGCGAGCCCGAACCGCCGACCGAGACCGAGATGCTGCTGCGGCGCGGCGTCCGCGTCCGCACGCTGCTGTCGCTGCGCTGGGTCGGCGTCGTGGGCCAGGGGGTGGGCCTGGGCGGGGTGGTTTTGTGGCTAGACAATCCCCTGGCGCTGGCCGTCTGGCTGGCGCTGATCTTCGCCTCGGTGGTGGTCAACCTGTTCCTGTCGTTTACCCGCCGGAGCGGCAGCTGGCTGTCGGAGTTCGAGGCGGCGCTCCATCTGGGCTACGACATCGTCCAGCTGTCGGCGCTCCTGTTCCTGACCGGGGGCCTGCAGAACCCCTTCGCCATCCTGATGCTGGCGCCGGTCACGGTGTCGGCGACGATCCTGTCGTCGACCTTCACCATCGTGCTGTCGGCGCTCACCTGCGTGGCCTTCAGCGTGCTGGCGCTCATGTACCAGCCGCTGCCCTGGGAGGCCGCCGGCTTCACCCTGCCCACCCGCTACCTGATCGGGCTGTGGACAGCGCTGATCGTCGCCACCGGCTTCATCGCCGCCTATGTCGGGCGGGTCTCGACCGAGGCCCATCGCATGGCCAGCGCGCTGGCCACCACCCAGTGGTCGTTGGCGCGCGAGCAGCGGCTGTCGGCGCTGGGGGGCCTGGCGGCGGCGGTCGCCCATCGCCTGGGCAGCCCGCTCGGCACCATCGCCGTGGTCGCGCGCGAACTCGACCGCGACCTGCCGCCCGACAGCCCGCTGAAGGAGGACGTCGACCTGCTGCTCAGCGAGAGCGCGCGCTGCCGGGATATCCTGGCCGAGCTCGCCTTCGATCCCGACACCGACGGCGGTGCGCCGTTCGAGTCGCCGCCGCTGGGCGCCCTGATCGATGAGCTGGTCGAAGGCCTGCACAATCCCGACGTCGACGTGGTGATTCGGCGCGAGGCGCTGGACGGTTCGACCGAGCCGCTGGTGCTGCGGCGGCCCGAGATCATGCACGGCGTCGAGAATTTCCTGGTCAACGCAGCCCAGTTCGCCCGTTCAACGGTGGTGGTGACGTTGGCTTGGTCGGAGCGCCAGGTGTCGGTCGTGGTCGAGGACGATGGGCCCGGATTCCCGCCGCAGGTTCGGGCGCGCTTCGGCGAGCCCTATATTTCGACGCGCGCCGGCCAGCAATCGCACATGGGCCTGGGCATGTTCATCGCCACCACGCTGCTGAGCCGGACCCGGGCCCGCGTGGTGATTGCCAACCGCCAGGACAGCGGCGAGCCGGGGGCGGCGCCGCCGCAGACGGGGGCGCGTGTTGCGATTCGATGGCGGCGCGCCGACATAGAAGCGAGGTAATATCGTCGCGCGCGATTCCGACGCCTGGCGCCGGGATCGCGCGAGCGGTCCAGACCAAGGCCTCGGCCGAAGGGAACGGGAGAATTCCGACCATGTCCACCGCCGGAACGTCGTCCACCGCCGGCACGACGCGTGCCGCGCCCCCCGCCACCAAGCGGCTGCTGATCGTCGATGACGACCAGCCGCTGCTGAACCGGCTGGCGCGCGCCATGGAGCGGCGCGGCTTCGAGGTCCGCACCGCCGACAGCGTCGCCGCGGGCATCGCCGCCGCCCAGGAGCAGCCGCCCGACTACGCGGTGGTCGACCTGCGGCTGGCCGACGGCAGCGGCCTCGACGTGGTGCAGGCGCTGCGCAGCGTCCAGCCGGCGACCCGCATCGTCATGCTGACCGGCTACGGCGCCATCGCCACCGCCGTCGCCGCGGTCAAGGCCGGCGCGGTCGATTATCTCCCGAAGCCGGCCGATGCCGATGCGATCGAGGCGGCGCTGCTGGCCGATGGCGCTCTGCCGCCGCCGCCGGAGCTGCCGATGTCGGCCGAGCGGGTGCGCTGGGAGCATATCCAGCGCGTGTTCGAGCAGTGCGAGCGGAACGTCTCCGAGACCGCCCGCCGCCTGCGCATGCACCGCCGGACCCTGCAGCGGATCCTGGCCAAGCACGCGCCGCGCGGATAGCGGCGCGGCGCCCCGGGCGCGGCGTGGCGCGCCCGGCACGGGCTATCGGCGGGCGCTGCCGAACGCGGCGGGTGTCGATCGTGCCGGGCCGACCAGCGAGTCCAAGTGGCGGCCCTGGAACAGGGTGATGCCCATGCTGTGACCGAACTGGAGCTGGACGTCGTCTTCGACGCGGCTCAGGATGATGCGGGCGCGTCCGCAGCGGTCGACATACTCCCGCATCAGGTGGCGGCCCTTGCCGACTTGGTCGATCGTCATCTCGGGGCTGAACATGACCTTGAGCAGGTCGAGCCCCAGCTTCTCGCGGTCGATGAAGCCCAGCATCAGGAAGTTGAGGCCGTCCAGACAGATCTTGTAGCCCCGCTCGCGCAGGAAGTCGCGGGCGAACATGAAGGCGCCGAGATCGGCGAAGATGTCGATCTTCTGCATCTCGATCAGCACCGAGTTGCGCGAGGTCGACTTCACCGCCTTGTCGAAGGCCAGGAACTCCGGGCTCAGGATGGTCGAGACGTTGAGGTTTAGGCTGAACGCGCTCGACAGCGTGGCGTCGTCGTTGCGCGTCATCAGCGACAGCATGCGCCGGTCCAGGGTCTGGGTCAGGCGCTGGAACAGCCATTGGTCGGAGAACAGATCGACGTCGGGCACGACCGTGTTCTGCAGGTCGGCGATGGAGATGAACAGCTCGCGAAACACCGGCTGGACCGAGCCCGACGGCGTCACCGCGACCACCGGCTGGCGCCGCATCAGGTTCGATAGGTCGGTGCGGGACAGCAAGGTTTCGAGCTTGCCCAGAAGCGCCGGCTCGAGCGGATGGCGCGTGCGGGAGGCACCCTTGTCGCCGGCCGCCGCAGCCGCTTGCGCCGCGGCGCGGCGCTTGGCGTCGGCGTCGGCGTGCAGCCGCTTCACCACTTGGTAGAAGGTCTGGTACTGGGTCTCCAGGGCATACCAGGTGCAGAACTGCCCGGCCTCGGTGATGTCGTACTGGGCCAGCGGATCTTCCGAGAACAGGAAGCGGACCCGGTTGACGGCGGCGTCGATGTCGGCCGCAGTGCCGACCTTGGCCACGAAGACCATGTCGCCGTTGGACAGCAGGAAGATCTGGCCGTCATGCTGCTTGACCAGGTCTTCGAAGGTGGCGACAGCGATCCGGAGGTTCTGGTCGCGGCGGTTCTGGGGCTGCAGCTTGGATAGATGGATATGGATCGCCCGGCGGCCCGTCTTGTGCCGCTCCAGGAAATCCATGTAGTCCATCAGCTGCTGGTCCTGGCCGCTGAGCGGCTCCAGCGGGCGCCGCTGCGACGTCGCCGCCGCCATTGCACCCGCGCCGATCCGACCCCCCTTGTCCATCATCCTGAGCTACTCCCCGCCGCGCCCGGCCGACACTCCGGTCCAGGGGATTTAATAGGCGTTTTTGTTGACGAATCCTACCATTCCGGTCATTGCCAGAATCTTCAGATCGAACAGCAGCGACCAGTTGTCGATGTAGAACAGGTCGTACTGGACGCGCATGCGCATCTTCTCGGGCGTGTCGGTCTCGCCGCGCAGGCCGTTGACCTGGGCCCAGCCGGTGATGCCGGGCTTGACCCGGTGGCGGCCGAGATAGCCGTCGATCACCTGGGCATAGCGCTCGTTGTGGGCGACCGCATGGGGGCGGGGCCCGACCAGCGACATCTCGCCTCTGAGCACGTTGAACAGTTGCGGCAACTCGTCCAGGCTGGTCCGGCGCAGGAAGGCGCCGACCCGGGTCACCCGGGGGTCGTTGCGGCGGGCCTGGGGGACGCTGGGATCGGGGTCGGCGTCGTGCGCCATCGACCGGAACTTGAAGACCGTGATCTCATTGTTGTTGAAGCCGTAGCGCCGCTGCCGGAACAGCACCGGGCCGGGGCTGTCCAGCTTCACCGCCAGGGCGATCAGGCCCATCACCGGCAGCAGCACCAGGCATAGGGCGGCGCCCAGCAGCCGGTCCTCGATCGTCTTGCCGACCTTGCTCCAGCCGGTCAGGGGCCGTTCCAGCACGGACAGGAGCGGCAGGCCGGCGAAGCTGGCGAAGCCGCGCACCGGCAGGTTGAAGCGCAGCGAGTGGGCGCACAGCTTGGTGTTGATCGGCAGCGGCCGGAGTTTGGCGATGACCTGCTCGACCTCTTCGCTCGAGCGGTCGACCATGGCCAGGATGACCTCGTCGATGCGCTCGCGCCGCGCCGTCTCGATCAGGTCGTCGACGGTGCCGCGCACCGGTACGCCCTCGATCTCGACATCGATCGGCAAATGATCGTCGAACACGCCGACGAGGCGGATGTCCTCGGGATGCAGGCCGCGCAGCTGGCGCACCACGGCGCGACCCAGGTCGCGGGCGCCGACCACCGCGACATTGACCCTAAGGTCGCCGCGGCTGCGCCACCGCCATAGCTGGACGACCGTGATCAGCCGCACCAGCCCGAAGCCGACCACCGACAGGGCCAGCCACATCACCACCCAGGCCCGGCTGAACCAGTCCGAGGTGCGGGTGAAATAGGCCAACGTCAGCAGCATCAGCAGGACGCCGACCCAGCCGATCACCATGCGCAGCATCAGCCAGGGCAGGCGCTCGACCACCGGCCAGCTGTAGATCCGCGCCCCATGCATGACATTGAGCGTGAGCGCGCAGGCCAGCGCGATCGACACCACGTAGTAATAGGGCATGCTGAGGGTGTCGTGCCTGAGCCAGTAGGCGATCACTGCCGACACCGCGACGACGGCGACATCCGCTGCGCGCAGGAAGCCGAGGACGAGCGGGTGGTGATCGGTCGGCAGGCTGGCGGTGTCGCGGCTCATGATCGGCAGACCCAGGGCGTGGGCCCGCGGGGGGCGGGCGAGGCAACGGGAAAAGGCGGCTCGAGGAGGCGGAACGGCTTCGGGAGCCAGCGCTACGTATAATCGACGCGTTGGTCTGCTGCACCATATCGATTGTTAATCCGCCGGCTGCGCCGGGAGCGCCGGAATCCAGCGATCGGGCGCGGTTGGGCGGCGGGGTTGCCACGGACGGTGATTAACTCTCGGTAAACCGTCTTGGCTGTAGCTGGATCGCGGCCGCCGGCGGGTGCTAGGGTGCCACCGGTCGCCGCCGCCATGCGGTTGATTGCATTCGCTCCAGCCAAGGTTTCATTGCCCCGATGCTTACCCGCAAGCGCATCCTGGTTACCGGCGGCGCCGGCTTTCTCGGCTCGCACCTGTGCGAGCGGCTGCTGCAGCTCGGCCACGACGTCCTGTGCGTCGACAACTACTTTACCGGCCAGAAGGCCCATGTCGTGCACCTCATGGACAATCCGCACTTCGAGGTGCTGCGCCACGACGTGACCTTCCCGCTCTATGTCGAGGTCGACGAAATCTACAACCTCGCCTGCCCGGCCTCGCCGGTGCATTATCAGTTCGATCCGGTCCAGACGACCAAGACCTCGGTCCATGGCGCCATCAACATGCTCGGCTTGGCCAAG